>NZ_JAEHBK010000056.1:0-15841 GCF_016483685.1 Bacillus cereus group sp. N8 | reverse complement strand
AAGAGAATAGTAACGTGCTTTCACCTTCAAGAATAGTCTAAATCCTTAAGTTGATGGATGTGGGGTAGCACCACATCGCCATCAAGCTAAGGTTTTGAAGTAACCCCTAAACGAAAATTTTCATTCTCAACAGGTAGTTACTCTGAGGAGTCAGCTCATTTTTTTCGTTTTGGGGGCGTTTATTTTTCTTAAGTTGTTGGGCATGTGGTACTGCTCCTTTTAATTTTTATAACATGTAATTGCTCCAGGCTGATTTCAACAATAATCTTCTAATATATGTTTCTCCATAACTAGACTCCTTATGTGAAAATTTATCACTACTAGCCCAAACAACATTTATCTCAAATCATATGCCGACTTACAGTTTGATACGTAAATAATACAACTGGTTCCTTTCAGTTCCAATTGCTTACCTCCTTCTGAATTAACTCTCGATGTTAATTAGAAATATAACGAATTGTTTTTCCAACCGACTTTCTTACATACAATCCTTAAGATTAACTTCCTGTACTAGTGAATGCACTTAATCCATATTTCCAGAAACGATAAGAAATGAAACATAGTATGATAGCAACGAGTGGTGTACACAAAGATACCCATTTATACCCCTTATCGAAGAAAAAGGCAGCTGGATAAAAGGATGTGAAACTGTAAGGAATAATAAACGTTAAGATAAATGCGATAACTTTATTATAAATTGTAATCGGATACCGCGAAAAATCACTTAAATTGAATACTGCTGATACAACAGGGAGACTATCTGTCATCCAAAAAGAAAATGTTATAAAAAATAAATTTAATGCAACAAAGATAAGACCACTTGAAATAATCATTATGATGAGTATTAGTACATTTCCCAATGAAATTGCAATATCTAGATTACTAATGGAATAATAAAGAACCATTCCCCCTATTATTAGTTGCCCTATTCCATCTTGTTGAACACGCTCCGCTATAATTTGGAACAGCGGGTTAATAGGACGGATTAGCAAACGATCTAAATTTCCTGTCCGAATGTATTGCCATCCAATCGTCCATAAATTATCAAAGAAAATGTGATGGATTGCCCTTCCTGCAAACGCAATACCGTAGATTAAGAGAATTTGATAAAAGTTCCACCCTTTCAAAGTCTCAATATGATCAAATACCACTTTTAAAAAAAAGATAGCGGCAAATTGTTGAATGAAGACTGAAGAAATTCCTATTAAAAAGTCTACTTTATATTCCATCATAACTTTTAAGTGTTGCTTAAAATAGACAATGTATAAGAATGAGTATCGTTTAAGAGTTTGCAACAATTCAATCACCCCCCAAATATTGTGATTTTTCGGATTGCTAAAGTCCATAAAAATCTAACAAGTACTGTAATAAAGATTAACCATATGAATTGTGTCACAATTGCCGTATAAGCCTGGGTACCTGAAATAGAACCTGTATAAATAGAAACAGGTATATAGACCATAGACTGAAAAGGCAAAAACATACTAATTTCTTGAAACCATTGTGGATAAAGCGATAATGGGACAAGTGCTCCGGAACAAAATTGAAGAACAGACTCTCGTAGAAGTCGAAGTCCCCATATATTAACAGTCCAAAAAGCTAATATACCAATAATAAGATCTAGTTGAGTTCCAATTAAAATCCCTAAAACTACACTTACCGTAAATAATAGAAAAGACTCTATTGATTGTGGTAGTTGAATTCCTACAAACCAGACGGCAAACAGTAGCATAGGGAACGTTGTACGCATAGAATTAGAAATTTTTTGCCCTATATCCATCGCTACAAGTTTATCTAACAAATGATATGGCTTCATAAGTTCCAATGCTATATCACCTTGTTTAATCATTCTCGCTAAATTGATTCCTACTCCAGATACGTATTGTTCCAATAACAAAGCTATAACCATATAAGTTAGCATATTAGATAGTGAAAGTGCTCCAACAGTCTCTTTATTCTCGTATACAGCAGTCCAAAAATAATACAACGTACATAATTTAACGATAATTGCAAATGTACCCGCCCAATACCACGCTGCATATGAGGTATCTAGCTTTATCTGCACTTTAAGCATTTCCCAATATTTCCTCAAGGGATTCCTCACCTCCATGCTGATAAAGATCTTTAATAATTGTCTCTAATTTAGGGTTTGAAATCGTCAAATCTGATATTTTATTGTGCCTTGCAAGTTCGGAAAGCACAAATTCCGATGAAACTGTCTTTGTGTGAAAACTTAACTCTACGCGAGATTCATTTTCTGCTTCATTCTTCTGTACCACTATGTAATTTTGTAATGATACAGGAATCTCAAACATTGTGTGCTCTTCTAATTCTAAAGATAGGATGCGGTTATAAGAAAAACGATCTTTTAGATCTTGTAAGTCCCCATCATAAATAATAGATCCTTTATCAATAATAATAATTCGCTGGCAAAGCTCTTCTATGTCCTGCATATCATGAGTAGTTAATACAACTGTTGCGTCCAATTTCTTATTCATTTCCTTAATAAAACTACGTATTTTTTCCTTTACATCAATATCTAAACCAATTGTAGGTTCATCTAGGAATACAACAGAAGGTTGATGAAGAAAAGCAGCAGCCAACTCACAACGCATTTTTTGTCCGAGTGATAGCTGACGAACAGGTAATGGCATTAAAGTTCCGAGATCCAGTACATCTTCAAATAAATGCAACATTTCCTGATATTTTGTTTCTGGAATCTCATAAACATGTTTTAATAGTTCGAAAGACTCCCGCACCGGTATATCCCAAGCAAGTTGTGTCCGTTGTCCAAAAACAGCTCCAATATTTTTAGCATTTTCCTGCCTATTTTTGTATGGAATAATTCCATTTACCTTAATTTCACCAGTGTCTGGAGTTAAAATTCCACACAGCATCTTAATAGTGGTTGACTTTCCAGCACCGTTGAATCCGATATATCCAACCATTTCTCCTTTTTTAACAGAAAAAGCAATCGGTTGCACTGCCTGCTTATCATAATATTTCCGTTTTATTAAAGCTTTTATTGCACCCATTAAACCTGGCTTTCGCTCTAAAATCTTATAGCTTTTCGTAACATTCTTTACTTCAATCATTTATAAATCCCCTACTTCCCCTTTTACAAATATTAGCCGTTATACAGCTAAAGTATGATAGCAATTAAATAAATTCCTTCACCCTACTACACCTGCCTCCCATAAAATAAAGATTAATTGTAGATTATAAACTAACATTCCTTTTTGCGAAAGCGTTTGCATCAATGGAAACTAGTATAATTTTACAGGAGCATTTAAATATAATCAACAGATTTAAGTGTGTGGAAACAAACCACACGCAAAGACCTTTTTTCCTTGGCGGGACCCCATGCCTATCAAGTTAAAAATATTCACTATGCCCAAGTATAAAAAAACGTTATTCTTTCTAAACAAGATTATTAGAAAGGATAACGTTTTCTTGTATTTGAAGGTATTAAAATCTCTTTAGTTAAGGCATGTATGGTGACCCTATATGGATGAAATAAAAAAAAGCTAGCATTTTGCTAGCTTTTACATTATTTTGAAGTAAGTGCAACTAAAACATCTACTGGATAGTCAACGGAGGTTTTCACTTTATATTCTGTCGGACTTGTAAGACCCTTAAATTCCTCACCAAGTTGACCAAAAAGATTATCCCAAACACCATTTTGTTCAGACATCCATTTTTGTAATTTTCCCCCTGGAATAACTGAATATGTTGCTACCTGTTGATATAATGCAGTTCTATATTGATCATATGCATAATCAGTCTTTGGATTAAAGTCAAATGTTTTTGTAACTGTATTTTCTGAATTTAAAGTAATACCATAACCAAAACTTGCAGTTAATGATTGATTTACTTTTGCAACCCCCTCAAGACCTACTTCCATCCCAATTGTATAAGATAATCCTACAGTTACATTATGCGAAATACCACTTGTAACTGCTTTGCTCCAATGATAACCTGAATTTTTATCTACTATATTTGAATCAATTAATTTCCAATTTACTTCTTTTTTCAATTTAGTATCTTCTAAAATTGGATCAGTTTTAGGAATTGCTATTGTATATAATACGTCTCCTTTGTTACCTTTTTTTTCATATTCTTCTCCAACATTAAGCCAAGTACCATCAGCTTTTAAAATCTTATGTTTAGAATTAGCATCTATTTTCAATCCATAAACTCTTGCTCCATTACTTTTAGCAACAACATCTACATATACATAATCAATTAACTTTCCATCTTCTGTAGACACATGCCATTCATTAGGGAATTCTTCATAAGGACCTGTAGGAATGTAAGGAAGTTGCGTACCATTTTTAGCAACCTGAGCTGCCGTCATAGGTGCTTTTCCTTCTTGAGCACTAATTACTACTGGAGCACTTCCTACGTTTGTGGTATTAGTATCCGCTGAAGAAAATCCTGGTGCTACAAATAAAGCTGTACTTAATACAAATGCTGCGGGAATTATTTTTTTTATACGATTCATGATATATCTCCTATTCTTTCAGTGTTTCTATAAGATTACAAAAATGAAATTATACTGTACATTGCTTATACTTTTACTGTGAAATAAAGTTAAATTACCTTTGATATATTCATCTTATTATAAATATCTTTCAAATTACTTTCATAAATGTTACAAAAGTCTTTCATAGATTTTAAAGGAATTGAAATTTCTAAAATACACTTACCAAACTCAAATTATAGTATTTACTCCCAGGATGATTCTTGAACCCAATAGTCGTTTTCATTTTACTTTATGACATAAATAACTTTTGCCATGTGTAAATGTATTTGTTGTTGGTTATTCACTTATGCATCAAACCATAGGTGAATATGTCTAGCTATAATATGTTGTTCTAACAAGATTTTATAAAAATGAAGGAGTAAAATGTTTATGTAATTCTTCAGCAAATAATTGTAGTTTATTTTGAATCGAAAGATTCATAAAAAACGGTATTCTTTCTAATCTAGCTTGTTTAGAAAGAATACCATTTTATGGTACTTGGGGTATTTGCTTTTCTTAGCTCGATGGTGATGTATGGTGACCCCATATAGAAGGTTTCTTCATTATGTACGAAGTAGATTTTTAATTTTTAGAATATTAATATTGTTTAGGGTCCGTATATGTATTATTATAAATGATGGTATATCAGTAAATTTTTGTCACAGATTCTATTCAATCTCTAAAAATATGATTCTCGGAGGCGTTGTTGTGCGTAATAAATGGAAAACCGGGCTAATGAGTACGCTTCTTGCCTGTACTACCTTCACATCTGTAGCATTTGCAGCGGAAAAACCAGTCGATCAACCCAAATGGGAGGAATGGTTAAACGGACATGCAAAAATATTAAATGAAGCAAATTCCCAAACAACAGAAGATTTATCATTTCTAAAAGAGGCCGTACAGGACAAGCGTATTGTTGTACTTGGCGAAAGTACGCATGGTGCGAAGGAAATGAATCAATCCAAAATACGTATGATCAAGTACTTACATGAGGAAATGGGATATGATGTGATTGCATTTGAATCAGGATTTGCAGAAGCAAGTACGGTTCAACAAAATTTTGATAACCTAACCGCTACTGAAGCGATGAAACAATCTTTATACGGTGTATGGCAAACAGAGGAAGTTGAACAATTGTTTACCTATATGAAAGAACAAAAAGAAAAAGGAAAGCCACTAACATTAGCTGGTTTTGATATGAATTTGTTTTATAGATCTTCATTCCACTCGTATGCGAAAGACTGGTTGCAAAAACTAAGTCCTGAAGTGGCATCTGAATTTGATGCAGCAGTAACAGAGTTGATTAAACTGGATAAGTATTACAATGGTTATGAAGGTACATATCCCTATGATCAATATAAAATAGAAATACAACCTGTTATCAACAAGTTTGAAAATGTGGGAACTTTTATTCAGAATCATAAAGCTGAATTGACTCAAGTTGCACCTCACCCTACGTATGATGTGAATTTCCTTGAGAAATCAATCAATATACGGATTGATGCGATTAAAACACATCTAGATGCTTATATGAAATTTAGAGGTGGCATCTTCTCTACTAATGTTAGAGACTACGCTGATTATATCCGAGATCAAAAAATGGCTCAAAACCTAGCATGGCTCACTGAAATGCAATATAAAAACAAAAAAATTATTGTATGGGGACATAATTATCATATTCGGAAACAAAATTCGAAAATGATATTAGACTATACGAAGTGGCAGCAATACAATTTGGTAGGCCCTAATATGATGGATTATCTTCCGCAGCGTATTAAAAATCAAATGTACACAATTGGACTGTTTGCGTATAGTGGGAGCAGCTGGAACTCTGAAATTGACGAAATTGTTCCTGTACATACCGAACATGAAGAACAAAGTGTAGAAAAAATAATAAGCACCGTTGGAAGTCCAAATGTCTTTGTAAACTTAAAAGGAGAAAGTAATCGACCAGAAACGTCATGGATGTTTACCCCAACTGCAGCAAGTTACTGGGGGGACAAAAAGCGAGAAGAAATCATGATTCCTATCGAACAATATGATGGCATTTTATGGTTAGAAAAGACTTCGCCTTCTGTTCTTAAATAAAAGAGAGAGCGTCCTTACATATTAAGGATGCTCTTTTTCTTGTCATGATTGTACGTAAACAACATTCGATTGGATTCATTTCCTATAGAAAATACTAACAATCAAACAATATATTCATTATGGGGGAGCGTCACACCGCCATCAAGCTAAGAAAATACAACTACTCCCAGAGCGGAATTTTGTGCATTATGCTCGTTTTTATTATTTTGAAGTAACCCGTTCTTTTTAGCTTGATAATGATGGGATGTACGCTAATTAGACAAGTTACAAATACAATTGACAGAAAAATGGATATTTAATATAATAATTTTAATATTATGTTTACTTAATTTAAAGAGGTGTTATATGTTTAAAAATAAAAAAGGAATTCGACTTGGTTTGTGGTTATTTGTCTCTTTATCTGTAATTCAGTTTACTATTGGCTATATAGAAGGATATTATAAAGCCTCTACAGGTAATGAATTATTAATTTCAGAAACATGGAAAACAGTATTATTAGATGTTCCTGAAGGAATACTTGTTATTTTAGGAGCAATCGCTTTATATCAATTTACAAAAAAAATACCAGGAAAAAAGGCCTCTGTATAGAGTTTTTTTCTGGTTGTTATTTTGAGTACCATCCCATGGCTATTAAGCTAACATTTTGAAGTGCCACCATAACGAAAATTTATTCTGTTCATTTCTGGCAATCTTTATGTGAGTTAAGGGTGCAGGTTAGCCGAAGAAAAGAAAAGATTTCCACGAGGGTTATGGAGTATTAAGTGATGAGAGAACGAGGGGGATTTTGAATGACACTACATATTAGTAAAGAATTAAATAATAACGATAAACAATATATTGACGATGAACTTTACAGGTTCAATTTAAAGCATTTCCCAAAAGATTTGGGAGGTAGATATGAAGAAATCAATTTATTCCTTAAGGATGAAAAGGGCAAGGTTCGTGGTGGAATACTAAGTGCGGTATGTTGGAATTGGCTGGAGATTTATACTGTTATATTAGATGAGGACATTCGACACTCTGGGTATGGGACTAAATTATTATTAGAGCTAGAGAAAATTGCTTTAGATAAAAAGTGCGATTTCATAAAAGTAGATACCTTAAGTTTTCAAGCGTTAGATTTTTATAAAAAGAATGGTTATCAAGTGTTTGGCAGTATAGATAATGTAGGAAGAGACTTTGAGCATTATTATTTAAAAAAAGACTTGAAAGTTAAATCATAGTTGATATACAAAGGGTGCAATAGTTTAAAGTAAATGGGTCTTTGGTGAAAATGGGACGCTGGGGTAGTCCTTTTTTCTTGTTCAATAAACTCGTTAGCATCTCTGGAATAAGGGGTCACCCTACATGCCCATTAACGTTATCCTTTCTAAGCAAGCCAAATTAGAACGGATGACGTTTTTTCATGAATCTCTCGATTCAAGGTGAACTACATACGCGTAAAAGGCGAAAAAGAAAAAGAAAAAGCAAAAGGGATACAAATACATACAAAACTATAAAAAAACGGCAAGCGGATATCACCAGCTTGCCGTTTTTTTATAGCCCAATACATACTCATCAATTAAAGGAGTTATTATTTTAACCTCATATTAAGACTTTATTCCCAAAACTCTTCTTTAAGAAGAGTTTTTTATATTTTATATACCGCTATTTCACTTCGTCTTCATAAACTAAAAAACTTAAATTATACTCTTGCAATTTCTCAAACAATACTTCTCCATCGATTTTTAATAAATTCAAATGAATATTAAACGGTATATATCCAGCACGTTTATTTACTCGATACAATCGTTGTCCCTTTGCTGGTATAGAAGCGATATATCGATCCTCAATTTCCTCTTCCATTACAATCCCTAAAAACCTTTGCCCTTGGATTCCATAAGGTAAAAGGCCGAATATATCCTTCAAAGCGATTTTTACAGGATATTTAGGATTGTTAATAATCGTAATATATTCCATTTCTAAAATAACGGCCGGTTTCCTCGCAATAATCTTTTGAATGGTTTTCCAAAGTGCAACTAATACAACTAATGCAAGAACTGCAAATAAAATTCCTATTATAAAATTAAGCTCTTCTAATAAAAATGCAAGTGTTACTATAAATAGAAACATCGCTTCTACTGCTAATATTAAAAGTAATACACCTACTACTTTTACCTTTGATTCATAAACATAATATTTCTCCATATGATTCTCCCTATTAATCCACTTTAACATTTCAATATATCAGTCGTTGTAATACATAATAAATTTTTTTCTCATTGCCCCTTGTTAGCTAATACTTTGCGAAATTACAAATCTATTTTTATTAAAATGATTACTTCTCCTTCTCAAATATAGGAGCTGTATGTACTCATTCTTTGTTGCGCTTCTCTAAAAATCCTAATTTTGTATGTTATAAGTGATAATTTATTAAATATATATTAACATATTTTTCCGAATTCCAATTTAATTACCTAAAAAAAGTTTTATCGCTTCTAATTGAATTTTATGACTACATTCATCACAACAATATGCCCCTTTCGTTTCCTCTTTAAATCGCTTATATTTTTCACTTCCTTCGTATATTCGGAATATATTTTTACACGAAAAGCAAACAACCTCATAAAACATCATATGCATTTTCCTCTCCGTGTTTATACACTTTTTTTAATAACTTGAGAAGATCAGCTTTCTAGGGGTACGGAAACGATTCGAGGGATGAGGGGCAACTCTGGGATTTAATTACAAATATAAAAAACTTTATTCAAGTTCTTTTAATCTACGATATAGAGCGGCCTGACTCACTCCTGTAATCTGACATATTTCCTTTATTGTTTTATTGGTATGTTTTCGTAATTCAATTGCATGGTTCATGCCAGGATGTTTATCTGTGTATTTCTTCACTCTTCCTCTATATACTCCTTTTTGTTTTGCTAGCTTTATTCCCGCATGTTGTTTTTCTTTAATCATTTCACGATCTAATTCACTGAAGGCAGCCATGACGGTTAAGAAGAACTTGCCCGTTGGAGTTCTTGTATCAATTCCTAAATTTAAAATTGCAAAGTGAACATCCTTTTCCCGAAGTTGTTCTACTAACTGGGGTATCGCCAGCATTTTTGAAAAAACCCACGCTAAGCAAAAAATACAATAAGCTGCCCATATGGACAGCTCATTTACATAATTATCGTTAGCGGAAGTCATTTTAAAATTCTATGTGTCGATTTTTTCTTTGCCCTTACGGATAAACCACCATATCAAAGCCACAAATAGCACGAAAAGCGGTATTATTTGAATAAAGAAAAATCCTTTCCAAAAATAAAGTGGATTATTATATGTAAATTCTGTTGCCGCCTCATTTGTATAAGAAACAAACGAACCTACCAAACAAGAAATTGGAATTGTGAGTAGATTTATCGCTAAACAGATCATTATCAATGATAGATTTTTAGCCTTAATTTTTGGTGAAACAGACATGAAAAATAAAAATATTGAAGTACCGGATATAAGAAAAAATGGTATTACATAAAAAATTAACATAATATCCCTCCATGATTTTGATTGTACCATCAGCAAAGACAATTTTGTGCAAATTTGCATGAATAGGGGTCACCATACATAGCCATCAACTTAAGAACTCATAATACCCCCAAAATAACAAAATTATCTCATTACAGTTGTCTATGGGAATTTAGTTCATTTTGGGGGTTTTGGAGAACAAAAAATTTCTTAACTTGATGGCAATGGGGTGGGCTCCCTTTTTAACTTAGGGGTAATTTATATCGTATTTAGCAATTATTCATTACATAATGCAAATGATTGTTTACATTATGTTAGTAATCATTTACAATTACAGTAATTGTAAATGAGGAAAGGGAAATTATGATGCTAGAAAACAGAGTTAGAGAATTACGAGCACGATTTAGATGGACTCAGCAAGACTTGGCCGATGCAATTGGGGTCACAAGGCAGACAATTGGATTAATAGAAAAAGGTGATTATTCTCCATCTGTCACTATGGCGTTAAAAATAGCTGCTGTATTTCAAGTTACCGTAGAAGAGGTTTTTTATTTAAAGGGGGAGGAACGATTATGATAAAACAGGTTTTAAGATCTCCACTTATAGGGGCCAGTATATTGGTGTTGATTATTGCATTTTTACTATTTTCTCTTATGAATACACAAGTCATTTTAGCTAAGTTATGTTTCGGGATTTTAGTGACGGTTACTTTTTTATGGATCATTCTCACAAGGATTTATAACCGAAAGAATCCTTATGATAAGATTAGATTATTTGGTTTTATACCATCTGAATTTCGTGAAATAGATGAAGGGCAGCAGTGGGTAACCTATAAGGCTTGCCGAAGTGTGTATATTTACTATAGCATTGCGCTTCCAGTAACGGCAGGGATTTGCTTCCTCTTTTCTCAACATAATTTTGTTCCATTATTGTGCATTGGTTTACTAGGTGCAGGTCAATACATTGTCTATTGGTTAACTACTATTCTTATTTTAAATCGTATTTAACAAAGGGGATGAAACAATATGGTGGAGTGGGCTCAAAATGCGGGTGCATTATGGCAATATGTAGTGTTATTTCTTTTAGCTTTTGCCCCATGGATGGATGTATCAATCGTTGTACCACTTGGTATCGCATGGGGATTACAACCATTTGCAGTAGGAGTAACAGCATTTGCAGGAAATTTTATCTTGGTTCTATTACTCGGTTTTTTCTTTAAACAGTATGCAAAATGGCAAGCAGCAAGAAAACTAAAAAAAGGTATAACAACACCTTCTAAAAAAGAAACCCGATCAAGAAAAATATGGGAACGATATGGTATTCCAGGTTTGGCTCTTCTAGCTCCAATTCTCGTAGGAACTGATATTGCAGCCGTATTAGCTTTAACATTTGGATCTAACCGGACACACGTCATAAGTTGGATGACGATCAGTCTAGCAGTATGGACAGTCATTTTTACAGTTGCTGCGATGTATGGGCTTAGCTTTTTAAATATTATTTAGGAGTAGTACATTAGAATTGGCAATTTCAGAAGAAAAAAAGAAGACTTTGTTACTACAAGGTTTAAAAGTTTGTATCAAAGTTGGAACGGCGTTTAAAGATATTCTTGTTCTTCAGATAACATATGGTTCCATTCCTTATTAATAATTTCATAAAAAATGCCGCCTACTAAGCTTTAATGTAGGGGGCATTTTTTTATTATCTTCATTCGCTTTATTTAGTTTGTTTGAGAAGGGGTATTATCCCCTGTATCCTTTTTAAATTCAAAGTATGCATCTAAAATGTCTCTACCAATCATTGAATTAATTCCACCTTTATCATCATATACCCATGGTACAACAACAGAAAATGCGACTTCCGGGTTATCATATGGAGCATATCCTGCTAAAGTTAAATTATAACAACGGATTCTTTTCCCTTGTTCATCTCTACCAACAGGATCATCTCCTCCATAAACTGTTTGTGCTGTTCCTGTTTTACCAGCCGGTTTATAAGAAGCTTTTTGGAAATAATGCACACCTGTTCCATCACCTTCTTGAAATACTCTTCTGAAACCTTCTTGTACTCTATCAATATATTCTTTTTTCATATCTACACGGTTCAATACAACTGGCTCCATGGATTGTACAACTTTTCCAATCTCTTCTTCTTTCACTGTATGCTCTCGAATTTCTTGCACAATCTGTGGTTTCATTCGATATCCCCCATTTGCAATAGTAGATATGTATTGTGCTAACTGCAATGGTGAATACGTATCATACTGTCCAATAGCTAAATCTAGTAAGAAACCTGGCTGATAATTTTCTTTACTCATTTGTCCAATATCTTCATTTGGTAAATCTATACCTGTTGGAACACCTAAACCAAATTGTCCAAAATAATATCTCATTTTATCAAATGTAGCTGCTGTAATATTTAATGATCTATTAGGTACATAATTTATGCCTGCAATTTTTAAAGCTGTATTGAACATGTAAACATTTGATGAAACTTGTAACGCTCGTAGGTCATCAATACTTCCAAAATCCTTCCAAGATTTTTTGGGTTTTGTTCCTTTAAAATGCATTGGTGCATCATGAAAATATGTTCCTGGCGTTATGGAACCTGTCTCAAATCCTGTTAAAAGTGTAGCTCCTTTTACGGTAGATCCAAGCTCATAAGAGCTAGTCAATGTACCTAAAGCATAATCTTCTACTTTTATATTCCCATCTTTTTTCACTAATTTTTTTCCAGCCATGGATAAAAGTTGACCTGTTTTTGGATCCATCATTACAACAAACGCTCGGTCTAATAGTGGTTCTGAACCTTTAAACTCTTTTAAACGCTTTTCAATAATCTCTTCAACCTGCTTCTGTAATTTCATATTGATTGTTAATGTTAAATTTTTTCCGTTCTTCCCGTTGGAAATCATTTCTGTTTGAGTAATATTTTTTTCTTTGTCAGTAATATTTCGAACTTCAGCTTTTTCTCCATGTAATACGTCTTCATATCGTTGTTCAATATAACTTTTTCCAATGCGATCATTACGATTGTAACCACGCACTAAATAAGAGTCTAAATTTTCTTTTGGAAGCCCTTCTTCAGCACTTGTAATATTTCCTAATACCGAACGGAATAAATCCCCATTTACATAATTACGATCCCAGTCTGTTGTTGCATCTACCCCTGGGAATCTTTCTAAATTCTCACTTATTATTGCGTATTCTTTCTCGGTTGCGTTCTTTTTTATAACTTGAGGTGTCATTTGATATCCTGAACTCATTTTACTTTTAATAGCTAATACTTTTAGGTCTTCTGGCGTTAATTTACTTAGTTCTTCATCAGTGACACGTTCTCGTCTCAATTTTTCTATTTTATTATCAAACCCTTTTCCCTCAATATTTTTTGCTATAAGTTTTTCTTCGTCTTGTTTCGTTATTTTTTTTTGGGCCTGTTCTTTATTCATTTGCATCCAAAAATCTTTTCTATCTGTTTCAGTTAATTTATTTATATCTTCTTCGGATATTTCAATTATATTTGAAAGGTCTTTAGCTACTTTCAGAATATCATCGGATTGTATACCTTTCATTCTTGTGTACGTTATGACACGAATAGCGTTATTGTTAACAACCTTTTCACCTTCTCGATCAAAAATCTGTCCACGTGGAACGGGGACACTAATGGTTTCGTTTTCTTGTTTTTCAACTATATTTTTATAAGATTCTCCATCAACGAGTTGTACTTTTCCTAACTGAAGAATAATAGTTGAAAATAGTAAAAACACACAAAAAAACAGTGTGTTTAATCTAAAAGTAACTTTATCTTTCTTTGTTTTATTGGGCTTTCCTTTGCTCATGTAAACCTCCGCTTTAATAATATTAAATCCAATACTTTTACTTAAAATATATTAAATAATATATAAGGATAAGTAAAGTTAAATAAATTTAAAGAATTTCTAAAGTATTACCTGATTTTATTAATATATATTTTTTAAAAAAGAGAGCACTTATACATGCAATCAACTTAAGAAACTTTGATACCCCTAAAATACATCTCATCACTTCAAAAGGTACACCTTTTGGAACTATAAAAATCACATAAAGTATTAGTTCCAAAACCTCAAAAATTCATTTTTGAAATGCATCTTAAAAACTGACACCTTTACAAACAGGTGCTAAACTGGTGATTTATTTGAGGGAAAACAAGCATGTACCGAAAGGTATTAATATTTTAAGAACGTTCCTAAAATAGATTTTTAATGTTTTGGAATTCTATGTTTTCATTAATTCGGTATTGGTAGTGTACGTGCTTCTTATGTATTCATGCGGGTTTTTATAATTTTTGTTCTGGAATTATGATACAATTTAATTATTATAATTTATTAATAAAAAAGGATATTCATGATTGATCTAGGGGGAGATTTTTAATTGAACAAGAAATACATATCTATTGGTTTATTAGCAGCTCTTATCATCATGTTTTTTTGGAACAACAAATCGGATTATTATGGAGAGTATAGTGCAGATGGTCAACCTCGGTATAGTATTAAAATTATGGATAACGACCAAGCAAAATTGAACATAAACAATCAAGTTTACACCGTAAACTATAAAGAAAAGCACGGTCGTTTAGAGGTGGCTCAAGATGATGTATACCATATCTATAATGAAGGAATCACAGAGGTATATTTCGAACCCCAAAAAGACAACACTCTTTCGTATAGCGTAGTGCAAGGTGGGAAAGAAATGGAGCTTGCTACTTATAAAAAGATCGAAGGTAGCAATGGAGATAGCGGCCAACCTAGTGTATTTTGGTTAACTGTTAAAAATATATTTTACGGGTTCATTATCTTTGGTGTGATGATGGCAATTATTTGGTCTGTCTTTTCATATATACAGAAAAAGAACGAAAGTCAATAATGGAACTGTTTATAAAAAAGTCAGTTATCCTTTAGCGTACGAAATTCGCGAAATGTTGGTACTATCCCTTATTGGGGTACAGCCGAGATACATGTAAAAACAGGTCATAGCCTTACTTGCATTTCCAATTATGGGTTTAAAATAAAGTTTGATTAAATAATCAATAAATAAGACAAAAAGGAATCCTTATAAAAAGGGTTCCTTTTTATCTTACATTAATATGATTCTATTTTAGATTTTTTCATTAGCTGATAAATTAAAATATCTAGCTCCTGGCTAACGTGAATTACTTTCTTGTGACTAAACCCGTATTTTATAACCAACTGAATCAATTCTTCTTTTCGCTTTTCTATCGTATCATTTAAAGTCTTTATATCCACTTTTAGTTAAAAACTCCCTTGTCGCTTTACTCTTATTTGAAAACATACTTAAATAAACAAAAAAAAAAATAAGATTGGAGAATTCCATCTTATCTTTAAAACATGGGGTAAATAAAATTGATAACCATCATATTTTTATTATATACTATTTTTAGTTAATTTGGTGTATTAATCCCATATTTAACATTTATATCTATATGAGGTACCGCCAGCATTTCGGAAAAACCCCACGCTAAGAGCATGCAAGATTTTATGCAAAAAATCGGGAGACATAGGGAACTATGGGGAGGCCAAAAGGCACACCAAAATAGGAATGTATAAAAAAATGCATAGATCCATCGAACAAAAAAGGAGGTTCCCTTATGAGAGTAGGGGGTTCCTCCTTGTCCTTGCTACCAATAATATTGCGTTATGTTAACTTTCTATGAATATCATATTCAACCAAAATTACC
>NZ_JAEHBK010000055.1:0-16518 GCF_016483685.1 Bacillus cereus group sp. N8 | reverse complement strand
ATTGGATTTACAACTGCATTCATGGTTTTGTTGTAATCCAATGTTTTATTACTGTACCATGTATCTTCCGATTCAACTGAGAGGCATGCATTAGCCTGGTGAGTAATAACAAATTCTATAATTTCATCTGTGATTGCTGATTCAATTGGGGAATGTTGTCTGTAACACAATGTGTTATCTACTATCAAAGCTCCATTGTAGTAAATCATAGTTGCAATGTTTTGAAGTTCGTGAGGAAGAAAAACTTTAACTGATCGTGGTGCCCTTGCCGTAGCAAAAATAACTTTTATTCCTTTCTTCAGACAGGCCAGTATAGCCTTTCTATTTCTTTCTGACACTTTCTTTTGTGAATCTAATAAAGTACCATCTAAATCTAAAACGATTGCTTTAATCCCGGATTCTAGTTCCATATGTATGTCCCCTTTTTTACAGTATAAACTCCTCTTTTTATGTTCTATATCAAGTTTTAAATCCCTGTATATTCCATACATGTGAAGTAAACATAACGCATCAATTATAAGTAGTAACCAAATCCCAGAAAGTCATTCATATCAATAGTTTTCTAGCTTTCCGTTCCCTTCTCTGTATGCAAAATTTCATACATTCCTGTCACAACAGCATCTGGCAGTTCAAACCGTTCTTTTAGTCTGCATGAAATCCTGCATATCCTTAGCGTATAAAATCTGCATTTTGCCTTCAGTACCCCATAAAGAAAAGACACCCATATAAGAGTGTCTTTTCTGATAGTTTTTTTAGCAGAAGCAAGCAGCTCCAACTATAATTAATAAAATAAATAATATAACTACTAAGGCAAATCCTCCACAACTACCACCAAAGCCCTTAATAAGAGTCACTATATCATTTTGGGGAAATTGTAAGTTTAGATATAATTTAGAGACAAATCATCCGATTTTCTGTACTTTAATGTTTGTTTTAAAAAATAGTTGTAGACTGAAAAGGTACTTTCCATACTTGAAAACAGCTTTTTATTTGTTAAGAAATTTTGCAACGGCTTTCCGCTCGTTATCTTTCTGACCTGATTCAAAGGAATTTCTATTTTCTTATTAAGGATACAGCACAAATATATCTAGGTTCCCACCTAATTTACATTTTATATATATTTATTAGGTTTAATTAATTTAATGTAAATTAATTAAAGAAAAGACACTCTTATATGAGTGTCTTTTCTGATAGTTTTTTTAGCAGAAGCAAGCAGCTCCAACTATGATTAATAAAATAAATAATACAACTACTAAAGCAAATCCTCCAGCAAAGCCGCCACAACTACCACCAAAGCCCATAATAGTTCCTCCTTTAGATAAGAGGGGAAAACACGGGGTCACTCATGTATTTTAATGGATTCAATTTACTTTATGTTTTAACGCATTAATTGAGCAGGTCCTTTTGAAAATAAAAAAAAGACACCCTAAGGTGCCTTCCTCCGACTTGAACCATTTTAATTTTAATAATATGTATTGGACTCCCATCCAAATATTATTTTACCATGTTAAGTAATATTTGGGTACCGCCACATGCCCATCAAGCTAAGATAAATCATTATCCCATAGCCATCAATTTAAAAATTTTATAAAATCCCCAGTATGAAAATTCCGTGTATTTTTGACAGAAAATGGCTTTTTTTCGTTTTTGGGGTACTCTAAATATTAGCTTGATGGAGATGTGGTAGGGCCCTATATTTGACTCTTTTTCTACACCTAAATATTCTAAAGTTCGTTCTAACATAAGTGCAGCCTGTTGACGTGTGAGTTTGCCATATGGGGTAAACTTAGTAGCTGAAACACCTCGGATAATTCCTGTATCCTATAGGGCTTGTACATCATAATACCGGCTGCGAACGTATTTACATCAAGAAGATTAATGGAGCAAATGATGATTGCCCAGAATTGGTATGATAGCTGTTTTTGCAGAGTTTGAGCGCGATATTATTCGTTGAAATTCTCTTCTTAAAGTTAATACGTAAATACAAACAAAACCAGCAAAACACCGTTCCTATGTCGTACTGGTTTTGTTGAAGTCCATCTTGAATTGTACCTAGTTCAACGTAATTGCAAATTCTGAGTTCGGTGCCCCAGCAATTACAACCGTTCCGTTCTTCGGCAGTTTTACTTTGTTATTGCCGCTCACGATGGTAAAGTTGACGCATACTCCATTCTCATCATACACCGCGAACGCACCCTTTGATGGCAATGTCACGGTCATCCTTTTCCCTGCTGCCGCTTGCGGGATCGTAAACCATTTAGCATGCCCATTTGCTTGCAGCGTAACTTTGGATGATTGGCCTGCATCAAGTGGTTTTACGTTGGTTCCACTTACGTATAACAACCCGGCCATTTCCATATATTCATTGCCGCCTTCTGTATAGAAATGCGTTTCCGTCGTATCACGGCCATTCATCACGGGGATCTGGAGCTGATGCGTCGCGGTGTTCGGACCTGTAATTTTTCTGCCCTCCCAATAGCCCGCCAGACCTTCCTTACGAGTAATTTGTGTGGTAATAAGTTTCGGTTGTACGAGATATTCAATAGAACTAAATTTCTCATTCACGAGATAGAACTTGACACCTTCCCGCTTCGCCCATGCGGCAGCAGTTTTCTTTGATAGCACATTGTCTTCTAGTTTCTCGGCTAAATAGTCAGTCATCGCACCTTGCCCTAAGTCTGGTGTCGATTTATATGTGCTCTCCCTCAAATAAATTCTTCCATTCTTCTCGGTGACGAAGTTGAGCTTAGAAGTACCCTTCTCATTAATAAAGCTTCCATCCGCAGTATATACATATTTTTCTTCTCGATTAGATGGTAAGAACAGCTCTCCATTATTCGTAATTTCAATTTTGAAATGAGTTTCGCTATTGCCATAAAAGCCCGCTTTCTTTGCCACGTCTTGAGGCATCCTGACCTTGACCGGCTTGCCAAAAGATTTATTCGGCTTGATGTTCTTAATTGTACCCCTCTCTTTAAGTGCGGCGAGCAGCACTTCAGTTGCCAGCAGTTGATTTGTAGAGCTTCGTCCACCGGATGACAACACAGCTGCTGCCATTTTCTGTTCCGGAAGCACGACCAGTATAGCATGTTGCAGTGCCGTGTCGCCGCCCTTAGCCAAGCCTTTTATCCCATATTCACTGAATGGGTATAGTTTCACACTATCCCAGCCAAGACCATAGTTAAAAATATTATCTCCATCCCCCGGCCACATTCCTTTTTTATATTCCTCTTGCTCCATCGCCTTGACTACCTTATCAGAGAGGATCCCTTTTCCCTGTCCCATAAATAATTGTGAGAATCGCACCATATCTTCTGCAGTGGAAGAGATCCCTCCCGTACCAATCACATTCACCGATTCAATTGGAAGCTGCCCTTGGTACGCCGGAAAATAAAGTCCAGCCCGCTTTTCATCCCTCCATTTGTCCTGCGGCGTTCTTGTATGATTCATCTTTAAGGGTTCTGTAAACCGTTGATGTAGAAATTCGGTAAAGCTCATACCACTGACTCTTTCCACCAAAATTTCGGCCAGCGTAAAGCCATCATTGCAGTATACCGAGAACGCGCCAGGGTCTGCTTTCAGGCTCTGGTTGGACAATTGCTGCAACAAGAAATCATGGGAATAGGTATCATTATCGTTAAATAAAAATGCATTACTTAACGTGGAACCTTGCAAACCAGAGGAGTGATTCAACAACATACGCGGGGTAATGCGTTTGTATCGCCCATCTTTCATCTTAAAATCAGGAACATAGTTGACGACAGGGGCATCCAAATCGACTTTTCCTTCGTCGACCAATTTCATTACAGCCGCTGTTGCATACATTTTACTGACTGAACCAATCCCGTATAGAGTATCTTTGGTTAGCGGCTGTTCCCCTTCCATATCGTTCTTTCCAGCCTGCCCCGACAAAGTAAGTTTGCCATTATCAATTAGCGCATACTGCACGCTAGTCGTCCCATGGGACTTCGTGAGTAGCTCAGCCTTCTCTGCTGCAATCTTCTTCAGTTCTTGGCTAGCTACTTCTTCGTTAGATACAACTGTAGTCTTACTGTCAGAAAATGCTTTCGCCCCTGTTGGTAGGATCATAGTTAGCGCTAATGAAGCGGCTAACACACCAGTTAGCTTATTTTTCATGAGGGAATTTCCTCCTTAGATAAGTGATCGATTTCATCATTTATTTGTTTAACCATGAAAATATGATAAAATTTATCCGTTCTTCCTTTTGGCCTACTTGCTAAATTCAGCAAGTAAAATATTTTTAAAAGGATCAGGACTATCAGCTTTAAGGCAGTTCAAATTGACGGCCAATGTATGCTTGCCTCCCAGTGTGCCTCCGACAAAAGTAACAAACCCTGGAATACTACCTCCGTGTCCCCATATTGAGACACCGTTTGGAAGCTTAGTTTCATAGATTCCAAGACCATATCTCCCGAGTTCAGCTTCTCCTGTAGGAACTGTAGTAAGCATTTGTTTTAGTTGCTGTTCTTTCAGTAATTTACCTCCAAGTAAGTAAGAGAAGAATTTGTTTAAGTCGTCAGCAGTAGAAATCATATCTCCAGCCGAGCTACCCATACTTGGGTTGTAATAAGTAACGTCTTTTAGCTCACTTGCTCCGTCCAGTTGAACATATCCACGGGCATGCTTGGTGCCTGGAATAACGCTTGAATTGCCAGGTAGGAATGTATTCGACAATTCAAGCGGTTCAATAATCCGATTTTCAATCACTTCCGCATAGCTGTTTCCAGTTACTTTTTCAATAAGGAGACCCAGTAATACGTATCCTGTGTTTGAATAAGACCAGCCCTTTCCTGGAGCAAAACCTGGTGGAAGAGAAATCCCCATCTTTACTAGTTCTTCAGCCGTATACGATTTTTTAGTATCCATAAGATTAAAGTCTTTTGACCTTGTGTATTCAGCGATACCACTTGTGTGGTTCAATAATTGCCCGATAGTAATCTGTTTATCATTATATCCGTTTCCTTGAATGATACCAGGCAACCATTTTTCAATAGAGTCGTCTAGATTCAAGCGGTTCTCTCCCGCTAATTGAAGTACAACTGTTGCAGTGAACGTCTTCGTCACGCTACCAATGCGAAAGCGAAAATCTGTTTTCATTGGTTTCTTACTGCTCAGATCCGCTACGCCAGCGGCATAACTCCATGTTTTTCCACCCTCAGAAGTTTTAGCAAGTATCCCCGGGAATCCAAGTTGCAATGTATCTCGCATTGCTTGCTTGACAGAATTACGATCTTGTTGAGTACTTGTTTGTAACGAATTAGATACACTTTGAGTAGGTTCTGCTTTTACAATTAAGGTTGGCGTTGTGTATAACAGGGAACTTCCAGCTATTAAAAGGGAAAGACTTGCAAATGTAATTTGACTACGTGTTTTCATAGGGTATTCCTCTCCTCTATTCATATTGTATAGGTGGTCGCTTGCTATTTCGTATTAACCACACAGCTACCATCTCCACCAATGACAAAAGGTCAACATTGAATTCGTAATCATCTTCATAATTATTATTTTTACAAATGTCATTCTGTCCTGGGTAAATCCCTCTTTTCCCACATAAATGTTAACCACAGAAATTACTTATTTTCCTTGAAACACTCTTGTTACTGCTTTGTTTTTCATATATAAGTCATATCTGTTCCGCCTTTCGCGCCTCTTTATATTTTTATCATACACAATGGAAATTTCTTTTTTCTTACCCATTTATTACAAATTACTTACGTTCAAAATAGCTTCTATAATAGGATATTTTAAAGGGAAATAATTCAAACAGGATATTATTTTGGTTATTATTGGTTTGATAACCAAAAATTAAGAATCTACAAACAAAAAAGGTTAGCAATTTGCCAACCTTTCTTGTTTACTATCAACCAATTTAAAAAAAGAAAAATTTTGGTTTAGGAGTAATCTAAAATATTAGCTTGATATCGATGGAGCGTGCCCCCTTTTTAGAACAAAAAAATAGGATTCCCCTGGCCAGGAAAATCCTATTATATACCTTGAAATTACAAAAAATAATTATGGCATAAATAAAATATTTCATCAAGTGGAAATCACTGATCACAGCTTTTTTCGCACAAATATTGACACCTAGCAAGCGTTAAATGGATAAAAAGACTTTTCTTTAAGTGGCTCAAAAAGAAGGAATTCTTGCCGTACTCCTTTTTGAATTCCGTTTCTATAACTTAGGAATCCCATGATTATGGGAAAATTCTGTAATTCTACTTATTTGAATGCTTTTCCGATGGGATATTCCGCTGCAACTCATTAATAAATTTATAAGTTAATGGAGCTTTTTCTTCTAACTCAGGCTTCGGCGAAATATTCTTCCTTGTAATCGAAATATGGATTGTCATTAAAATCATCATGCTCCAAAGCGTGAATTTCAGTAAACTCATCCGAATAACTAATATTGTCAAATACATAACGATCAATGGAATGGGCTGTTTCATGCAGCTCAAGGCTTACAGAATTATGCATCTTTTTATAGCTGTAACCGATTCGAGCAACAACTGTTTGCCCACCTGCACCTGGCGCATCATCCCACGTATATGGAGTATGTTCCCATCCCCTTGGAACGGTTCCCCTTAAATATTCATACTCCGGCAAATCAGTAAGAGGGAAATTAATCAGTTTAACCTGAACTCTCTGTTTATGCATGGTGATCAATATATTAGTTGGGATGCTCCAGAGACGATCAACCATATTCTGGGTCTCTTCATGATCAAATTCACCCTTTGTTTCAACCGTCACAACCCTTTCAAGAACATTGTTCATTTTAAGTGATTGGGTAGTTCCGGATTCTCCAAATGCAGCAGTAGAAAATGAGAATGTTAAAACTGCGGTCAATAATAACGCGGAAAATGCTTTTTTCAATAAAATCCTTTTCATAAGCTCCTCCTAAATTTAGTATATTATAGTTAAATATTCGAAAATTAATTCTTTTTCCCTTTATGGGGTACGACGCATGCCCATCAACTTAAGAAAACAAATCCACCCCATAACGAAAAAGTGAGCTTTTTTATTACAAATTAGGACAAAATCTCGTTCTGGGAGAGTTGTATTTTCTTAGCTTGATAGCGATGGGGCGGTACCCCAAGTTAATGGCAATGTGGTACTACCCCTAATATAAATAAGTGGAACTTTTTTATTTCTCTAATTTGGCGTTTCTAATCATTTACTCCAGTGTTACTTTATTCAATCACAATAATATATTAAAAATTTGTGACACCTTACATTGTTAACATAATATTTTTATCGTCCTCTTATGTTGATACCTACGCCTTAAGGAATATGGACACGATTTTGGGTATGAAGGGGTACTCTAGGAAAATGTTCAAAGTAATTCTATAAAATTCATTAATGATTTGGATACGCTTCTTTCAAAAAACTTATAGATTGTTTGATTAGCGCTTTTAGAACATTACTATCTATGTCTGTCATTTTATTAATATAAATACACGATTTTCCAGAGGTGTATTTTCCAAAGTTTTTTAATAGTTCCTCTCGCTTAGGGTCACCAGCTGCAAAATATAGACTAATTTTAGCTTTTCTCGGGGAAAATCCTACTAATGGAGCATCTCCCTCATGACCAGATGCATACTTATAATGGTATGTTCCAAAGCCGATAATGCTTGGTCCCCACATTTTTGCTGTATAACCTGTTGTTTCAGTAAATATATCTAATAATTGATATGCGTTTTCTCGTTTTTTAAGATTTTCAACACTTTCAATAAATTCAATTACACTATTGTTAGTTTCTTTTGTTTTAAGTTTGTACATATTAAAATCACTCCTCTTTAGATATAGGATTCATAACATATATAGTTTATAATATAGGGCTCATCATACAAGTCTCTCAACTTTAAAAGGCTAACTGCTTCCTTTTTTACCTTTCTGTCCATTATAGGAATAAAAATACTTAAATAACTTAAAATCCTAGTATTACTGAATTTTTCTTATTAATATAAAATACGGTACGTGAAATTTATTTATCTCTACAGCTAAATAAAAAACAAAAGATGACTTAACATCAGCCATCTTTATATAGCCCAGTACCTAAAAAACCGCCATCCTTTCCTTTGATTCTACAGAAAGAATAGCGCTTTTTTGTTATACGGCTATAAAAAATACAAATATTAGTATTATCCCTTTTATTTAGACTCCCACGACTGAAGTCGCAAGCCCTAATCCTTACGGATTAACGGGTGGGATTCTTGAATGACTAAGCGTTCGCGGTCCATTTCTGTTTTGAACAGCCTTCAAGATGAGGGTATCTCATTGCCCCTCCTAAACCAGACCATATAGGTGCTTAGGCTGATTGACTGTTACCATCAATCACAGTTGCGTAGCGAATATTCATCGCCCCAACGATATCACGATGTTTCTCAAACCCACATTTACAATTGTATTTTCTGTCTTGTGCCTTCTTCTTTTCAGAACATTTTGGACAGGTTTGACTTGTATAAGCAGGGTTCACATATTCGATCTTAATACCAACTAATGTGCTTTGTACTCGATGAATTGTGCTAAACGATAAAATGACCAAGTATGTAGATTTTTTTCGTTTTTACCGCTTGTTCTTGCCGTCTGTCTAATATTCGTTAGTTGTTCCAATCGAATGACAGAAATATTATTATATACTGCAAAATCAATAATTTTACGACTTATTTTGTGATCTTCGTTTTTCATCCATCTTTGTTCTTTATCATTATATTGGCGAATAGCATTCAATTGCTTACCTTCTCCTAAATGCTTTCGGACACTACGAAACTTACGTTTCATATATTTATTTCGTCTTCCGTTTCCGAAGAAACGAACCCTGTCACCGTCTGTTACTGCAACAGCGGGAACTTTTAGCCCTAAATCGACACCCATTATCTTTGTTCCTGTCTTTTCGGTTGTAGGAATTGTAACAGATATTTGGGCAATCCATTTGTGAGATTTTTTTGTGATGCGGAGTGTACCTAACTTGTGTTTTAAAAAATTATAGTTACGATTATTCTTATCTACTAATAAAGCACGTATTTTCAAACGAGTCGATTTTCCGTTCACCATAAATGGAATCGAGATGTGTGTGAAGTTAAATGAATAATTTTGGTTATTCCATACACAAACGGGTTTCTTTAAAATCGGAACGATTTTGTATTTACTTTTTTTCACCTTTGTAGAAAAAACACTTTTCGCATCTTTAATCGCTTGATTCTTAACCGCACTTGGTAGGTTAGCGAGAACATCTTTTGTACTTTTCTTAGTGCTTTTCTTTAACTCAACCATTTCAGATACAAGTTCATTAATGACTCTGATATATTCGTGGCCACTTTGTTCCAATAAACAGATTTGTTCTTTTGTTGGAAGCAATTTAACTTGAACTGCTAGGGTTTGCGACATAAGTTTCACCCCCTTGTTTTTTGATTTTCAACATAATGTTTTATTGTCTCACTTGATACATTTCCAGCAGTAGAAACAAAATAGGAACGTGTCCATAGACCTGGCAAATGCATAAGGTGAGGAACTTCCTCCCTCAAACGCTTTGATGTCACCCCTTTAATTTTTGCCATTGTATCGGCGGGACTAAGTGTTGGCATTGTATTTAAAAACAAGTGAACGTGGTCTGTATCACATTCATTTGCGATAATAACAATATCCAGTCCGTTACATATTTCTTGAACCAACATTTTGAAACGTTCTTCTACTTTTGTGTTTAGAAAAATCTTTCTTCTGTATCGTGGACAAAACACAAAATGATAGTTAATGAATGATACGGTTGTTTTAGTTCTTCTATAATCATTTATCATGGTTATACCGTATCGGTTTTCTTATCAAACTACAACAAAAAGGATGAAAAATAAAAGATACCTACACTTTGGATACTTAAAGTACCACAAACCTTTCGATTTTTAATGGTACTCCGTATCCAACCTCACTATCATCCCATGCCTAAAGGCGATAGGCTTTCTCGTTCGGAAATGGCTGTAATGGCTAATTATATCTTTTCCATTCACAATCAAAATATAGGAATGATTTCTTTAGCAATACACAGCAGACTTTGATTTAAGAAAATACAAATACTCTATTCCGGCATCAGTGATCTTTGTACCGGCCCGCCCTCTGCCTTTTACGACAAATCCTTCACTTTCTAAAATATCCAGGCGGCGGCGGACTTGCTGAGGGGATAAAACAAATTCTGATTCTTTGCTTTTACTAGAAAGCAGATCTCTGCTTGCCGCTTTTCCTTTTTCGTTGCATTGCTTGATTACTTCCAAGATAAAAATATGCTCCTTCATTTCCAGTATACTTCTACATATGGAATATTCGGATGTCATGCTACCCCTCTCTTGTCCCAGCATTGACGGAAGATCTCCTTTCGTCACGACATTTCCCTCACAAATCGTTAGCATATAATCAATTGTGCTTTTTAGTTCTCGTATATTTCCAGGCCATTCATATTGCATGAAATACTCCAGTACATCTTGTTCTATCTTTACCCATTTTCCGCTCTTTGTGATGAAATGCTTAATCAAAATTGGTATATCCGCCCTTCTCTCAATGAGTGGTGGAATACAGAGATTAAGTACATTCAGTCGGTAAAATAAATCGGCTTTGAATGAACCGGCACGTATCTTTCCTTGAATATCTTTATTTGTTGCGGTAATCACTCGAACATTAACAGGTATAATTCTTACACCGCCGATTCTTCGGATTTCTCCCTCCTGCAGAACGCGCAGCAGATGTGATTGAACTTTAATACTTATGTCGCCGATTTCATCCAAAAAGATGGTTCCGTTATCCGCTAATTCAAACAGACCTTTCTTGCCCCCCTTTTGTGCTCCTGTAAATGTCCCTTCTTCGTAACCGAACAATTCACTTTCAAGCAGGTTCTCTGTTAATGCGCTACAGTTTACAGCCAGAAACGGTCCGTTTTTTCGCAATGAATGCTCATGAATAGCATGGGCAAACAGTTCTTTTCCTGTTCCTGTATCACCCTGAATTAAAATTGGATGTTCTGATAATGCAAGTTTCTTGGCGATTCGCTTACGCTCTTTCATTACAGTATGTTCGCCGATAATATCCTGAAATCCGTATTTAGTATGAAATCCTTTATTACGCATTTCTCTTTGCGCTGTTTTTTCAATTTCAAAGGCTTGATGTACACTCTTAAAAGTTGCGACAATTGTATTTTCTTGCACCATTTGCAATCGAAAAATTACGACATCCACGCCATCTATGTTGAAGAACTTGCTTTCATCCTTTCCATTCATGATGAAATTGGTAATATCCCGACGGCTCATCACATGTTCTATACACTCATTAATCACATCTTGTGCCACAATATGAAACAATGCTGTAAGACGTTCATTGATTACCGTAATCCGTCCTTCCTGGTTAACGACCAATATTCCATCATCGACAGTTCCCAACACATTTTGGATATGCTCGCTCATCTGCTTAGCATCCCGCTCTGCATGTAATAGCTTACGTTGTAATTCAATGATATTGCTAATATACCTTTCTGAAACCTTCGAGGATATATCCTTGTTCAAACCGCAACATTCTACAACCTCCAGGATTGTTGTCATATCAAAAAGACGTACGCCTATATCGATTACTTCTTTTATGTAAGAAGGGCACAGATTTGTTTCTCCTGGCGAAACGGCAATTCGAACATCATCATAAAACAATACCCCCTTCCGAAAAGGGATAAATTGAATATGATCGATACCAAGTTGATATAAGGATTCAATAAGATTTATAGTTGCGTCATCATTATCATTCACCACCAGAACTGATGAATCTTCAGGTATTCTTAAAAGTTTATCAATATATTCATGATGAACTGTTCTCTTTCCCACAATTATTTCCTCAGCATTCACACTATACATATCATTTGTTTGATCATAAACAGAAGCTGATGAATACAAGATAATTGTATCTTCAAGGGACTGCGGTATTCCCTCATCCGCAGCATAGCTTTTAATATGAACATAGTCTCCAAGCAATTGTTCCAGTTGCTCCTGTAAGGCTTGCTTTGTTTTTAAGCTTCCAGCTATGAGTGTAAGTGAAAATTTTGACATTAAAACACCTGCCTACGTTTAAATTGGTTCTATTATATCGCCAAAAAAGAACAATAAAAACCAAAAACTCGAATCTTACCATAAAAATCCCCTTAAAAATCAATCTATTAATACTGGCACAGATATTGCATATATAAATCGATGAAGTGTCCGAGGTTATGAAAAGGAGGTAAACAGCAGAATACGCGAAAAAGAACATAGTCTATTGGCGGCACTTTGGTAAGCATTCTATTTCAACCCATTTATTTTAAATACAAAGGAGGAACACATATGAGCCAACTACATGAACAGACTGTTTCGTTTGGAAAAAAAGAGAAAAAAATAAATGTTTTTGTATTGCTGTTCGGCATTCTCGTAATAGCGACCCTATTAACTTATTTTTTGCCGACCGGAGAATATGCACGGATTGAAGTAAATGACCGGACAACTGTAGACCCAAATTCTTTTAAATAGATAGCATCAACTCCGGTCGGATTTTTCGATATGATAAAAGCTGTTCATACGGGAATGGTAGAAGCCGGCAATATTATATTTTTCTTGTTGATTATCGGAGGGTTTTTTGGTGTCTTACGAGCAACAGGTACGGTTGATATGCTTATCGCTACATTGGCTAGGAAGTTGGCGACGCGTGAAAAACTATTGATTCCTGCCGTGACGCTGTTTTTCGCTGTAGGTGGTTCTTTAATGGGGATGGCGGAAGAAACTCTGGCTTACCTTCCACTTATCATTCCTCTGGCGCTGGCTCTAGGATTTGATGCAATTACAGGAACTGCTATCGTCATAGTAGGAGCATTGTCAGGCTTTACAACTGCCATCATGAATCCTTTCACAGTAGGACTTGCCCAAGGAATCGCAGAATTACCAATGTTCTCAGGCATAGTGTTTCGTCTTATTTTATTTGTTATCATCTACCTTGTTTCAGTTCTTTATATCTATCGTTACGCTATGAAGGTAAAGAAAAATCCTTCTATAGGAATTTACGGAAAGTATACAAAAGAAGATGCGGAAAAATTACTGCAATCAAGTGGGAAGTTAACAACAAGACATAAATTCATCTTAGGAGCTTTTGTAATTAATTATATCGTTTTGGCGTTTGGTGTAATCAAATTCCAATGGTACATTACAGAAATCACATCTTTATTCCTTTTATTGACAATAATAATTGGAATCACTGGAAAACTATCTGCAGATCAGATTGTTAACTCCTTTATCAACGGCTCTGCATCCTTGCTCGGCGGTGCTTTGATTATTGGTGTATCGCGCGCCATTCTTGTTGTATTGAATGAGGGACATATCGTTGACCCTATGCTGCATCAATTATCTGTATCAATCAAGCATATTCCGGACTATTTAAGCGTTGTTGGCATGTACAATTTCCAAGCTCTTATTCATTTTGTTCTAGCATCTGGCACTGGTCATGCGATGCTGACAATGCCGATTATGGTGCCACTTGCAGACTTATTGGGTATTACACGCCAAACTGCAGTGTTATCTTTCTCTTTTGCTGATGGAATCGGAAATATGATTTTTCCGACCGCTACGACCTTAATGGCAGGCTTAGCGATTGCAGGAATTTCTTGGACAAAGTGGGCAAAGTGGATTCTGCCACTTGTGTTCATTCACTATCTCATCGGATTAGTAGCTGTTATCATAGCTCACTTCATAGGATATGGTCCATTCTGATATAAAACGAAAAGTATTGAAAGGAGGAAAAAAGAATTGATTACCTTAATAAAAAATGGAGAAGTATACGCACCCAACTACCTAGGACGGAAAGACATATTAATTGCAGATGATAGAATCGCATTCATAGATGATAGAATCGCAATACCTAACAACTTTGCTCCTATTCTAGTCATTGATGCGGCAAATCTTTTGGTTGTTCCAGGATTTATCGATTCACACGTTCATATTATTGGTGGAGGCGGAGAAGGCGGATTCAAAACCCGCACACCTGAGCTGATGCTCACTGATATTACAACTGCAGGTATTACAACACTAGTCGGTTTACTCGGTACTGACGGGACAACACGTAAAATGGAAAGTCTGCTTGCCAAGGCGCGGGCACTTGAAGAAGAGGGAGTTTCTTGTTTCATTCACACAGGCTCCTATCAAGTGCCAGTAAAAACGCTGACGGGAAAAATCGAAGATGATATTATTTTAATTGACAAAATTATCGGTGTTGGAGAGATTGCTATCTCCGACCATAGATCATCAGAACCTACATTTGAGGAGATAGTTAAAGTCGCCACTGCCGCACGCAATGGCGGCATTCTGTCAGGAAAAGCTGGCATATTAGAAGTTCATGTAGGGGACGGCGAGGGAAAACTTTCATTATTGCATGAAATTGCAGATAAAACCAACATTCCGATTCGGCACTTCCATCCAACACATATAAACCGAAACGAAGAATTATTCAGAGCGGGTATTGATTACGCAAAACGAGGCGGTTACGTAGACTTTACCACAAGTACTACTCCTCAATTTTTGGAGGACGGAGAAGTGAAATGCAGTGAGGCATTACGTATTATGCTTGAAGATGGGGTCCCGGTCGGGCATATTACCTTCTCCTCAGATGGACAGGCCAGCCTCCCCTTCTTTGACAACAATGGGGAGTATGCAGGCCTTCAAGTCGGAAAAGTATCTTCGCTATTTCACGAAGTACGAGAATCTGTTTTAGTGGAAGGTATTCCGTTAGAAACGGCACTGGAAGTCATTACTACGAATCCCGCACAATTGCTGAAGCTTTCAAGTAAGGGCTGTATCCAAACTGGGAAGGATGCTGACATCGTATTGTTGGAAAAAGAAACGTTGGATATTCACAGCGTCATTGCAAAAGGCAAGTTTATGGTAGAAAATAAAGTTCCGATAGTGAAGGGAACATTTGGATAAGAAAGATAAGAAGCTTCTAGTATTTGTTGCAATTCATAATTCACCGAAAAGGCGAAGTCTGTTTGATGTCTTCGCCTTTGTTTATATAGAGCATGAACGGTTTCGATTCCTTTTATCGTACGTGAGGCATGACGAATATTTTGGAATCCTAAGGAACGAGCGAAACGGCGCTTCACGTATCGATTATCTTACTCGATGCAATTATTGAGATATTTTGTTGTACGATGAAAGGTATTTTTGTAAAAGTCTATGCTCTGTAATTTTTTAAATGCACAAATTAAAGAAGGGGCTTTATCTGTAGTCAGAACCAATGAAACACCCATCGATTATAGAGAGAGCATTTTTCAATATGTACTAACTTATTAAAGATTGAGTAACTATTTTTCCGTTACTTGACTATTCTCCTGTTTAATTACCCTATGCGAATGTTAGCAATTGCTCATCAGATCCGACTCTTTTTAATATTTGTAAAGCTAGTTTTTCCCTTGAAAAATAGGCTTTTTAATTAATGAAGTAACAGGACGTATGTTAAATACAACATACTGCGTAAATAATGCTATTAATAATCCATGTACACATCCTGCAATTACATCAAATGGATAATGTACTCCTACCCATATTCTTGAAAAAGCTACACCAAGCGCTAAGAACAACCAAGTATATTTAAAACGATATGCAGATAACAATAGTGTAGCTGCAATTACAATAGCCGATGTTGCATGATCACTTGGAAAAGAAGAATTAGCAGCATGATCTACGAGTTGTGTGATGCTATGTGAGACAAAAGGACGCTCCCTATAAATAAATATCTCGATGATTCTATTGATGGAATACGCTAAAGTAAACGCAACCATCGATTGAAAAGCTATTACACGAAAATTAGGTTTATTCTTTATCCATAACAGTATGAGTAGTAACACGAAAGCATATTGTACATATTCTGCAAATAAAATCATTACATTATCTATCAGTGGATATTGTTGTACTCTATTATTTATAAAGTTGAACCATTCATAATCTAAATCTTTAATATTCATTACATAATCTCCTTTAATGCTTTAACATGTTACATCCTAACAAAATATACCTTATTAAACAACTTTTATAAAATCCTAATAAATTCTTATTATATTTTTTTATTGTTTTCTACCTTTAAATAATATTCTATTCAATTTTAAAAGGGTTACTAACAATGTACTATCTTATTTTGTGACATTAACATTACATTTTTGTAAGGTTTTTTTTATTTTAATAGTTCAACTTAGGGGCTCGCCACATGCCCATCAAGTTAAGAAATACATTCTTCCCCAATACGAAAAAATGAGCTGACTTCTCTAAGTAACTAACTTTAGGGAAAGAAAATTTTCATTTAGGGGGTAGTTCACATCACTATCAAGCTAAGCTTATGCAAAGTCAATTTTAGGCGAGATTGTTTCTTTTTTCTAAAGGGCAAGTGTAGGTGATTGAAAGATTTGCATACGAAATAAACCCTAACGGGTTTCACTTTTTTGAATTAAGCGGCTTGATTATCAGACAT
>NZ_JAEHBK010000054.1:0-17432 GCF_016483685.1 Bacillus cereus group sp. N8 | reverse complement strand
AACTAGAGGATACGATTCAAAAAGTACAGCAATTTGAAAGCAAAAAAGAAAAAAGCAATGCGGAAGACATTCTCGATTCCCTAAACAAGCAAGTTCAAATTGCAGGAAAGATGGGCAGTTTATCTTATACTGATCCGCAACTTCAAACTTTCTTTGCGCAAGATGCGTTGGCAAAAGGCATTCATGAAATAGATACACAAATCACGAAGGCGGAAAAAGAAGCGCAACTGCAAGCTGAAGGAGAAATGAAGAAAAAGCAAGAGGAGTGGGCGAACCATCATCCAGCGGAGGCGTGGCTTCAAGGCGTTTTTGCTAGTATCGGTAAGAAATGGGATGGATTAGAAAAAGGAACAAGATGGTTAGGAAAGAACATTCCTGCCCTGAAAGAACAATCTGATAAAGTCTTGATGTTAGAAGGTTTGATAGGCGCGGCTGGTTCCACAATTAGTGGGGCTGCGACAGGTGTAATAAAATCAGTTTACCTAGTCCTAGAGCTTGGTGAGTTGGGTATTAACAAGATACGTGGCGTAGAAACAGAACAATGGAAACTGGACGATCTCGATGCGACTTGGGAAGGTACGAAGAAACTGGCCGAATATGGGATTGTAGGCTATATCACAACTAAGGCTCCTCATCTTAGTAAATTCTTAAATAATCCCGAACTAACGGACAAAATTCCCGTACTGGATAACCTCGCTAGAACCTATAGAAAAGACGAAAAAGAAATGTATAACGCAGTGAAAGATTATGTAGAAAAAGCCATGACCGACCCTTATGCTTTTGGTGGCATGATATTTGATATTGGTAGTTTTTGTGTCGGCGTCGGTGAAGTAGCGGCCGTAGTGAATGGAGGGAAAATCGCAGAGGGTGCAAATCTCTTTCGAGCAGCAGGGAAACGCGATAAAATAGTTGGTAAGTCGGAAAAAGTAGAAGCATTCATGAATAAGATCCCGAATATATTCCCTGAACCTGCGCTAGCAAGTGGAGGGAAAGTCGGAGAAATAAAGACACTTGGAGAGTTATTTTCTGTTGCTAAGAGTGAAACTCAGGGTACTGGTAATAGAGTTGCTGATATTCCACCAGCCTTCAAGCAAGAGGGATTTGCTAGTACATATGAAGGAAGACGAAATCAAACACCTCTTACTGAAAAGAATAAAAAGGTCGGATTTGAAGGACTAAGAGGTGAATCTTTATGTACGCTTAAACCACCGCCAGACCCAGTGGTGAAACGTATTTTAGATGGGGTGGGTGTAAAAGGGATCCAATATAAGAATGGAGTTCCTGATTTTTCACCAGTATCAAAAGCTCAGGTGGAGATTGACCATATGTACGGTGGGACTGGTAGCAAACACGGAAATAAAGCTAGACGGTCTAATTTTGCTCAAGCAAACGAAAAATTAGCTGAGCAGCTTAATAAATCTCCCGAATTAGCTAGCAAATTTGGAATGAAACCTGGGAATATTACAAAAAGCGATATAGAAGATTTCCGACTCGCAAACAATTTAACATGGCATGAATTAAATGATGTGAAAACGATGCAACTTGTACCATCAAGCATAAACAGTACATTTGGGCATCTTGGTGGGGTAGGAGAGATAAATGCAGGAGCATATACGCCTGGAGGATTTGCTACAAAATAGAAATGTATTAAAGGAGAGTGCAAAATGATAATAAATGATGCAGTTTTTGGGGAACTAGAATATGATTATGTATGGTTTAAGGACACTAATATTGAGTTTTGTGGAAAAGAAGTTGAAATTTCTTTATCGATAAGCGGTGAAGAGGATGGTAAATTTTTAGAAAAACAATATATAGCATATAATTCATTCATTCAAAACTGGGAGCAACTACAGCATGACATTTTACAACCCTTGTTAGATTATTACCAACAAAAACGATATGAACTTGGTTATGATGATACGTTTAATGAAAATTATCCTTTGATTGAAACGATTGATCAACTTCTTGATAGAATAAGTTTAGTTGGAATTTCTGTACTATATACGAAAAGTCTTGAAGGTAGATATATTGGGTTATCCTTCGACTGTACGTGGGATACAGAAAATGGATTAGGTATACTTCTAATAAATGAAGAAGTAGATAGAGTAGGATATCAAGATGTTGCAATGTAAGAGAAGTATTTCTCCAAAAGAGAGAAACACTCTTTTGGAGAAATCTATTAGGGGTAGCACAACAATTATGCGCTGAGTTCATCAATATGTTTGATGAAATTGGAGATAGAATTCAATCTAAATTCATAAGAGACTTTAATATTGATTTTATTGATTATAACCAAGATTTATTAGAAAGTACCTTGATAGAAAACTCCACTACATCGTTGACTAACCTTTTAAATGGTTCCTCTTATAAAGCGGAAATTTTATCACAATTTGTGGAACATTACGGGGAAGAATTGCCAGAAACCTATGATTCTATTATTAGATTATATGATTTTGAGTACGATGGAGATATAGATAAAATTAAATTTAAAAGTGGAAATTTAATTTATATGGGGTCAGTTGTATATAAGAAATGTGATAAATAGTTTGTGATTTAGTGAAGGAAACTAATACAACTAGCTACAGTAACTGTCTAAGTATTTATTAAAGAAATTAAAGATTACAAATCACTACTTCTGACCTTGATTGGCTCATGCCTTTCAAGGTTTTTTTAGAAAAGAAGGTTTTGATGGTAAAAAATTATTTACATCTTTATAGCAAGGGAATGCTTGTAGACTGATCTATACTGCATTCCCTTATTGTATGTATGCTATATTCTTATTCGCCTTTTTCTAACAGTAGAACCACAAATCTTGGCGAAGACATTGGCTTTTGCCCTGTCCTGGGGCCCGTCCTCGCTTTTTATTCCACGGTTCCCTTGACCACGAGCCTCCGAACCCTCAAACTCCCAAAGCTAACCCCAGCGGGCAAAAACCGCCCTTCTGGGGCCACCCCTGGCGAGTTTGCATGAGGGTTCCCCTCATCGTCAAGGAACTTTCGCGGCATAAACGCCAGGACTCAGCGATTCCACATGCGCGGCAACCACGATTCCTTCTAAATACATTTATTATTTATTGCTAACAATAAATAATAAGCTAATTTTCATAGAAAATTATACCTATAATTTCACTTACCGTATTTTAAAACTTCTTAATAAAAAACAGAACATTAAAGTGTATTATATTTTTTCACTTGTAATGGGATAGTTACAACATATAAATCTACAGCATAATAAATAATCCAAATCCCTTTACCTTCAACATCAAGTTTTGATTGAAAAAACTGTTCTGAAATTTTTCTTTTCCCCCATTTTTTAGGGAACCATTGAAATACTTTAGGGACATTATATTTTTTATTAGACCATACCTTTAATCTCCACAGAGCTAAAATAACTGTAATAAGAATAATAAGACTAATAAAATCGGAATACGAAGCTTTTAAAAACATATATCCTCTACCTTTTTACTAGATTTGAATTCCCCTATCACATAGGTAATATCATTTCTTATTAAATTTACTGTGTACCAGTTCAAAAAATTTATTTGCACCAAATGAAATTGCGCCAATAATAAGAACACCAATAATAAAATACATCTTTTTAAATAAGTTGTAAGGAGATAAAATAGCAACCACAAGAAGTATTATAATTGCAACGAATGTGACTAATTTCCCAACTTTAAATGCTTGCATATCAGCTTTCCCCCTCCTTTGGTTTTTCAAATTTGATAAATCCTCCAAGACCAAACTCTTCCCCAAAGTATCCCCTTATTCTATAACGTCAGAACTCAGCAAATCACTTCCAAAATTGATACCATTTCTTTTCATTATTTGCTGCAACCATCTGTTTTACTTCTTGAAGTTCTCGCATAACAGTCATAACCGCTTTATCCCGATCAGTAACCTGTTGTTTTTCTATAGTATTAGAATGAGTCAATAGCTTTTGTTGGGATTCCAATAAGTTTGTTAGTTTAGTTATTTGCTCATTTTGATTCTGTAATTGTTTTTGTTGTAACTCTACTGTATCTTTTAATTCTCTCAATACTTCTTTTAAATCATCAGATCCAGGAGTTATAACAGTCATATTTTTATTATTAACTGTTAATCCTTCTTCTTTTAAAAGTAATTTGCAAGCATCTTCCAATGTAACTTGTGGCATACTTTTTAACTCTACTAATCTTTGTAATAACCTAACATCATAATCATTAAAAATAATTCGTTCTCGTTCGTCCCTTTTAAAGGCATAACAGTTATAACTCTCAATTAGTAAGTAATATTTTTTAACCGTAGAAGGTGATATTTTTAATCTTTTTGCAATCTGGGATACATTTTCATAAATAATAGGTGTCATAATAGTCATAACCTCCTTTTCAATATTTCAAATTCGTTATAACAGTTATAACTCCTTTATCTTAACACTTCACATAAAATTAAGTTAAATCAATCCTAATTCTTCATGCACAGTATTCATTAGATCTTGTACTTACGAAATAGATAGTTTTAATTTCTTTTTCTTCTTTGATACTCACTTTACTTAAATTATTCAATAAACAACATACAAATTAATTAACACTTTGTTTTTTAACATAATAATTTCCGACTAAAAATGAACTACTCTATAAAATTGGAAATTCTGAATCAAAAAAGATAGAAGAGCATAAGGCGTTTTTGGGCCCAACTAAGGGTTGGGACTAGGCGGAGCCTAGCTTAAACGTGGGTACACGAAAATCCCCAGGATGTCCACTCACTGACGACACAAAACCCTTCAAATGTCCCCATTATGTCCCCAGATGTAGACTCAGTGAGTACACAAAGTCCCTTTGATGTCTCCATATGAGTACTCACTAACGACATGATATTTTTAATAAATTGCAATCGAACATTATTTTAAAATACTAAAAGAAAACAATAGCTATTAAATAAATATAAATCCTTAATCTAGAAATAAATAACAACAAAATACAAGATGCTATTCAGACGCTTCAGAATCCTTTTTAAAGAATATAAATCTAAAACAATACTATTTGTCGTAAAAACAAAAATATACGCGTAAAAAGCAAAATAAACAGGTTTAAAAGAAGGTTTTCCTTTGCTTTTGGGGTTGAGGCTGGTTCGTCGTGTGGGGACGAGCCCCCACGTATTACGTATCTATCAATGTGGTAAGTGAAATTATTAAGCGAAGGCACTAGCGGTTCGGCTCGTATAATTGCAATTCAAGCCGATGATCCCAAATAGTTGCTTTTGGATGTATCGGCTTGGTGATATCCAAACTCGAGCCGAAAAAAGTTCCGCAAGGATGGAGCAAAGCGTAAAGGGTGGAGATTTTCTGTAGCAAAGCGAAAGAAAATACGACCCGTTCCTTGCGGAACTTTTAGCCATTTCTATATAGAGTGAGAAGGGACAAGTATACCGAAGTATAAAATACCCAGTAATACCAAGGGTTTCAGGATTTTTCGTACTTACCGTTTTTGGTAAGTAAACTTACCGTTTTTGGTAAGTACGAAATTAACAAAAAAAGTCTACTAATTAAAGTAGACTTAAAATAATTTAATAGGCAAATTTTTAAGCTGTTTAGGAACCTTTCTAAACATAGCTTTAAGTGTCGGGTTAACTTCATCTCTATTCCCTGAAAACATAACATGAGGATTTATAAACAAAGCATATGCCCTAACATTATTATCATCAACACCACTCTCTGAACGAGCAATAATGCCTTTATCAATTAATTTTCTAACCAAAGGACTAACTTTCGTTTCATGTCTTCCTATTTTTTTGGCTAATTCTCGCTGAGTTAATGGAATTTGTTCTTTAGAGTTAATATCACTAACTAAACAATTACTTAAAAAACCTACACACATTGAAATATCTAATAAAAATACCTTCTCAGCATTTGTTAAATAATCAATTTCAAATAAATACTGGATGTTTTGTTGAATGATCTGAACAAACTTCGCTTTATTCTTAATTTTACGTTCAGGAACTAATTTCATTCCTCTTGAACTAGCCTTTGCTTGAAGTTCATTTGCTAAATACATCTCTTCTTCTGACAAGATCTTTGAATTCTCGATATCTCTCAATCTTGCATTTTTTTCAGCTTGTTCTAAATTGACGAGCTTTGACATAATCTTTCTCCTCTTTTCTAAGATTTTCAACTAGAGAAGAGGAACATTTTATGCTATGATGCTTATAGAATTTAAAATAAGTAAACAAACACAATCCCCTTTCTCTAATTGATAAGTTTGGTCGCTTTCAATTATAACATGAGGGGATTTTTTCTGTAATAAAAAACAAAAAGACTAAACAACCCTTTCTTAAAAACAGAAAAAAGACAATTATTTATTTCATAATGTTTATAAATAAGAAAAAGAGTCCTAATAATATAGGACTCTTTTTTACTTTATTCAAAAATAAAGTTTTGAATAAAGTTTTGAATAAAAAATAACTTAACGTCAACCATCTTTTATGGCCCAGTACCAACGTTCTTTCTTGTAACTAAGAGCGAAATAGCAATTAAGTGTAGAATTCTATAAGAGTAAAAATGGGAAGGGCAAGCTACGGGTTTACCATGGTAAACCTCAAAAACTACGTTTTTGTCTTGCTAGGAAATTTCCTAGTACCTTTACCTTTTTTTATTTTCGAAGTTTCATTTCTTCGTCCTAAAACGGTTGTCGCTTCGCTCGATTTTCTATCTTTATATTAGTTTACTTTCAGTGATAGAAGTAGAACCACATGCCCATCAACCCTATATTTTGGAGTACCTCCAAAAAAATTCACCTCAGATACAACAAAAGAGCCTTACCTCTGTAGGTAAGGCTTAACTATTATAGTTATATATATTTACATAACAATTAAGAAACTGTAAAAATATAACACAAAGAAGCAGAACCCTAACATTCCGCCTACAGCTAATACCTGTTTAACCCATCTTTTGAATTTTAGATTACTGTCAATCACTTGCACTCTTTCCAATATTCGTTTCCTCCTATTAAGGAGAACCCTTAAAGACTCTCACCTCGCTATGGTACCATTAAAGAATAACTAATAGAGGTCTAATTTTTGTCTAAATGTATAATATTGCCCTATATGCAATATTGCATATAGAAATGTATTGTTATAAATGTAAGCGCTTACTATAATAAAAGCATAAAGATAAATCACATCTTAGCATCAACAAAAGAGGAGGAAATAATATGACAATCGCAATGGCAGTTTTATCATTCTTAGGTGGAGTACTTCCATTAGTAACAGAACTTTTAAAAGCAGTAATGTAAATTCATTATTCCACAATTTTTTATAAAAATTATCATACCTTAATACGAAAAAAGAGGAGGAAATAATATGGAAATCGCAATGGCAGTTTTAAAATTTGTAGGTGGAATCATTCCATTTGTACAAGAACTTTTAAAAGCAGTAATGTAAGTTCATTATTCCGCAATTATTTATAAAAATTATCATACAAATGATCTGTATATCAAAAGTGAATTGATATGCAGATCATTTGTATGAGCGAAGTCCCTTTAGCCTTATTAAGGGACTTTTTTTAATTTCTACATACTTGAGATTCCGTCACATCAACATCAAGTTAAAAACACTTTTAAAACATTAAAAAGTGCTTTTTATTTATAACAAAAGAAAAAAAGAATCTATTACAGATCCTTTTTTTCAACATATCTTAACCAGAAAAATGGTAATGCCCTTAAATCTTTGTTAGGGGCAAAGATTTAAAGAAAAGTTTAGCTCATTAATAATTTTACACAGATAGAATATATAGTAAATTGATAATATTTATATTGAATATTCTTAATATTAATTTAATTAAATTCTTATTATTCCTATAAAATAACATTAATATAAAATTTTAACTAATAACTTTTATACTTTTTATTAAGAAAATGAAAGTATTCTTATAGAATGACATAAAACTATATTTAAGATTAATATATACATCATAAATATACATATAGTTACGCGCAACTATAAAGCATAAGGAGCATTCATTTTACTATGTTCATCATGGTGCTGAGCGCAGATAATAACATCCTCACTCCATTGTGGCAATCGTATTCCTTTTCCTTGTTTTACTTCCTCAAGCGCTTGTCCGAAATTCATTATTCCTCCCCTATTTTCGTTCGTTGTGTTCGTTTGTTTTGTTAGGATTATCGTCTGAGTCCCTCAATCCATAAACCGATATAAATGTCGGTCGTAACGATAGATTGTTTGATTTTATTAATCATCCCCTCACCCCTTATCATCTCTTAACGCCTTTAACTGTTCCATTTTCTTCAACACCGAATCATCATGCCACTTTTCTGCCTTGTTCATCTCGCTAATCCGATAACCAAAGTAAACCATCAGTAAAGTAATAAGCGTACCTACTAAATACCCATTGAGGCATCCCAACCAAAACATCCCGTCACTTCCTTCGCAAAATAAAACAAGGCGCCACCCAAATCACGGCAGCGCCTACAATAATTGCTATAAACTTAATCAATTTCATTTATCCTTACATTATTTGTTTCTTTGCTTCCATACCCCATTCTCTTTACGATAAGTATTCTTGCCATTCATGAAATCAGCTGTATTACCCGGAACACTATATTTCTTGCTCTTTTTCTTAGCCTTCTTCTTCAGCCTTTTCACCTCTTGAATAGCTTGCAAATCCGCCTTCCATTGTTTCAACAAATCCTTTTCACGTCGCATCGAATTTGTACCCCTTGGATTAAAATGTGAACCAAATAACTAGATTCTACCTATTTATATAGATAATCCTTTAATCTAAATGTCCATTCTGTTCAAATTCACGTTTAATGTGTAATTTCTATATAACAAAGAAAAAAAGCACCCGTTATGGATGCTTTCATTTTTATTTCATATAACCATTACTATCGAAGTAATATGTTACCCCGTTAATTACCATTGATTCATTTGTTGCAAGTCCATAATTTCCAGGAATCCAATATATCCATTTCCCAGCATTATCCGACCATTCCCAACCTTCTTTCCTAACTAACTTTCCACCAGGGTTGAATAAGTACCATCTACCGTCTATCTTCAACCAAGGATTGCCTCCGTTATTATCACACGGAGCAGATGGGTCAAACATAGCTATTCCCTTAACATAATACCAATCTACTTCATTTTCACTTTGCACCCAGGAGTTTAATACAATGTCATTTCCAGACCTAAAATACCATTGTTTACCACATACCCCTACCTTGTTACCAAGGTGCCAATAACCGTGATGACCTTCTATATATTTCGGAGTTGCCGCAAAGGCGTTTGCACTAAAAGCTGTGAAAAAAATAAAAATAGACAATAACGATACAACAATTTTTTTCATAATAACTAAATCCTCCCCTTGAACAAATTATATAACTCAAATATCATACTATAAATATTTGTGATTTTATGCAAAAACACCTAAAAATCATCCAAAAAACACCATAATTCCTGATATCAGCCAAAATGGAAACTTGAATCTTCAAAGTAATCAAGATACTCTCAATCGTCTCCAAGCCACCGCATCAATACTTTATGGCTACACGCCTCGTTTCAGAGACTGGGAGAAGATGGAGAATCTTCTCGTTTATAATCCGTAGAGCCGGCTAATACTTCAGTTATCTCCTTTGCAAGCCACTAGGAATCTTGTAATTGAGGTCGGCCCATACCCATCAAGCTAAGATAAATTAATACCCCAAAACGATAAAATTGAGAAATATTTACATGAATCTAGTATGTATTACGTAGCAATTGTAGAGATTGCTTGTTTGTAGATTGGTTGTTATTTTGGGTAACTATTTTTATCTACAGTACCCCTATCGCGAAAAGAAAAAAGGAAACTCATCTATAGAGTCCCTTTTTTTCTCATTTGAACGTTCTTTTAACAGATTTAATAGAATTTATTAGATTCGTCCGTATCCAACAAAGTGCTGGCGATTATACGATGAATTTAAATCTCGGATATCTACATGGTTCCCACCAGCATCAATCATTTTATTATCACCAATGTAAATTCCTATATGAGTAATATAAGGGCCTGGAGAATATGTTTTTGTGAAGAAAACTAAATCACCAGGTTGCGGGTTTGTAATTTTCTGAGATTTATCATAAAATCCCTGTGCTGTTGTTCTTGATACTGGGTATCCAGCGTGAGTATACACATAAGTAATGAATCCAGAGCAGTCGAAACTATTAGGACCATCGGCTCCCCATACATAAGGTTTATTTATATGTTTTTTAGCTTCATTAATAATTTTATCACTTTTACTATCTTGCAATTGACCATCATTACCAAATACATAAGTCTTTCCGTCTATAGTAGCTTGTCCCGTCACCATAGCACCACCAGCATTACCATCTAAGTAGTACCATTTTTCATTTTCTTGGAACCATCCTGTTTTCATTGCGCCGCCATCATTACCATCCAAGTAGTAATATTTTCCTTCTACCTTTTCCCAGCCTGTTTTCATTGCTCCACCTTCATTTGGATTTAGGTAGTACCATTTTCCTTCTACCTGCACCCAACCTGTCTTCATAGCGGCGCCATCATTACCATCGAAGTAGTACCATTTTTCTTCTACTTTTTCCCAGCCTATTTTCGCGGCTCCACCCTCATTTGGATTTAGGTAGTACCATTTTCCTTCTATCTGCACCCAACCTGTCTTCATTGAGCCATCTGTCGTTGGATCTAGATAATACCATTTCCCTTCTACCTTTTCCCAGCCTGTTTTCATTGCTCCACCTTCATTTGGATTTAGGTAGAACCATTTTCCTTCTACTTGTGCCCAACCCACTTTCATCGCTCCACCGGCATTTGGATCAAGGTAATACCATTTTCCTTCTAATGCAAGCCAGCCTGTCTTTTTGGCACCATTTTCATAGAAAAACCATTTTCCGTTTTCCTCTTGTACCCAACCACTTTGTTGAGCTGCTTGTGTATTTTGAGTTGCTTCAGCTGAACTCAAAATCGGCTGAATACTTAATCCCAAAGTAGTTGCTAATGTAATTGCTGCAATTTGTTTTTTCATAATTTTAATAACCTCCTAGATTTATAAATAGATATATTGATAAATTAGTTTTTAGGTAATACATATATTTTAACTGTTTTTCTTCCCCAATTACTTGATTCCTGTTTTGAAGGAATAAATACATCTATTTTATTACCTCTAATAGCGCCACCTGTATCTCTAGCTTCAGCTATTCCATAACCCTCGACGTAAACTTTTGATTCAAGTGGAATAACTGAAGGATCCACAGCAATAACTTTCAAGTCAGGATTAGCAGTTAAATCATCTCCCATTTTTGTATATACATGTTGTCCAGGTTTATAACCATTTTCTGTTGGATCATTTGTATATGCTGTTGACGTCACTGTTAATTCACGAGTATTTATCCATTGACCATTATCCTGAAAGTAATTCATTTTTCCATCAATTCTAGTCCAACCATTCACCATAACACCACTGGCATCTAAGTAATACCATTGATCATTCTCTTGGAACCAGCCTGTCTTCATGGCGGCACCATCACTACCATCGAAGTAGTACCACTTACCATCTACTTTTTCCCAGCCTATTTTCGCGGCTCCACCTTCATTTGCATTTAGATAGTACCATTTTCCATTCTCTTGGAACCAGCCTGTCTTCATAGCGGCACCATCGTTACCATCGAAGTAGTACCACTTACCATCTACTTTTTCCCAGCCTATTTTCGCGGCTCCACCTTCATTTGCATTTAAGTAGAACCATTTCCCATTATCTTGAAACCAACCTGTCTTCATTGAGCCATCTGTCTTTGGATCTAGATAATACCATTTTCCTTCTACTTTTTCCCAGCCCGTTTTCATTGCTCCACCTTCATTTGGATTTAGGTAGAACCATTTTCCTTCTACTTGTGCCCAGCCTATTTTCATCGCTCCACCTTCATTTGGATCAAGGTAATACCATTTTCCGTTTAATGCAAGCCAGCCTGTTTTTTTGGCCCCATTTTCATAGAAATACCATTTTCCGTTTTCCTCTTGTACCCAACCACTTTGTTGAGCTGCTTGTGTATTTTGAGCTGTTTCCGCTGAGCTTACAATTGGCTGAATGCTTAAGCCAAGAGTAGTCACTAAAGTAAATACTGCAATTTGTTTTTTCATATTCCCACCTATTCTATATATTTCTACTAATAATTCATTATCTAATAAATTAGATAGATTTAGATATATTTATTAGATAATTTCCATGTATCTAAATATAAAAAGAATTATTAATTCAATTGAAACTATACTAATTTTACATTATATTGAAAGGTGAAAAATATTCTTATTATAATAAATTGTTAAATTATAGGGGCGGGACTAATGGATTTCCAAGATTTTGGTAAGATTATTAAAGAAACTAGAATTAAAAAAAAAATTTCACAATCTGAATTATGTAAAGGAATATGTTCTCAAAGTCAAATTAGTAAAATAGAAAAAGGTATGCTTTATCCATCTAGCATATTGTTATATCAATTATCTGAAAGACTTGGTGTTGATCCAAATAGTATATTTTCATTAACTCAAAACAAGAGATTAAGATATACAGAAAATGTAAAACGTGTAATAAATGATTGCATAAAGCAACAACAATATAAAGAAATTTATGAAATAGTGAAAAAAGAAAAAAATGAAAATAACTTCCAAACGAAAGAGGATAAACAATTTCTAATATGGCATGAAGCAATTGCTATATTTTATGTGAATAAATCAACAAAAACTGCTTTTAATCTTATAAATAATGCATTAAAATTAACTTTAACCAATGTTGATGTTTTATCAGAAAAAGAAATAGATATTCTGCATACAAAGGCCTTATTTCATGCAGGAAATAAAGAATACGAAAAAAGTATTAATATATTAAGAAGATGTTTAAATAATTTTAATAAATTAGATTTTCCTAGAAATAGAGAAATTAAATTAAAAATAATATATAATTTAGCATTATGTTTAGAACGGACATTTCAACATGAAGAGGCAATAAAATACATTGATAAGGGCATCAAATTAGCTATTAATCTAAATACTTTATACTTATTGGGTGAACTACACTATGGGAAAGGTAGGAATTTATTGGAACTTAAACAACCTAATGAAGAAGATGGTGCTAATAACATGAAAAAAGCGTTATTTATATTTGAACTAACAGAAAACGAAAACAAAATAAAAATAATTAAAGAAAATTATTTTGAAAACCAAAATAAAAAAAACCATCCATAATTTCTTAAAAACTACTTACAATACAACAAAACCCACAGGAAAAATCCCCGTAGGTTTTAAACTTATAAACATCTTATTATTTTCTATAAACTTGATTCTAAAATATTAATGTTTAAGGGGTCACTATATCATTTTGGGAACATTGTGCGCTAAGGATTACAAAACTTTATCATTACAGCATTTTTTAAAGAGTAGAATTTACTTCTACTCTTTTATTAATTGTAATAAAACCCCCGAGTGGCACCTCATTCCTCGAATCGTTTCCATACCCCTTCAAGTCCTCCTCCTTATAAGTTTGATTATCAAAAGGGTGAAGAATGTTATGTATATTATCTCTTTTGCTTTTCATAATCTCTTTTTAATACACTCATAATGATTTCATCAGAAAATTGATTATTAATGAATATCGATTCTCTCAATCTTCCTTCTTGTATAAAACCTACTTTTTCATATGCACGAATTCCTCGTGGATTATGACTATATACTTCTAACTGGACACGATTAAGTTGTAATACATCAAATGCATAACTTAGTGCCAGTTGAGTAGCTTCTGAGCCGTACCCTTTCCCTACTATGTTTAAATTATGCATCGAAATACGATAAAACGCTTTTCGATTCTCCTCATCTATTTCTAATATAGCTAAATCTCCAATGACTTCATTTGTTTCACTTAGGCAAACAGCAAAATCTACACGTGTTGGATCAGCAACACTTTTTTGAATATGTGCCTCAACTTCTTCAAGTTTAAATCGTTTCGTAGTCCCTGTCATAAAACGAATTTCTTCTATTTCTGTTGAATCAAATATGAATATCGCGTCTTCTCTACTAAGTAATCTTAAAAATACTTTATCCCCTTGTATTTTCTTCATAATTCTCTCCATCCTGTCCTATAGTCGAATGAAAATTCTTATAATTATTGTACACGATATACTATAGAAAAACAGTTTAAGATTTTTCTTAATCAGCAATCTTTTTTAGAAATTATCGAACTTTATTTCAAAGCCACATAGAGTTTGATTCATTGCATATATCCTTCTCAATTGAGTGTACTCTATTGAGAAGATTACAAGTTATTGATTTTAAAGGATTTAGAGTTTCTCAAATACGCTTATCAAAATTGAAGCATGGTATTTAATTCCAGAGTGGCCCTTGAAACCTATAATCGTTTCCGTACCCCTATTACACAGAATTGCCCCTAGCTGTTGCTAGGGCTATTTCTATATATCTTTATTTACATGAGAAACGTAGGTACGTTATAATAATTTCTTATTACATGCAAAGGGGTGCAAAAAATGAATAAAACTGAATTAACAAAAATGGTAGCAGAAAAAGCAGAACTTACACAAAAAGATGCAGCTGCAGCAACACAAGCTGTATTAGATGCTATAACAAATGCGCTTGCAAATGAAGAGAAAGTACAGATTCTTGGTTTTGGTACATTTGAAGTGCGTGAAAGATCTGCACGTACAGGACGTAATCCACAAACAGGTGAAGCAATGCAAATCGCTGCATCTAAAGTCCCTGCTTTTAAAGCCGGAAAAGAATTAAAAGTAGCAGTAAAATAATTATACATAGTGAAAAAGGATCTGATATGAATATCAGATCCTTTTTTTTAGTAGGGGTCTCGCCACATCACTATCAATCAAACAAAATAAAATACCTCTTAAAATGAAAAAATGCGCTTTCTTTCTGTTTCCTTATAGGAAAGGATGGCGTTTTTTTTACACTTGGGGGTAAAGCAAATTCTTAAGTTGATGGGCATGGTCTCACCATACCATTTCGGGAAAATTGTACGTTTAGACACAAATCGGACACATCTTAAGTGTTTTCTGTACGTTAAGAGACATCTGTCCAGAAAATCTTATGTTTATGAACAGAGGATAAAACTCAATAATAGAATATTAATATTCAATTTTTATATAAAAAAAATAAGCACTCCCGCAGGAATGCTTATTCAAATTCAATTTCTGTTTTATTGTCTGATGTGAAGTATCTTATGGTTGTTTTGCCGTATTCTTGCAAGCCACTCTGCGCAACAGCGTCTTTTAACTTTATTCTCGTTCTGTAGCCGAAATTTTCCCGTAGGCCTTCGTCTGCATTTGACAATGCTGTTTTGTCAACGAAAACATATAGGGGTCCCGCCACATCGCTATCAAGTTAATAAAAAGAAATGCCCCCTAAAATGAAAAAATACGCTATTCTTTCTGTAGAATCATAGGAAAGGATGGCGTTTTTTATGTCTGTTTCTGTGTCTGATGAATTACAACTATTTGCTCAAGAGATTCAAAGTTTTTTATCTCCAAATACCTTACGGAATCTTGCTAGAGATGTTGGTTTTGTACAACGAACCAGTAAGTACCAAGCAAAAGATTTAATAGCTTTATGTGTATGGGTGAGCCAAAATGTAGCTATGAGGGATACCGCCAGCATTTCGGCAAAAACCCACGCTAAGAGCATGCAAGATTTTATGCAAAAAATCGGGAGATATAGGGAACTATGGGGAGGCCAAAAGGCACACCAAAATAGGAATGTATAAAAAAATGCATAGATTCATCGAACAAAAAAGGAGGTTCCCTTATGAGAGTAGGGGTTCCTCCTTGTCCTTGCTAGCGATAATGAGACGTTATGTTAACTGATTATGTATGGAATATACAATTTACATCAAGTTATTTAAGAAAAGATTTACTAGTAGACATATAGATTTTAAATTGTTAAAATATTCAAGTTGTTAAAAAAGGAGGGGTATAGATGAAACAAGAACAAATGAGTAACCTTAATAAAAAAGGTTGGGAACATTCAGCTTATCAAGCTTGGGTAAATAGGCATGGAGTTCCAAAAGATTTTGCTAAAACAATCACTGCAAACCCGCAAAAACAGATATCATATTACCTTCAATATACAGGAAATGTAGAAAAGAAAAGAATAATTAATCTGTTAGGATCCAAAGGAAGTAAAGCTGTCGCATTTGCTTTAATGGGTGCTGATGTAACTGTAGTAGATATTTCTGAAAGTAACGCCCAGTATGCAAATGAATTAGCTTATGAATCAGGTGTTAACATTACATATATTGTATCTGATGTTTTGGATCTACCTATAGCTACACAAGGATTTGATTATGTAGTGTTAGAACTAGGCGTGTTGCACTATTTTGTTGACTTAAGACCCCTTTTTGAGACAGTCTATAAATTATTAAAAAATGGTGGTATGTTCATCTTACGTGATTATCATCCAGTTTACTCTAAGCTTATACAGTTTCAAAATGGAGAAATGAAAGCCAACGGTAATTACTTTGATAATGAAATTATTGAAGGAGAAGTAGCCTACACTAGTTTACTATCAGAAGATGAAACAAACTCTATACCCTCAGTAAGAATTAAACGGTGGACCTTAGGTGAAATTATAACAACCTTAGTTCAATCCGGATTACAAGTACAATCACTAACTGAAGAATCTGGCCCACATCAAAAATGGGTTTTCCCCCAAGATGCACCTACAGAAACAGAATTTAAGATTCCTGGACTATATACACTAATAGCTATTCGATAATAGATAGATTATAAGTTTAAGTGATTTCCGCTTTCGATAATTATGTAAATGAGCCGTCCGCATGGACGGCTCATTGTATTTTTTTCTTAGCGTGAGTTTTTTCTAAAATACTGGCAGTACCCCATCGCTATCAAGCTAAGCTCATACAGCGTCAATCATAGTAGAGGTTGCTTCTTTTTTCTAAAGGCTACGTGTAGTAAATTTAAAGATTTGCATACGAAATAAACCCTAGCGGGTTTCATTTTTTTGAATTAAGCCGCTTGATTATCAGACATGGTACAATTGTAAACGGCACCTAATATATCAAAGACTGTTTTCTTCTCATATCGATGAGATTTTCTCCCGTTTTGCTGTAGGAGGTTGAACAGGCGAATTAGAATCTTTGATAGCTCTTGGGTGTCTTTCTGTATAGCTTGGAAAAGAAGAAGAAAGTAATCTTTAATCATATATATGGCCTTATATTCACTCAGTTCTCGTTTCTTTTTCATAAGAAGTAATTGCCGCATTTGAAACATGATAGAAGAACAGAGTAGAATGGCAATCAATTGACCATATAAATGGCACTTCAATCGGTCTGGTTTTATCTTTTTACAATGATGAATTTGAAAGAATGACTTCCACGTTTTAAATAAAATTTCGATTTGCCAACG
>NZ_JAEHBK010000053.1:0-18149 GCF_016483685.1 Bacillus cereus group sp. N8 | reverse complement strand
GTTAACAAGAAGGTCTTTCATTTTTCTAACGTAAATGTTACAAAAGTCTTTCAGCCGTCTTATTTTTTTAAAAAAAAAAAAAAAAAAAAAAAAATTACTCATTCGGTAATTCTTTTTTTTCACTATGCTTATGAACTTTTGTCATCAACTCGTATAGTATTTTCTGCTCTTCTTCATTTAATACATCATCAAAAAATGATGATTGAAATGCAAGTTGCTCTGGCAATGCTCTTTCTAAAGCCTCTTCCCCTTGCTCTGTAAGACTAATTGTTTTCGTTTTCCAATCTTGTTTTCGTATAATATATCCTTCTTTTTCAAGACGTGTTAACATTCGAGAAATACCGCCTTGTGTAACGGTAACCTTTTCTGCTAACTCCATTTGTGTTAATGGCTGATAAGTCCGTATTTGCAAAAGCACATCAAATTGAGCCGTCGTTAAATCAAAGCGTTTTAAAAACTCATTTGACATTTGATTACTTTGGTTCGTAAATCGTATGAGACGTAACCATATTAACGATCCTATCGTATTCTCACGCATGTTTTATCACTTCCTAGCGTTGATCTTACTATCACTTTACCACTCAAGTGATAGTAATGCAAGTAGAAATATGTTAAAAATATCTCCCAAAATCATTATTCTTAACTTTCCATTTCATTCATTGCTATATTTAAAGCTGCCAAAGCTTTTGGCCAACCAACGTAAAAAGCCATATGTGTTATTAATGCAACTAATTCATTCTCCACCATCCCATTTTGTTTAGCTAGCTTCAGATGAAATGGTAATTGTTCTGTATTACCAAGACTGATTAGTGCCGACAATGTACATAAGCTTCTTTCTCTTAATGTTAAAGCGGCATCCCGCCACACTTCCTCAAATAATATCTCTTCACTATAATGAGAAAATACAGGTGCTATTTCTCTCATTTTCTTTGGAATATAAAATTCAATTGGTTCATGCATCATTTTTCTCCCTTCATTTTTACCAATTGTGCCATCCCTTGACCAAATGACCAGTTTTCAGCAGCTGTCTCATGTAATGTAATAAAAATGTCAGTAACTTTCACATTGGAACATTCTGAAATTTCGAAGGATATAGATTGATACAAACCTTTTTTCTGTTGCACTGTTCTTCCAGGTCCACATGTAATAGAAACATGAATCATATTCTCAGTTCTCATTTCTCCTCTTTCCAACAAATAATATGGATTATAAAAAAATTGATTTCGTTGATAAGGTACAAACATTTGAAAATAATCATTTTCAGGAATGTTAAAATGTTCAATTAATGAAAGATGGATACATTCACCTACCTTTTTCAACTCTTCTTTATTTAATATATTTTCATGATAATAAACGTTCACAAAAGGCATACATTTTCAGTCCTTTTTCTTAATTTAGCATTCAACAACATATCATCGTGAAATATGTAAAAGCTCATAAATAGTAACATCGTCCATTATATCTATTTCAGGCTTTTCCTTATAAAAACTGAATTGACTATATCCCCACTTATCCGGATTATAAATTATTACATTTCCTAAACATTTTTCTATGTTTTTCACATTTTCATTTACTTTATTTAATTGCGTCTCAATCAGCGATTTATTTTGAGAAATACTCCCTACATATTCAACAACATATCTACTTTTTCGAAAGTCATCACTTACATTAACAACGAATGGAACACCTATATTTATTTGTTGCCACCCGAACGATTGTAAAATATTATCGTAATACCCTTCAAAGATAAATTTGTTCATCCCTTCATGACCATTCCAAATATATAAAGGTGCATAGCAATTATAGAAATTCCCATCCTTACCTGCCTCAGCAATTAAATAAGCCTTAAAATTCAATCCTTGAAAACCATCTGTTTTATGACTATTCTTTTTTACCCTTTCTCTAATAATCCCCATATCATAATCCTTTGGCAAAATGACTTTATATTGCATTCCAATCATGTTTATCACTCACTTTCTATCTTATATACATAATGATAAACCGATGACTGACTAACGTAAAATAGGTATAAATTATGTTTGGTATCATTTATAATGATACCGTATAAGGGGCTGAAATGAATGGAAATTAATGATCTTATCATATTTAAAACTGTAGCTAACGAAGGATCTATTAGTAAAGCTGCTAAAGAGCTAGGCTATGTACAACCAAATGTAACGGAGCGAATCAAAAAATTAGAACAAGAGTTAGAAACTCCATTACTACATAGAGATAATAAAGGTGTTTCCCTGTTACCTTCTGGTGACATTTTATTAGACTACACGAATAAAATATTAGCTCTTTTAGAAGAAGCGAAAGATGAAATTAAAACTAGTGCTTCTTCTTATGTAATAGCAACGTCACAATCTATTTTGACTAATTATTTAAGTATGCGTATTAAAGAAAATTTCAGGAATTATCAAATATATATAGAAAGTAGTAGCCATTTACAAAAACTACTACAGCAACAAAAAGTTGATATGGTCATAACTTATGAGGATTATCCCGACGCAGCGTTTAAAAAAGTATTCACCACTTCAATTTCTGTGGGCTTATTAAAAGCGAAAGAACAGTGTAACATTGACTTTTCAAAAGAACTTTTCTTTGTTAGTAACGATAAAAAGTGCCCTTTTAGAAATATGACAATACAATTTCTAAAAGAAAACAATCTATCCCAGCATCAACTTCAACAGTTAGATTCTTATTCGCTTATTGAAGAGTTTATTGTTGAGGGAAATGGGATAGCTTTTTTACCGATTAGAAATGATAAATTAGTTCCAGTTGAAAATGTTCCAATAGAGAAATTAGCTGTTCATTTTTTTACGAATCAAAACTTTATAAAACATATCCCTGATGAACTATTTGAGTAATAGAATGACTTTGTTTACAAACTTTTCAAACAAATAAAAATCCCTCTTTAACGAATCTACAAGAGGGATTTTTATTTTTTGTACAATTGATTTTTCACACGTTTTGCTCCACTTCTGCACTTTTCTCCTTCTTACTCCTTTTAACATTCTTCAACTGCTTAACCGTTCCAACTAATCCTTTCGGAAAAACTAGTAACACGATAATATACAATAACCCTAAAATAATCGTCCATCTTTCAAAAATCGGATACTCCGTCGCTAGTTCTGATAAATAATATTTTAGTGATTCAATAATCCCAGCTCCTGCAATGGCTCCGATTAACGTTCCAACTCCTCCAATCATTGTCATCAATAATGCATTTAACGTCATTTCGATTGAAAATACAGTCGTATTTACAAAACGTAATGTGATGACGAATAAACCACCGCTAATCGCTGCTACTACTCCTGCAACAACACTAGCAATAATTTTATAATGAAGAACTTTATACCCAAGCGCTTCAACACGTTGTTCATTTTGTGAAATTGCCTTTAATACTTTCCCAATAGAAGATTTTGTGAAAAGACGTAACAAAATGAAAATAATGATTAGACATATAAATGTTACATAATAAAAGATAAAACGATCACGAAATATATCTGGCACACCAAATGTAAATCCATCTCCACCGTGAGTAAGCCCACGCCATTTTTCAGCAAGTACAAAAAATAACTGTGAAATCGCAAGGGTTAACATTGCATAAAAATGACTTTTCAATCGTAAAGAAAGTAAACCGATTATATAACTAACGATTGCCGAAATGATAATTGCCGCTACTATACCTATTAAAAAGTTTGTTATTGATACACCTTGCCGATCAAATAAAAGTGCTACCCCATATGCTCCTATTCCAAAGAACATACAATGACCAAACGATACAATTCCTGTATATCCAAGTAATACATCAAAACTCATTGCAAAAATAGCAAAGATAAAGATTTGAGTGAACAAAATTAACAAGCTCCGTGAATCATTTACGAACGGAAATACACTTAAACAAATGAGCATAAATACTCCGAAGTATACTTTAATTCGATTCGATGTATTGTTCACCATTTCACCCCTTTTCACCAACAAGTCCAGTTGGCTTCACTATTAAGAAAAACAGTAACATTAACATATTGATTGCAAGTGATAAATCTGGAATAAAATAGGCTGTAAAAGCTCCGGCTAATCCGACGATTAAAGAAGCGATAGCTGAACCTTGGACGCTACCTAACCCTCCAATTATTACTACAATGAAAGCTAAAATTGCATATTGCATACCCATTTCTGCGAAAACAACGCCTGAATATGGTGCAAATAAGAATCCACCTAACGCTGCCATTCCTGCTCCTAATAGAAAGACGAACGAAAATATAGCTTTCACGTTAATGCCGAGCGCTTGAACCATCTCCTTATCCATTACACCAGCGCGGATCATAAGACCTATCTTTGTTTTTTTGAGTAGTAGTAGTAGAGCAATGTAAATTAGTATCCCAACTAAAATAACGAATAGCCGGTATTTTATTAATATAACCCCTCCAAATGTATAGCTACCTTGTAACCATATCGGTAACTTTGCACTAATTGGATTCGGTCCCCAAAATATTTTTATGCACTCACTAAGAACGAGCATTCCTCCGAGTGTAACGAGTAGCTGGCGAACATGATTTCCATACACTGGTCTGATAAGAAATCGTTCTAAAATAAAACCAAGCAACATCCCCATAGCAACTGCTCCAACTAACGCTAATACATAACTACCTGTCATATTAAATAACCAAACGCCTGTAAAAGCTCCCCATGCAAATAAACCGCCATGCGCAAAGTTTAAAACGCTCATTAGGCCGAAAATAAGTGAAAGACCTGATGCTAATAAAAAAATAAGCATCCCTGTTGAAACGCCGTTTACAAATAAGTTAATTAACACATCCACGTTCTATCCCCCCGTATCAATGTTAAGAAATACCTAAATATTTATGACATGTTTCTTTATCCTCTCGCAGTTCATTCATAAAACCTTTATGCACAATACGCCCATTATCCATAATGTAAAAATAATCACCGATTTGACTAGCCATCATAAAATTTTGTTCAACAAGTAAAACAGTCGTTTTCTCCTTCATTTTCAAAATTGCTACCATTAATTTTTCTATCATAATTGGTGATAGCCCCTTACTTGGCTCGTCAATAAGCAATAGTCCATCACTATTAATAAACGCTCTTGAAATGGCCAACATTTGTTTTTGTCCCCCGCTTAAAAGCCCACTTTTCTTATTCCAAAACTGCTTTAAATCAGGAAATAGCTCGAGCATCCAATCTATTTTCTCGTCGACTTCTTCTCCTTTTCCTCTCGCAAGTGCGAATGTCTCTTCTACTGTTAAATCATGAAAAATCCCTTGATTTTCTGGTACATACCCTATTCCTTTTCTTGAAATTAAATGTGTAGATAATCCATTTACTTGTGTACTATCATAATAAATCTCACCATTTGCTATCCGATGAAATCCCATAACTGATCGCAACGTTGTTGTTTTTCCCGCCCCGTTTCTTCCAAACAGTACAGTAATCGTCCCTTTTTCAACAGTGAGTGATACCCCTTGTAAAATATGAAACTGATCTAAATACGTCTCTATATTATTCACTTGTAATAGAGCCACTATATAATCCCCCTAAATAAGCACTTTGTACACGCTCATCTTTCATCATTTCTTCTGGTAATCCTTCAGCCAATAACTCGCCATGAAATAAAACAATAAGATGGTCCGACAAACCTAGTACCATATCCATTTTGTGTTCGATGAGTACGATTGTGCTCTCTGGATGCTTTTTAATATTTTCAATCACTTGTAAAATAGCCGGTATCTCTTCAACTGATATACCTGCCGTCGGCTCATCAAGTAGTAACACATCCGTTTTTAAAGCTAATAACATCGCAAGCTCTAACTTTCGTTTTTCTCCATGTGCTAAATCTTTCGCTAATACATGTTCTTTCTCCTGAAGTAATACTGTTTTTAAGAAACGTCTCGCCTCTCCAACTTGTTGCTTAAATTTTGCCGAACTTGGAAAAAAACTATAGTAATCTTGCACGAATGATTGAACACTTAAACGAACATTTTCAAGTACCGTTAACTCTGGGAATATATTTGTAAGTTGAAAAGAACGACCAATTCCTAATCGAGTTCGATCTGAAATTGATAAATTTGTAATCTCTTGTCCTTTAAAATATACTTCACCCTTTGTTGGAGAAATTTGCCCACTTAGTAAGTTAAATAACGTTGTCTTTCCGGCACCGTTCGGTCCAATAATTGAAATGAGCTTTCCCTTTTGTACCGTTAAATTAACATCTTTAATAACATGATGGTCACCAAAAGATACACAAAGATTTTTCGTCTCTAACAAATGTGTCACGAAATTCCTCCCTTTAAAACTTTAAGTATGAAAGAAATACGTATAAAGAGGGTATCCCCTCTTTATACAAAAGCAACAGAAAATTCAGTCTATTTATTTTGAACTGGTGGTTCTGTCTCTTTCATCGTTAATTCTCGCTCTAATACTGGCACCGGATAATCAACACCATCTTGCTTTTTCAACGTGATAGAATAAAGTGTCTGCATCGCTTGGTGATCTTTTTCTCTAAACTTCATCTTTCCTTTCGGTGTATCAAATTCCATTCCTTCCATTTTCTTAATCAATGTATCTACATCTGTATCACCTTTTGTTTTCTTTAAAGCTTCTACAATTGAAATTGCCGCTGACATTCCTCCTGCTGTAAATAAATCTGGCACCGCACCATTAAATCGTTTTTTATGTTCTTCAACTAACCAATCATTCACCTTATTTTTCGGGAGTGTATGATAATAAACAGAAAAACCTTGCATTCCTACTAATGCATCCATCGTTTTTAATGCCGGTATATCTGGTGCACCTGTAGAAATTTTAATACCTTGCGCTTCCACATTCATATCTTTTAACTGTTTCCAAGGTGAATTTGCACCTGCCCAAACGATAAATAAATAGTCTGGTTTTGAGCTAATGATATTTTGAATATTCGCTGTGAAATCAGTTGAGTTTGTATCCGCATATTGTTCGTTTACAATGTTTGCACCTAATTTCTTTGCTCCAGATTTAAATGCGGCAATTCCTTCACGCCCAAATGCATTATCTGGGGCAAACGTTGCAATCTTTACATCTTTTTTTGCAATTGCTGCTGCTCCTGCAATCGCATCTTGTGAAGAGCTTCTTCCTGTTCTAAAAACATATTTATTCCAGTTCTTCCCGGTTATACTATCGGCAACTGCTGGTTCAACAACCATAATTTTTTCATATTCTTCAGCTAGTGGTAAAACCGCTAACGTATCACTTGAACTAGATGATCCGACTAAAAAATCAACTTTCTCGTCTTCTAATAGCTTCGTAGCTTTTTTAACTGCAACATCTGCTTTCGTTTCCGTATCTTCTACAACAAACTTAATCTTCTTTCCGTCCACTTTTCCTGTTCCACCAGTTGCATAATCTAATCCTAATTCAAACCCGTTCACTGTTTGTTTTCCGTATGATTCTAATGGACCTGTTAACGAAGCAAGAACCCCTACCTTAATTGTTTTTTCATCCTCAGTACTTGTTTTCTTTCCTGAGCAAGCTGCTGTTACTAATAATGACCCTAAAACACAACCAGTAACCACCGTTTTTAGCCATTTACGTTTTTTTATCGACATTGTGATCCTCCCCATACTTTACTTTCTGATAGAATCCAACACGCCAAATTCCCCTGTCCGTAATCATGACTTATAAACTGTAAGATAGGTAATGGAAAACTCTTGTAGTATCCTCTACATTCGGCACAAATCTATAATCACCTTCCTATTAAATGGAAACGGACATACAATCAATATATATTCCTTTGTTCAAATGAAATTACTGTTTCATTACAGGAATCATCACGAAAAAACTGCAAATAATTAACTTAAGTTAGTAAGTTAATTATTTGCAGCCTACCTAAAAAGCACTTAATTATTTTCTACTTTCTCTAACCCTTCAACCAATTGTTTCTTATCTAGCCCTTCCCCGATTACTACCAAGTTTGTCGGGAAACCAAAATCTTGCTCCAGTAAAGTCGGTACACCAAACGAATATTGGAATAGATGAGGGTATTTATCTCCATGGAATTTCACAAAACCTTTCACTCGATAAATACTATCTGGTAAATTCGAAAGCCATTCATATAATTTGTCTTGATCAATCGATTTCGTAAATTGATACGTCATCGTTTGTATATGTAAATGCTGTTTAACATGAAGTGTCTCGTGTTCCCCAGCACTCACATGTTCAGCTTCTTCTATATCATTTAAATATATATTACAATATTTTGTTTCAAACAATTTCGCATGACTATTTATTGCTTTCACTTCTTCAAGTACTTTGTTCTTATCTTCTTCTGTTAGTAAATCTGATTTATTAATAAGAAGATGACTACCAAATTTCATTTGCTCATGCAGTAACTGTTGCACATTTGCACTTAATCTACTTCGATTTAGCCATCTTACTGCATCTAAAACGACTACAATTGATTTCACCTCTAAGAAAGGTGCTAAAATTGGTGATACACATGCATCTAACACTTCAATTGGATGTGCGACGCCTGTTGTTTCTATGTAAATTACATCTGGTCTTTCTTGCTGATATAATGAATGTAATTGTATTTCAAGTTCTTCCTTTAACGTACAACAAATACATCCTTTTAGTAATTCTCTTAATACATTCTCTTTACCAATAATATCTGTATCTACTGAGTATTCACCAATTTCATTCATTAAAACAGCAACTTTTCTATTCTTCTTTTTCTCCGCTAATAATAAATTTTGTAATAATGTTGATTTTCCACTACCTAAAAAACCACCTAATATATGAATTTCCACTTTATTCATTTGATCAACCATCCATTTCTTTATTTCAAACGTATTCAAATCGTAATAATTACGATTTATATTTATCATTTTATTAAAAGAATAACAATTTGTAAATATATCTACTAGCTTCACTTTTCATTTACTTCATGAGCAACTCTAATTCCAGACTCAATCGCTCCCTGCATCCACCCATGTGTCAACGTTGTATGTTCTCCTGCAAAGTGTACGTTTCCAGCAGGCGACGCAATATAAGGAAATAATTCTAGCTCTTGGCCTGGTTCAAAAGCTGTAAATGCTCCGCAAGAATACGTATTCTTACTCCAGCTAAAAGATTTCCCTGTTATAAACTCACTATAGACTACATTCCCATAAATTTGCGCTAAATTTTTCAATGCGTAACAAATACGCTCTCTATGCGGGAGACTATCCCATGTTAATGCCTCATCCGCCCACGTATAACTTGCTATAACAATAGCTGCCCCTGGTGACTGAATGCCATAACTCGGATAATATGTAAAACGTATCGGTAAATCTGTAATAGATTTACCACCACACTGTCCCACTCTTTCCCAAAATCTACTTTTAAACTCTATCGCAATTTTAGTTGCAGCAATATAATTCAATTCACGAATTGCCCGTCTTTTATAATAAGAGAATAAATGATACGGCTGGACTTCTACAAATCGCAAAGCTGAAAATGGAATTGTGACAATAGCGATGTCACCAGTTACTATACATGAATTTAACGTTTGTTCATGTGTTACTTGCAGCATCACTTTATTATCTTCTTGTATTATTTTTTCTACTTTATAGGACATAAAAATATTATCCTTTAGCTGTGGCAAAAATGAATTTGGTAATGCGTCCATTCCGCCTGTTATCTCATAATATTTCGTCGTTGAAGTGAAAAAGATCATTTCTCGTAATACTTCAATTAAAGACATTCCCATGTATGCTTCCATATCAAGAAGTACTCCGATCATATCTATTGCCCCATCTGAATAATACTCGGTTAAAAATGAACCGAGCGAATATGTTTTATACTTTTTTTCAATGATAATCCAGTTTTTATTAGGATCTTTTTTAATAAAATTAAGTATTGGCTCTAATACTTCTAACATTAATTCTTCTGCCGTTTTCCCTCTTTCTTTTTCTAAAACTGGATATCCAAGTACACTTGGATTCTTTTCAAACACATCCAATCTCGTTATTTTATTATTCGTATACATTATATCTGAAGAAGTTTTATTAATAAAAAGGTTTAACGGTAGTTTAAATTTACGAATGTAGGCTAAAGTTAAATGATGAGTATCCGGAATACGCATAGGACCTGCGTTAAAATATAATCCTGCGCTAAATGGTTCACGAATCGTATACACTCTACCACCTATTCTGTTATTCGCTTCTATAATCGTTACCTCGTGTCCAGCCTCTTTTAATAAAGATGCTGCAACTAATCCAGACATCCCTGCACCGGCAATTGTAATCCGTTTGGGGGTATTCGTTTTGGCAAGCCCTTCATGAATAATTTGAAGCATTTCTTCCATCGATAATGTCTTCCCCATGCCAATTCCCCTTTTATGAAGGATTTTACTGAATTATATTCGTTTAACAGGATTCCTATGTTTCATTCAAGTAATTGAGCGGATACATTTTCAATTACTTGAATATCTTTTATAAAATGTAATAAAATAGATATGAAACTATAGAAGTAAGACGTATTATCTTACATAATAAAATTAATGAAATTGCGAGGAATTTTGAAATGAAAAAAGGTATTAACCGTGTTGTATTAGTAGGAACAGGAGCAGTTGGATGTAGTTATGCTTACTGCATGATTAACCAAGCAGTTGCTGAAGAATTTGTTTTAGTTGATGTAAATGAAGCAAAAGCAGAAGGAGAAGCAATGGACTTAAGCCATGCCGTACCTTTCGCACCAGCTCCAACAAAGGTTTGGAAAGGTAGCTATGAAGATTGTAAAGACGCAGATCTTGTTGTAATTACAGCTGGGTTACCACAAAAGCCAGGTGAAACACGCTTAGATTTAGTTGAGAAAAACGCTAAAATTTTCAAGCAAATTGTTCGTAGCATTATGGACAGCGGATTTGATGGCATCTTCTTAATCGCAACTAACCCTGTAGATATTTTAACTTACGTAACTTGGAAAGAATCTGGTTTACCGAAAGAACGAGTAATCGGTTCCGGTACAACACTTGATTCTGCTCGTTTCCGCTATATGTTAGGTGAATACTTCGATATTGGACCTCATAACATTCACGCTTATATTATCGGAGAGCACGGTGATACAGAACTTCCTGTTTGGAGTCACGTATCAATCGGTATTCAAAAGCTAGAAACACTTCTTGGAAAAGACAACACATACAACCAAAAGGATTTAGATGAGATTTTCATAAACGTTCGCGATGCAGCTTACCACATTATTGAACGAAAAGGTGCTACATACTACGGCATTGGTATGTCACTGCTGCGTGTAACGAAAGCAATCTTAAACAATGAAAACAGTGTATTAACTGTATCAGCATATCTTGAAGGTCAATACGGCCAACAAGACGTTTATATCGGCGTACCTGCTGTCTTAAACCGCGGCGGTGTTCGTGAAATTTTAGAAGTTGAATTAAGTGAAGAAGAAGAATTAAAATTCGATCATTCTGTTCAAGTATTGAAAGAAACAATGGCTCCTGTTCTTTAATCATATTTTTCAATCAAAAAAGCAATCCAATTTATATTGGATTGCTTTTTTATATTTTTATAGTTCCCCCTCAATTTAAACGATAATATTATCTATAATAGAAAGGAGTGATTTAATGAATGATTCTTGGACAATTGTCATCCTCTTACTAGCTGTAGCGGCATTAATACTTTTTCTCTTTTTAATCATCCGAACATTATTTCCAACCAAAAAATATGATAAGAATCTCGGTTTGATTCTTATTATTTTAAGCTTGTTAGCCATACCGATAAGTATCTTCCTTATAGGAGGATGGGCAGGTATGGGGGTTGGCATAATCGCGGTGTTTATTTTTGCTGCTGTTATTATAGCTTTAATTGCAAATAAATTTATAAAACTACCTCCTCCAAAGAAAAAATAAGAAATAACCGATGTTTTCACCAAAAGACAACATCGGTTATTTCTATCACTTATTACTTTTAATCGATTTATCATTATTTACGTCAAGTACATCTAATAAAAAGATAAAGATCGGTATCCCGATAATAAGCCCCCATATTCCGAGGAAATGCTCTGAAAAGATGAGAATCATAAATGTATAAAAGACAGGCAAATTCGTTTTTGCAGACATAAATTTTGGATTTAAAAAATAACTTTCAAGAGCATGGATTATTGTAATGAATACTAGTATATATACAACATACATAACTCCACCGACGTTATAGGCAATTATACAAAGTGGAAACAGGGAAATAATAACACCAGCAACTGGAATCAAACCGAGTAGAAAGACCATGACAGCTAATACAAGGAGCTGTGGAAATCCTAAAATGACAAGTGCGATTACAGTGAGCACACAATTGACCACCGCAATTAAAAACTGTGCTTCAATCACCTTTCCAAACGATCTTGCAAATCTTTCGCCGAAATATGCAATCTCCTCATAAAAAATCTTTAATTTACTATCTTTAAATTTAGACGTGAATGAAATAATCCGCTCTTTTTCTAATAAGAAAAATAAGCTTAGAATAAGAGACAATAGTATTTGCAAACTTACCTTTCCTATGTTAGCTATTGATTGATAAATGACATCCACACCTTGTTCAATATATTTTGATACTTCCATTTCATTAATTGCTGAAAGTACGTATCTAATCATCTCATTATCAGGTGGATGTTGAAAAAATAATTTAAATTGATAAATTAATTGTGAAATTTGTATCGTTAGTACCGGTAAATACTTATACAATGTTGTGACAATAAAGGTCACTAATATTATATATAAACAAGCAATAACTACCTTCCTATTCACTTTCAACTTCTTTGAAATAAAACGTTGAAACCGATCCATTAAAAATGTCAGTATAAACGTAATTAAAATTAAATTGATCATACTTTTTAATCCATATAATACAAGCGCTAATATTATTAAAACGAGAAACCGTTGAAACCCTCTACTTCGAAAAAAATTTTTCACTTCATTCATTAAGATTTAACCTCCCCCTTCAATGGATGGAAATTGAATATATTACATTTTATGAACTTCTATAGACAATCTTTCTTACTAATTGGGCATAATCCTTTTTTTCTTTTTTAATGTCGGATTTTTCAACTCTATCTTTTATTTTTAGGTGGTTGTTCATACGCATATCCTACGTTACCTTTCCCCATTTTTTTCATATTGTTTCCTCCACTCTAAAAATTGTTCTTTAATAGATTTTTCATATTGAAAAAAGAGAGTTATCTATTACTTAACTCTCTCTAGAAAAATGCTAAATGAAAAGCTTAATTATTTCAATCTAATCATTTCTTTTTTGCATTTGCTTCGCTAACAATTCCTTCACTTGGTTATACGTTAACCCTGAATTTTCATTTAAACGTTTTACTTCCTCAACGTTAGTACCTACCACTGTATATTTTTTCTCATCACTCATATTTCCACTCCCTTTTTCACCAGATCATTTTTTATATTTCTTCCCTAAACTCTTATAAATTAATACAAATAAGAAAACTGTACTAAATTTAATAAGTAAAGGGAATTCAGTTGCGTAAGAGGAATAGATAAAAAAATGTCGAATTTATTATACTTGTTGAATTTGAGGACTTGGAGGATACATTTTGAAAAAATATGAGTTTAAAAATAACATTCCAACATTGGAAGAGTACAAATATTTGTGCGATTCTGTTGGATGGTCTAATTATATGAATTTTGAAGTAGCGGAAACATCACTGAAGAATTCTATTCACTGCATCACAGTCAAAGATAATGATCAAATTGTGGGTATGGGGAGAATTGTTGGCGATGGAGCTATCTATTTCTATATTCAAGATATAGTGGTTCATCCAGATTATCAGAAAAATGGTGTTGGTAAAGAAATAATGCATATTTTGGTTGAATACTTAAATCGAAATGCCCCGGATAAGGCGTTTGTTGGTTTGTTTTCATCACAAGGTAAAGAATCTTTCTATGAAAAATATGATTTTAAAGATTACTCACCAAACATGACGGGGATGTTTACTGTCATTTCAAAAAAATAAGCATATAGATTATTGATTGTAAGGAAAGACATCGATTCATATGGAGGAAATTGTTCTTGCAGTAACATTCCCAACAATAGAGTTTAAATATTACATACGAAAGGACAGTACATATATGGCTAATATGTACTGTCCTTTCATTTATCTAACCTTTTCATTTTGATAAGTATATAACAGATTCCTTCTCGTTATATATTAAATTTCTTAATAAAATTTCACTACATCTTCAGTAGGTAAGAACGTTCTTTCTCCTGGTTGTTCATTTGGCTCACCAAATGGCATTTGACCTACTAAACTCCACTCTGCTGGAATGTTCCAAGTTTCTTTTACTTCAGCATCTACGATTGGATTGTAATGTTGCAGTGATGCGCCAATTCCTTCAGCAGATAATAGCATCCACACAGTATGTTGTAACATTGCATTACCTTGATGAGACCAGAATGGGAATTGATTTTTATATAATGGTGCATTTTCTTGCATTTTTTCTACAGTTGCTTGATCTTCAAAGAATAGAACTGTCCCTACACCTGCATGGAAACCTGTTAGTCTTTCTACAGTCGCCTCAAAGTTTTCTGCTGGTACGCGTGATCTAAGTGTTTCTTTTACGATATCCCAAAACTTTTCATGCTCTCCATCCATTAATACAACCATACGGCCACTCTGCATATTGAATGAAGTTGGTGCATGTAAAGCTGTTTTTAAAACTTCTTCAATTCTTTCTTTTGTAATTGCATCATTTTTTGTTACTTTACGAATTGAACGGCGGTTCACAATTGCTTCTTTTAAATTTGTTGTAGTTGCTGACATTTTAATTCCTCCAAATGTATGTTTTTTTATTTAAACAAATCAATTCGATTCTTTCATGCAAAACGAATTAGCAATATCCATCCGTATTACATTGCATTCCTTCAAATGAATTTGTTTTATCCTTTTCAATTTCTTTATCAATTACTCTTTGTAGTGTTTCTTTACTAGCCAGCCCTTGAATGACTTCATCACCAATCATGACAGTTGGTACCGCCATAATATTCGCTTCATCATATGCATGCTGAATTGCTTCTTGATGTTTTTCTTTATATTTTCGAGTTACTAAAGCATCTTTAAATTCAGCTTCTGGAAGCCCTACTTCTACCGCTAGTTTTGTTAACACATCAATATCTTCAATGTTTTGTTCTTCTTGGAAAAATGCGGTGAATACGCGGTGATGATACTCATTTCCTAGCCCACGTTCTTTCGCAAATTCACATCCTTCAAAAGCTAAATGTGTATATGGATGCGGTGAAACACGTGGCAAGCGCATATCGATTCCTAATTTCTTCGCTGTAGGAAGAATGAAAGCATCCCATGAACCTAACTTTTCTGGCTCATTCCATGGATCTATTTTTGAATATGGACTTGGACGTAATTCAAATGGCATCCATTCAATTTCTACATCTTTTTCTTTCGCTACTTCATCTAATGGACCTTTTGCTAAAAAACAAAATGGACATATAAAATCTGAGTATACTTTCATTTTTACAGTCATAATTTTCACACCTTACCTTTATAGTTGTAATCAAAACAGTTACATTAATAATAAAAAAATATAGATAATATTTTAAGCATTCATTTTCTCTTGTAAAGATTCAAACAACTGCCCCATCGTAATATTTTTCAAAACTTCTTCCATCGCGGATTGTGCTTGAATTAATATAACTTCTAACACCACTTGAATATTCGCGCCAATTGGACAATCTGGATTTGGTTGCTCATGAATATGAAATAGTTTATCCTCTTCCACTACATTTACTGCATGATACACATCTAACAACGTGATTTCATGTAAATCCTTTAATAACCCCGCGCCACCTGGTCCGCGATTTACGTAAACAAATCCAGCTTGTTTCAAGTACGATATTATTTTACGAATGACTACCGGATTTGTATTTACACTTTCGGCCATATAGTCTGAAGTGCAAAGTGAAGATGGATTGTTTTTTAAAATAGATAAAATATGAACAGCTATAGAAAAGCGGCTACTAATTTTCATCGTAATCACCACCCCGATGTAATCATTATAGTTACAACAAAAAGATAAGTCAATCCTTTTCATAGATTTTTTATAAGCAAATTAAAAAGTGTCCCATTATGATATATGAGACACTTCTTTTTATTCTGTAAATAGCGCTTGAAATTCTTCAATAAATAGCTGCACAGCAATTGAAGAATCCTTTAATGATGGAACAGCTAAAGCAATTTCTCTCCATACTTGCGGTTCCAACTCTCTCGTTTGCACATTTTTTGGTAAATTCGTTAAAGATAATTCAGCTAATATTGCAATACCTAATCCTTCTTGAATCATATTTAAAGCTGTAGTAACGGTCGAAATTACATACTCAGCCCGAAGTGGTACGTGGGCTTGTTTAAACATATCAATAATGGGTGGTTCGTATCCGCCCTTACATAATATGATCGGTTCATTCTCTAAATCACTAATTGTAATAGAGTCCTTCTTACAAAGAGGATGATCCTCTCTTAAGATAACAACCATTTTCCCCTTCGTTAATGGGACAATCTCCATATCTTTATTAGGCAAAATAACAATTCCTATATCAACAACCCTCGATACTAACCAATCTTCAACTTCTTTAATCGTCCCTTCACAAAGAACGACTTCTAAGTTCGGATACTTCTCCTTAAAAAGATTTATCATTTTGGGTAAGAAATGCGCAGAAGCACTCGGAAAACTCCCAATTCGAATCGTCCCAACTTCGTGCCCTTTCTCCATCGCAACTTCTTGTTCAATCTTCTCTACACCGTTCAAAATCTCTCTAATATGTACAAGAATTCTGTTTCCTACATCCGTAACGAGTAATCCTTTTCGTTTATCACGTATAAGAATAGTAACTCCTAATTCTGACTCAATACTTGAAATCGCATGACTTACAGCTGGTTGCGTCATATTTAACACCCGAGCAGCCTTCGTAAAACTACCTAACTCAACAGTTTTTATTAATACTTGCAGTTGTGTAATGGTCATAACTAATCACTTATACTCCTTATAAAAAAGATTCATTTTATTTATCACAGTCGATATCATATCATAGTGAGATGAATAACACCAAGGAGGTTTTACAGTGACACAGCTTTCTCGAACTAAGACAGCCATAATCCTTACGTTTCTCGTTTTCATGTGGGGAATCAATTGGCCTTTATCTAAGTTTGCCCTGCATTATACACCACCCGTTTTATTTGCAGGCGTTCGAACTTTAATTGGAGGATTCATTTTACTCCTTTTCGCTTTACCGAAATACAAAGAGTTACATTTAAAAGAAACTTGGCATTTATACGTTATTTCTTCTTTACTTAACATCATTATATTTTACGGACTACAAACTGTCGGACTTCAATACATGCCCGCCGGACTATTCTCCGCAATCGTATTTCTCCAACCTGTCTTACTCGGCATTTTCTCATGGATTTGGCTTGAAGAGGCAATGTATGGCTTGAAAATTTTCGGACTTATTCTTGGATTTATTGGTGTAGGGGTTATTAGCTCTAGTAGTTTAACTGGACATATTTCTATTATCGGTGTTCTACTTGCTTTAGGCTGTGCTATCGGCTGGGCACTCGGCACAGTATTTATTAAGAAAACTGGACACCGCGTTAATGCCATTTGGATGGTAACACTTCAGCTTATTATTGGCGGACTTTGCTTAATCGGATGTGGTTCAGAATTTGAAAGCTGGTCTAACATCGCTTGGAGTATACCATTTGTAAGTGTACTACTATTCATCTCATTCTTTGTTATTGCAATGGGGTGGCTCGCTTACTTCACACTTGTTGGAGCCGGTGAAGCAAGCAAAGTTGGAGCTTATACATTCCTTATCCCTCTTATCGCTATTATTGTAAGTTCAATTTTCTTACATGAGGCAATTACGATTAGCTTATTCATCGGACTTTTATTTATTGTAGTAAGTATTTGTTTTGTAAATATAAAGCCGAAAACACTTGCTGTAGGGCAGCAAGTTGAAATGAAATAAATAGACATAAGAAAGAGCCTACTTTGATATTATCCCCTTTAAGTAGACAGTGTAAAAAGACCATGTACATACATGGATGTTACACTATTACTTGGAGGG
>NZ_JAEHBK010000052.1:0-18534 GCF_016483685.1 Bacillus cereus group sp. N8 | reverse complement strand
AATTGGTTGTAGCGGTTGGAGAGGGTAAAGATGACCCAAAGTATAGGGAAGCTAAAAAAGAAGCGTTAAAACAGTATACGGAGACGTTTCAAGGGCGAAATCCAAATCTAGCAGTCTATAACATGGTTTTACATGATGATGAAGCAAATCCGCATTTACATATTAACTATGTACCGAATTTCGAAAGTAGTCGAGGATTAACGAGGCGTGTCGGAATGGATAGAGCCTTGCCACAGCAAGGAATAGAAGGAAAAGAAACGGAATTAATTGCTAATTGGGTGCATTTGAAGCAGAAAAAGAGGATTGAATGTTGTGTTTTTGCAACAGATGGGAATCCTTAGTAAGAGATTCCATGTTATTATAGAGAAAGACGAAAAAACCGCCCAATGTCTTGGCGGACAGGCGGTTTTTCATAATCAGGTTGGAATCAACCTAATATATATTCTATACACATTGTAGCATAGGTTAGTTGATTCCTTCCACTAAGGGAGAGAATTATTTTATGACAAAAGTTGTAGATTTTGGACAAGCTGAAAGAAATGCTAGAAAAAGAGATTTAGAAATTGAAAATGAAAAATTTCAAGAGTTATATAATGATGTTTCAGAAGTTGAATTAGAAAAAGCCATGGAAACTATGGCTAAAGCTACTGGTAAAGAGCTTTACATAGGTACTAAAAAAAGTCCTCAGTCGAAAGTGAGGTTTGCTCAAATTTTGCAAAGTAATTATGAATTTTTAAGGGAAAGGGAATACTTTACAGCTAAAGAAAAAGCATTTTTAATTGATATTGTTTCTTCGATTGCTTTTAATTCAAACTGTATTGTTGAGGATGTGAAATCAAAAAATCCAGTTCCATTGAATATTTCAGGACTTGCAAAAAAAATTGGATTAACACGAGCGAATACAAGTCTTTCAGTAAATTCTTTGGTTAAAAAAGGGATATTAGCGAAAGCTGAAAGTGGAATTGAAGGAAATAATGCAAAAGCTTATTCATTATTTGTAAATCCGCACATTATTTATGCAGGAGATAAGGATAATGTAAATGAAGCACTTAAAGCGATCTTTTATAAAGCTATGAAAATGAAGATATTGAAAGAGTTACCAGATAAATTATTTTAAGATTGACAATTAGTCAATCTTATTTTTTTACTCATTTTCGTGTGTATTGTTTTCGATACGAATGTGTATTGTTTTCGATACACACGAAAAACATCATAAACCTAGTTATATCAACGTTTCATACCACTTTTAAAACTCTCTCTCTTCTCACTCTATATATAAAGGCTAAAAGTTCCGCAAGGAACGGGTTGTATTTTTGAAAAGAACACTCAAAAATCTCCACCCTCAGAATCAAAAAGGAAGGCTCTTGCCTTTCTTTTTGATTCTGTCCTTGCAAAACTTTTTTCGGCGGGTTTTTAGCTTTCGCCAAGCCGAACAGACCAAAAACGAGGTTAAGTTGCTCGACTTGGATCAACAATTATACCCGCCGAATCGCCAGTTTTTCCGTTCAAAGTATTGTTCTTTTTCTATATGGATCAACGCTATGTGGGGTTTCGCCCCCACACGACGAGCCAGCACTCACACCCAAAAACAAGAGGAATATAGTGAACTATATTATCGATCGTTAAACTAAGAGTTTTTTTATGTAATAAAAAATTCTTAGTTATGTTTAATACTTGGATGATTTGGTATCTATGTATAACATGCTTACTTTTTATAGTTTTAAATAAGAAAATTCAAAATAAACTAATGAATATCAAGTAAGAAAAACTACTTACATTCTTAGATTTACTGTTTTGAGTTTGAAAAAAATTTGAAATTTAATAATGAAGGAGGATGTGTATTTTGTCATTCTATAATTATCCAATAAATTTGGACTATCCAATCAATCCTACACCTCGGTTTGGTTGGGAAAAACCTGCACATAAAAAGATATATGACATCATAAATAACAACAGATCTATTTATCATAAAAATATGGAATTATGTTTAAAGTCTATGTTTTATCTTAAGCAAATTAGCTCATTACCAGATCCTCAGGATCACACACAACCTTGTTGGCACAATTCTTACATGACTGGATTAGATGCTATTAGTTTGTATGTATTTACACGTGAAATGAATCCAACAAATTATTATGAAATTGGTTCTGGATACTCCACTACATTCGTTAAAAAAGCAATTACTGATCATAAATTAAAAACAAAAATCACTGCCATTGATCCATCTCCAAAAACAGAAATAGATACTATTTGCGATAAACTTATAGTAGACCATCTTGAAAACATAGATTTATCTATGTTTGAGCAGTTGCAAAAGGGGGATATTTTATTTTTTGACGGCAGTCATCGTTCGTTTACAAATTCAGATGTAACAATCTTTTTTTTAGAAATAATGCCTCTATTACGCCCTGGAGTTCTTGTTGGAATCCATGATATTTTTCTTCCCTATGATTATCCGGCTGAATGGAATTTCCGTTTTTACAATGAACAATATTTACTTGCTACAGCCTTATTAGCTAATGGAAATCAGTTTGAGATTATTTTTCCTTCTATGTTTATCCAATTAGATACTGAATTAAGTCAAGCTTTTGATTTAGTATGGAATCATACTTCAGAAGGATGTGGGTGTTTTTGGCTTAGGATGAATTAACATGATTGTGTTGAAACTAAATGTAACTCCTCATATTATTTTTGCAGGAGATAAAGAAAACGTACCAGAGCATTTACAGTTCATGTTCCATAAAGCTATGAAAATGTCTATATTGGGGTACCGCCAGCATTTTGGAAAAAAACCACGCTAAGCAAAAAAATAGAATAAGCTGCCCATATGGGCAGCTTATTTACATAATTTTCGTTATTGGAAGTTGTTTCAATTCAATACGTTTGTAATTTCCCCTTCAAAATTGGTATTACGCTCATAATAATAATCATTGATTTTGGAGGTTGTAAAAGATCCTATTTCTTTTTCCCTATCGTACATTTTTACAGCATATAGATAGCCAACCCTTTTTTCTTGATTTTTCTTTGGATTAAATTTTGTTTCTTTCACTTTTTTTAGCCAATTATTAATTTTTGTTTCATCGGTAATGATTTTCTTTTCTCCGTTGCCTTTTGTAATTTCTAGTTTTGTAATGTGTTTGACAGGAAAGATTTCTTGAAATGTCATTGTCTTTTGCTGACAGGAAGCCAACAATAGCAATGCAATTCCAAGACTTAGAGACTTACAAAAATACTTCATTTGTTTCTCTCCTTTTTTTTCCTAATTATACAATTTGAGAGAAACGATTTGTTCAGATTTTTTAATGTATATGTTATTCATGTAAAGTTAACATAACGTCTCATTATGGGTAGCAAGGAAAAAGCAAAATCTATTGATATAATAAGGATTTCACTTTTTCTTTGTTTATCATGATATGCATGAATTTATACATTGTGGAGATATTAGGATTTTTCAGGCTTATGAATGTCCTGTATTAGTACAAAAATTTGTATAAAATCTTGTATAAAAAAGGTAGTTGATTTACTGTGTTCTACTCCGGCTAATTTTAAAATTAAAGGGAATTCTCTTTAATTTTCGAATAATCATTGAAGAGCGGGTGAACGAGCGCCCACAAGAAAATTTGTGATATTCTAAAGAGTGAGGTGATAGCTTGAAAGAATATGAATATGTTTTGTTAAACAAAGAAATGAGTGAACGATTAAATATTGGGGTAAGTACTTTAAGAAAGTGGGCTGCCGCGCTAGAAAAGAACGGATATTACTGGGAGAAAAATGATGATGGTACTCGCTATTATACTCACTATGATCAAGATACACTTATACTGTTTAAAAGTTTAGTACAAGAGCAAAAATTCAACTTAGAACAAGCTGCAAAAGTTATTATATCTAAGCGTGAAGGAAACCGCTCTTCATCAAGAACGGGGGGCGCTCTCCAAGAAATACAACAAGAATCTAAAAGTGAAACCCACTCTTCTAGCCGTTCTCTAACTCCTGTAACAAATGAATCTATACAAAGTTTAATAGATTATATAAAAGAGCAAGACAAACATAATAGACACTTATTAGAAAAAATTGAAGAGATGGAGAAGGAACGAAAAAGTGATAGAGAAATTTTAGAACGTATGGAACATCAACTTACTCGACAAGAAAACCGAGCAAATGAAAAAGATAAAATGTTGATGGAAAATATACGAAGTATTCAACAGCTTGCAATTACAAAACAAAAAAATTCTTTGTGGAATCGTTTATTTAATAAATAAACAAAAAGGCTCACTTCTTATATAACAAAGGGTGCGCCTTTTTGTTTACTGCCGATAATGACAGGTTATGTTAATTAGATTTGTATAAAGTATTCATGCAATACTTTGGATTTTGTTCAACCTTACAAAAAACTTAAAAATGAAAATGGTCTCACTTTTTTAAGTTCTTGTCCGTATAATATCTTATCATTCTTGAAAAAGGTGAGGGTAAAAACATGGATATGAACAGTTCCGAAAATAAATTTCAGGAACGATTAGTGAAAAGTCTAAACGAGCCAATTCGATTACCATTAAATGACTTATTCAAACCAAAACATTTAGATGGAGTTGAAGAAATCAAAAATCAAATTCACCAGAATCAAGACAACAGCCAAATAACGCAGCTGGTGAAAGAGTTGCAGAAGAATTTAGAGGAAAATCAAAAGATAATGGACCTTCTGAAGGGGTATATCAGTGTTCGGATGGACCGGGACACGGACATGAAAAAATTGATTGAAAACCATACTAAAAAAGAACTCAATGAAATAAAAAGATCGTGGCTAAACAAAAAAATATTTAAATCTGATTAATTGATCTTTTTATGAAAATGACTGGAGTAAATGAAAGTGTACGATTTTATAAATATCGTACACTTAAAAATAAACAGCTTTTATTAAGTTTCAGTTAAACGCACACCCGTTGTAATGCAACCTGATTGTGTATTGTCAGTAAATGCAACTTCACCTTCAAGAGTTAATGGTACTTTAATGGTTAAATTTTTATTAAAAGAATCTAATACAACTTCTAGTTCACACTCTTTTCCCTCTTCCACACAATCAATAGAAGAATCTATAATTATGCGATTGCTTAAATTGTAGACAAGGGTTAAACAAACTGGAGCAGTTAAACCTGTTATAATACAAGGCATTTTATCTAAACCTCCTTTTCTCTTTACTTATTAATAGGAAATGTAAACGGGACAACCTTTGGAACGGTAGAAGCGGATAGGCTTAAAAAATCTACTAATGGACTAGGATAATAGTATGGATGATAAGAAGTTGTTGGGATAGAGGTAGAAGGTATGAGGTATTAAGGATATGCACCGTATTGTTCAAAAGGAGGGATTTCTAAAAAACTTGCTACATGAACAGGTGCAGCGTGATGAACTGACGGACTCACAGGAGTTACAACATGTCTTGTAGAAAAAAAGATTCATAATATAACCACTCCTAAAGCAATATTTATGTAATATCGTATTCACTTATTTATTGTGAAAGTGCATTATCTAGGTATAAATATAATAATTATAAGAAACCAAGAGATCTTCGAATAGGTTATACATCAACGCTATGTTCTTTTTTGTTTATGGGTTTTATGATCTCTTTATTTACAGTGTTTTGAATGTATACTTTTGCCGTTGATTTTAGAGAAAATGGGTAAATTTCGATAAAATCAATGAAATCAAGGGAATGAATGTAAACTAATATACTAAAGTTTTACATTGGAACTTACAATTAAAATCCAGCATACAATGCTATGAGCATTTACAATATAGTTTTGGTCAAAACCACAGCGATTGTTGTGGTTTTTTATGTTGATGAAAATGAAAGTAAACTTCTATTCAAAAGTTTACTTTCGAGAATAACAAAAACGAGGATTTAGGTAGCACGACTTGGACTAGCAAGTGACGGCATGTCGCCAAGCCGAACATACTAAAAACAAGAGGATGTTAATAAAATGGAATTGTTGTAAAAGTAGTAGGATATATACTTTGAGATGGATATTCCATATCTGGATAATATTGAATTGTTCCATGATAAGGTATAGTTGGATGATAATAGTATGGCATATGTTGCATAGCATGTTGCATTGCATGGATTGTTACTTGAGCTGCATGGAGTGAAAAGACTGGGCCTGCTTGTCTGTTTCCAATATAGTAAGGATTTATCATAATAATTCACCTCAGTTAAAAATAAATAAACATTTATATAATATGTCTAAAAATTAAACAAAGTGTTCAGTTTTAAATCAATGAAAAACAAACAAATCGTATAAAATCAGTATAGCTTGTCTGATAGATTCTTTTGGATGTGTAGGAAGTTAAATCGAGGTTAGGGATTAATTTGGAGCGTCTGAAGCGCATGTATGGGTAATTGTTGTTGTGGATCAGGTATTCAGTCGCCAATAGGTGGAATGAAATAAATGTAATTAAACGAGTTATATATGGCGTCTGTCAACGGTAAGCGGACCGAAGGGAGCATTAAGGAGTTGATAGATTCACTACACCCAAACCCTCTTGTGGTTGTCAAACGGTACGCGTTTGACCCTGCCTACCGGCGAGGGAGCCCCCTCAAAAAAATGAGGGGGTTGGGGGTGTTTTTTTATGGGGTCTGGGGAAGAGTTCCCCAGTGGGTTTGGGCAAAGCTCAAGGTTTGTTGTTGCCATGCTGGGCATGGATCGGCAAAGCCGAAATGCGTCGCAGACCCCTATTGATTTTGATGCGTCAGCGTCAAAATACGTATAGGGTTACGTCAATTGACACAATTTCGTCGCCTTGCTAAACTTATTGTATCAATTAATCTAGGGGAAGTAGTGGCACTTTATGTTGTTCTCTATCTCATTTAATCAATCTCACCAAAGTTTATTAAGCTATAATAACAGAGAAAACATTTATGGGAATCCTGGCATCGATCCATCCAGGTTAGACGAGAATATCTACTTTGTTCAAAAGGATATCCGAAGTGTATACAAGGATGTCTTTCAAGAAGCGGTGGACAAGTATAATGATAAGCAAAAACGAAATGACCGTAAGATTCAGGACTACTATGACAAAATACATAAAAATGAAAAGACACATGAGCAACGAGAATTGGTTGTAGCGGTTGGAGAGGGTAAAGATGACCCAAAGTATAGGGAAGCTAAAAAAGAAGCGTTAAAACAGTATGCGGAGGCGTTTCAAGGGCGAAATCCAAATCTAGCAGTCTATAACATGGTTTTACATGATGATGAAGCCAATCCGCATTTACATATTAACTATGTACCGCATTTCGAAAGTAGTCGAGGATTAACGAGGCGTGTCGGAATGGATAGAGCCTTGCAACAACAAGGCGTGCAAGGAAAAGGGACAGAGTTAATTACGAATTGGAGACAATTAGAAACGGCCTATATTGAGCAATTAGCGAAAGAACACATTCCGAATTTTGAACGTGCCAATGTAGGTTCACATAAATACATGAAAGTACGTCAATACAAGGAATATGCAGAAACAAGATCAATTGTTGAGAATCAAGTACAAGAAAAAGAAACGCATTTACAAACGATTGACCATCATTTAAAAAATGTTGAAGAGAAAACAAACGAATTAGAAGTAGCGAAAAAGAGTTTAGAAAGTGATGTTGTGGATAAGTACAAAGAATTAGAGATAGTAAAACAACAAGTAGAGAGTGAAAGTGAAAAGCTACAGCTAATTGGCGAGTGTCATGTAGAGTTAGAAAATAGAGTAAAACAAATGCAAAAAGAATTAGATAGTGTTAGGGATCAAGTACCAAATGAGCCTGTTGTGATTCCGTTTTTGCATAGAGAAGTAATAACAGAAGTACAAGATAAAATGTTTGGGAAAGCTGAAATTACAAAGAAACAGACAAGAAATTATGTATTATCACCGGAACAATATCAAGAATTTACAAAGCAAGTGAATGCAGCGGTTACTATCAAAAAGGATTATGAGCGTTTGAAAAAGACAGACTTTGTGAAAGAGAATGAGAGTTTAAAAGTGCATGCAGAGAGCTGGATGAAAGAAAATCGAACGTTGAAACAAGAAAAAAGTAAGTTGCAAAAAGAAGTTGGTGTATTAAATAGAGAAATAAGCTCGTTAAAATCTCATATAAAGGGTTTACAGACGAATATAAGAGTTTTGTATATACAAACGAAAAAAGTTCTTAAAGAGCAATTTAAGGTGCTTAGGGGAATTGTTAAAAATGAATTGGATAGCAAGGGAGTAGATAATCAATTTGAACGTGAACATAAGAGAGAAATAAGCAGACATCGAGATTTTGACAGGGAAAGATAGGAGTGATAATGATAAAAACATTGAATTGCATGAGTTTGAAGAAGAAAAAGAGGGTTGAATGTTGTGTTTTTGCAAGAGACGGAAGGTTTTAATAAGGTGTTTCATGTTACTATAGAGAAAGACGTATAAACGAGAAAAACCGCTCTAGCTTTGGACGGCGAGACGGTTTTTCATAATAAGGTTGGAATCAACCATTTATATATTCTATATACATTCTAACATATAAAAGTTGATTCCTTCCACTAAGGGAGAGAATTATTTTATGACAAAAGTTGTAGATTTTGGACAAGCTGAAAAAAAAGCGAAAATAAGAGATAGTAAGATTGATAGTATTTATGACCAATTGCAAGCAGGTGGTTACTCGGAAGAAGAAAAAATAATGCTTTTGCAGTTGTTAAGTAAGGCGACTGGTGGGGAAGAATATTTCATTGGTAAAAAGAAAAAGCCTACGGATAGGGTGAAGTTTGTGCAAATGATTACAGATAATTATAATTACTTAGCAAAAATAAACTATCTTACAAATGCTGAAAAGGCTTTTCTAATGGATTTAGTGCCTTATGTAGAATTTAAAACGAATATTCTTGTAGAACGAGCAAATGAGGAAAATGAATTTGATTCAGATAATGCTACACCTAGTTATTTAGCAAAAGAATTGAAGAGAGATCGTTCAAGGGTTTCAATGATGATGAATTCTTTAATGGAAAAAGGAGTATTGGCGGTTGCGGAATCTGGAATGACAACAGAAGATGGACGTATTTGTACGAGTCGTACATGGTTTATAAATCCTAACATTATGTGCTGTTCTCCAAAAGATGGAGTAGACAAAGCTACACAAAGAATTTTTAAGAAGTCTCTTAAAAATTTTGTTGCTGAAGATGGTAAAAAACATAAATTACCAGTCTATTTATTTTAGGAATGAGAAGAAATGATGTCATTGACATCTTTTTTTTTATGTGCTTTTCCATTTTTTAGGTGTTGCTTTTTTGCAACACAGGTGTTGCTTTTTTGCAACACCCTATACCTCATAAAGCCTTGCTATTGCTGACTTTCTTCACTTTGCTCTTCTCACTCTTATATATATAGCTAAAAGTTCCGCAAGGAACGGGTCGTATTTTTGAGAAAAACACTCAAAAATCTCCACCCTCACAATAAAAATAAGTCGGTTCGTTTATCCTCACCTAAAAGCTAACGCTTTTTCTTTTTTTATTGTGTCCTTGCAAAACTTTTTTCGGCTCGATTTGCTTTTTTCGCCAAGCCGACAGACAAAACGCAAGATAATGGTTATCGACTTGGATTAGCAAGTATACGAGCCGAATCGCTTAGGTAAATCGCTCAAAAATAATCCTTATTCTATATATAGATACGGTAAGTTCATGGGGTCTCGCCCCCATACGGCGAGCCGGCACTCTAGCCAAAACACAAGCTTTAGATCAAAAAAAAAAGAATAAAATCATAAAAAAGAGAAAAAACAAAATGAATATGTATTCATTTAAAATTGTCTTTATGGTGATGAAAAACAATATAAAACAAATCAAACATAATATTATTTATGTTTGATTTGAAAGAATATATTTTGTATTTAACACGCTACTTTATGATTTTTTTGCTATCTTTATTCTAAAGATTTCAACGATGATAAAGGGGATTCTGTACTTTTTGGAGATATCTAAGCTAGTTGTTTGTGGATTTTCCTCTAATTCTTTTTGAATGGAAACAAGAATGTCTTTTTTTTTCAATGTATTGCCTCCTTAATGGGATACAGAAAATAAGGATATGTTAAAAGAAGTTCGGAATGATTGCGATCGTGATCGCGAAGGGGAAATCTCCAACGGGGATTCGTGGAAAGATTTCAATATTGGTGATGGTGTTGATCACAGATACATTATTATCACTAATATTGGTAACATAAGCACGTGATCCATCGGGAGTGATGGCTATCCGTATAGGACCATTTCCAACGGGGATACGTGGGAGAATTTCAGTATTGGTGGCGGTATTAATCACTGAGATATTATTATCAAATAAATTAGTGACATAAGCACGTGATCCATCGGGAGTGATAGCTATTCCTCTAGGACCATCCCCAACGGGGATACGTGGAAGGATTTCAGTATTCGTGAAAATATTAATTATAGAGACTGTATCACTAGTACCATCAATAACGCCACTGGTGATATAAGCACGCGATCCATTTGGAGTGATGGCTATCTCTATGGGTAACTCTCCAACGGGAATACGTGGGAAGATTTCGGTATTGGTGGCGGTGCTGATCACTGAGACATTATTACTAAATGAATTGGTGACATAAGCACGCGATCCATCGGGAGTAATGGCGATTCCTACGGGGTCGTTTCCAACGGGGATACGTGGGAGGATTTCGGTGTTAGTCGCGATGTTGATTACGGTGACTGTATCATCAACTAAATTTGCAATATAAGCACGTGATCCATCGGGAGTGATGGCTATCCCGAATGGGAAATTTCCAACAGGGATTGGGTTACCGATGATCATGTTAGTGGTAGTATTAATTACCGAGACTGTATTATGAAAGCTATTTGTAACATAAGCACGTAATCCATCGGGAGTGATGGCGATTCCTAAGGGGTTGTCTCCAACGGGGATACGTGGGAGGATTTCAGTGTTGGTGGTAGTGTTGATCACTGAGATTGTATCAGCTGCTGGATCATCACCAGAATTCGTCACATAAGCTAGAACTCTGACTTCCGGTGGGGAGGCAGGTGGGAAAGCAGGAAAAATTCTACGGCAGCATTTCTTATGTTTTGAAAAACATGAGTTCAAAACAATTCATCTCCTTTTTTTCGAAGTTTAATATAATTATTTATATTCGAATCTAGTAACTTGGCTTGTATGCTTGTCTAATAAAATTCATGATGTATATCCTATACATGTGAGGTTAACATAACGTCCTATTATCGGTAGCAACTATTTTGATAGAATCCTTGTTTTTATAAGGTTTCTTGCTTTCATGTCTATTTATCTCTTATACATGATTTTATACATCGTTGATATAGCGAGGATTCTAGCGATCTTTGCTATTTTCTTTTTTTGTTTTTTTTGTATAAAAATTTGTATAAATTATTAGATTGGTAGATGCAAAAGAAAATGTTATGTAGCAACTATAGAACGGCTGATAGCAGCTATGGACAAGAAGAACATAACACTAGAACAAGCTATAAACTTAGCAATATCAAGTACTGAAGAAATTGACGTAGCAACTGTTGCTATAGGTAGCGTAGCAGACACAGAACAGAAGAAATCATTTTGAAGTTTTTCTTTTTTCTATTAAATTTTAAAATTTAATAGAAAAAAGAAAGAAGAATCCTAAAAGATTCTTCTTTCTTTTTAGTGTATGAACATTTTTAATTAGCAACCAGATTGTCTAGTTGTTGTTGTTCCGCCAACTCTTACTTGTTGAGTTTGTAATACTTTTAAAGTAAGATCAAGAACGATTTTTTCACGTAAGTTTTCAAATTCTTTCTCATGATTTTTATCACATGAATCATGATGACCATAATCAAAATCATCATCATGATCACATGGTGAAAAATCAAGCTCATAAAATTCTGCACTAATTAATTCACAGTATGGTTGTTCATTATAGAAAACATTATTTTCAAAGAAGAATTTGTCTAGACGAGGAACATCAGTGTTTTTTGGATTAATGAAACGAGCCTTATTTTCCGAAGCAAAGGCTAATATTGGGTTAGAAAGAAAGTCACCTGCAGTTAAATCAGCAAAACCAGAGAATCGAACTTTTGCAATTTTATCATGAATTACGCCATTGCAGTCTTTAGCAGCGTATTCAATATTTTTACGAATGAAACCTTCTACAAACAATTTTGCTCTTGTTACTCGATAATATCCTGTTGCATCAATTGGCTCATATTCAACAGGTACTAGTTTACATTGTTGTAAAAATACATCTTTTAACACTCTTTTAATTTCTACTGCTGGTGGACAAAGTGGAATATTTGCTTCAACTACAATTTGAAGCGTTCTTTCTGCTAATACAACTGGAATTTTAACTATTGGATTGTTTGTAAGAACAGGTGCTGCTGGAGTATCACTGAATGGAGTTTGTGTTTCTGATTTAACCTTACAATCTTTGTGGTGATCATCTGAATAATAGTTTTCTTGGTTATTCAATTAAAAAAAACCTCCGTTTATTTTTTATTTAAAGGTATTTGCTTTAATATAATATTTAATATATCTATTTATGTGAGGGCCTGTATAATAGTTATTTTTCTCATTTTGAAATATAACAAGCTAAATTAGATTAATAAAATTAATGTTTTTTGTATTAGATTTTACTTAGTATGTGTTTTCGTTAAAATTTTGGTAGGTTTTTTTATATTTAAAAAAAGATAAATAATACTAAAGTAAATTGCACTATTTTGAATAAGAAAACATAAATTATAGTGTGAGACGAGTAGTGGTGCACTTGTTTACGCTTTTATTTAAATCTCCTTGGAAAGAAAGGAAGTTACTAATAGGTTTCCTTTCTTTTTTAAATATAATGGATATTGTTTTAGATGATTTGAAAGTAAATTTACATTAAAGTATTTAAACATATAAATATTGATTAGTGGCTTTAAAAGGTAATAAAAGCATTTCTTTAAATTTGAAAAAAAGGTGTTACCTTTCTAAGGAAGGAAAACACTATATAGCAACTAAAGAACAGCTTAGAGGAGGGGGAGGACAAATTATGGCTCAAACTTATTGGGGATCAGAGGTAGCCAAGAACTTAGGGATTGGCTCAAGTACTTTACGTAAATATTGCCTTGCCCTGGAAGAAGCCGGGTATCTTTTTGAGCGAGGTAATAATAATTCTAGAGTCTTTTTTCATAAAGACGTAGCAACTATAGAACGGCTAATAGCAGCTATGAACAAGAAGAGTATAACACTAGAACACGCTGTAAATTTAGTGATATCAAGTGTTGAAGAAAATGAGGTAGCAACAGTTGCTACGGATAGTGTAGTAGACACAGAACACATAAAAGCATTAGTAGAACGTATAGAACGATTGGAAAAACTTAATTTAGAGTTGATTCAAAGATTGGATCAACAGAGTAAACTTTTACAGGAAACAGATGCTCAACGAATAATAAGAGAAAAACAAAGAGATGTTCAATTAATGCAGGTATTAAAAGAAATGCAGGATAGCAATCGCTTAATAGCAGCTTCAGAACAGAAGAAGTCATTTTGGAATCGTCTGTTTGGTCAATAAATTAAAATCTAATGATAAAGAGACTTTTTCTTTTTATTTGAAGAAAGATAAGAAGTGAGCTTTTTGTCTATTATTAATAATGATATTGAATTTTTAGCACTATAAATGTTAGTCAAACATATATTGTAGTATTGGAATAGGTTTCACTTACTTATTTCATTTCATTTCATTTTATAGTCTCTTTTAAAAGAACATCAACGGGCATTGGTGTTCTTTTAAAGTGGATTGATTTTGAAAAATAAGAAGTTTTCTTTGTTTTAAATTTGTACTTGTTGTATTTGTAAAACCTTTAAAGTAAGGTTTAATACAATTCTTTCATGAAGAGTATCAAATGGTTCGTTTAAGTCTGTTAGACAAGGAGAAAAGTCTAATCCAACAAATTGAGTACTGACTAATTCACAATATGGTTGTTTGTTATAAAAGATTGTATTTTCGAAGGGATAATTTTCTGAATGTGGTAAATCACCGTTTTTAGGATTAATAAAATGAGATGTAGTATCTGAGGAACCAGCTATTAAAGCTAAAGATAGAAAATCATCCTCTATTAGATCTATAGAATTAGAAAATGGAACATTTACAATGCAGTTATATATAACTCTATTATATCCATCATTTACATATTCAATATTTTTACGAATATATCCTTGAAAAAATAATTTAGCTTTTGTAACTAGGCGGTAATTTGTACCTGGTATTGGAGTAAATGCTAGAGGAACTAAATTACATTGTTTCAAAAATACGTCGTTTTTTAAGATACGTTTAATTTCAATTGCTGGAGGATCTAATGAAATATTGGATTCTACAACAATTTGAATTGTTCTTTCAGCTAATACAACTGGTATTTGTACAATAGGTGTTTTTGTAGTAATAATTGGTGCTGTAATTCCATTATTTAATGATGCTCGAGTTTGTCCTACCACATGACATGATACATTAATTGGACATTGTTCACTCATGTTATTTAATCTCCTTTTTGAAATTACTTTAGATTTTTAAAACTGTTCAATGCCAATGTATTTATTTTTTTCAGTTATGTATATGTATGTATAACAGCTTTTGCAATTTGTTTATTGAAGTTTATTAATGAACTACAGACAATAATATATGATTATCTGCAGTTCATTAATTGTACATATGAATAAATAAATAAAATATTATTATAAAAAAAGAGTGATACGTGAATTATTAGGAAAAAGAGTATATCATTGCTATAGCGAATATATTTTTGAGGTGAGACGCTATGAAGACGCTATATGGTCCTGGCGACGTGGCAGAGCAATTAGGTATCCGATCTAGTACATTACGTAAGTATGCTGATGTATTAGAAAAAGAGGGTTATATTTTCATAAAGAATGAACGTGGGCATAGGAAGTATAGAGAAAGTGATGTAATGGTGTTTCGTAAGGTTATTAACCTAAAGAACGACACAGACATGACATTAGAAAACGCCACAAAACAAATAGTATCATGGCATCAAGGCGTTGAGGTATTGCCATTAGAGCGACACGAAATTGAGCGCTATGAAGAATCGGATTTCAACGCTACAACGCTACAGACGATGTTTCAAGATCAAAACGAGGTCATTGAAAAGCAAAATGAATTACTACAAGAATTAAACAAACGTTTAGTTGAACAAGACCAGCGATTTGCACAAAGAGAATCAGAGTTATTGAGCGCTATACAAACGATACAGGAATCCCAAGCGCTTATAGCGACGAATACTAGCGAAGACGTAGCGAAGAATCAGGGACGCGCTGAAATGCTCATGCAAACAATAAGGGAAGTCCAGGAAGTTAAGAAGATGATTGCAACAAGTAAAGATAAGAAATGGTATGAGTTTTGGAAATAATTTTTTGAAATTTGATTAATTATTTTTCGCCACCTCTAAAAAATATAGAAAAATGAATATAAAAGTAAAGCTTAGGGTTATATGAGAACCCTGAACTTTTTGGATACTACTGATAATCGGATTTTATGTGAACTAAATCTTAGGAAGAAGGAATTGAAAATGAATAAGAAATGTCCTAATTGTGGTTTTAGAGAAATCAGGCAAGATTCATTAGATGTCCAAGCATGTTTAAGACTTATTAGTACGAATAACCTTTTTAATCAATTTTCAAGTGTGATTGCTGATGTTTGCACGGAGTGTGGTAACATTTTATCTATGAAAGCAGAACATCCAGAGTATTTTAAATTAGATAAATAAAAATTACTGATAATACAGATTATGTGAACGAAAAATCCCTTTAGAAGGAAGATCTAAAGGGATTTTTTTATAGATTTTGAGATACATGGACTCCTGATAAGTGGTGTTATGTAAACTTTATTTTTATTTTTAAAACGAATTGGTTAATTGATTTGGATCATTTTAATAAAATATTGAATACTATGAAACTATAATCTATAGGTTATTAATCTTTTAATTTAGTAGGAGGTGAATTTAAAATGCCTTTCTCTACTGGTCCAATTGAAAATGTAGGAAATCAACCTACTAATGCAACTAGAGCTAGGGTTAAAATTCTCAATCGTACTGCAGGTCCACTTACTGGGTTAGTTAGATCTTTTAGACTAGACGGTACAAGAACATTAATCGAACAGATAAACTTTAATGTGGCTGCTAATGCTTCTGAATTTATAAATCTAAGTTTAGTTCACTCTACTTTGGGGCAAGCGCTTCAATATGAAGTTGAAATTGTTCCTAATCAAAACGGTGGTTTATACAGTGTCTACGGAATAGCACCTGGTAATGTTATTATTACTGCACAACGAGTTTTGAACTCAGAACTAACGCAGATTCTTTAGTTTTAAATAAGGGTGGGTTATCTAAAAAATAACCCACCCTTATTTAATTGTTGATAATCATAGATTAAGTGAATTAGCTATTTATGTTTAGCTAGAATCACTTCTTTATTTGTAGTATTTTGAATGTATACTTTTGTTGTTGATTTTGAAGATATCAGTAGAATTGGTAAGAAGTCAATATTTAAGGTGAAATGAAAGTAAACTAATATTCAAAAGTTTACATTGAAAATTACAATTGAAATCGATATAAAATAATGTGAAATTTAAAGATGAAATGAAAATGATAATTTTTGTTTAACTTTATTATGGAGAACACTTTTTTTAAAATCCAATGTATAATGCTATGAGCATTTATAACATATTTTTGTTTTGGTTGTTAATAGGAAAAACCACAGCTAATCACCTCCTGTAAAAATTAGTCATAGGAGGTGATTGTATAAACGAAGAAAATATTGTTTTATGTGGAGCTGATGTTGAACAAAGTTTAATTCATTCAACATCCCCATCTATTTTTTCGTTTACTTTGCTAACAGGTCCAATAGGAGAAACAGGAACGTCTATAACACTAGTATTCTTAATTTTGGAGAAAAAAGCTTGATTTTATAAATATTGAAGGTTATTTGGAGTGAATCTACGTTCTTTATATATTATAAAATAGGTTTATATTTGTGACATAAGGACTTGCTTTTTATATTTACTTTTATTTTTTAGGTTTTTTTCTTATACATATTAGTTTACTAATTAATAAGTTATAGGGTGTGTGTAAGTGGGTAAAAGATAAGGTTGGTGTAAAAATGGGTAAATCTAATAAGAAGTTTCATATTCCGTGTGAATGTTTTCTCCCCCCAGTGCCAATACCTGAAGCTGGGCCGACAGGACCAACAGGACCAACAGGACCAACAGGACCGACAGGACCGACAGGACCAACAGGACCGACAGCACCGACAGGGCTAACAGGACCAACAGGGCCAACAGGGCCAACAGGGCCAACAGGGCCAACTGCAGTAGGATGTTGTCCATGTACAAATCTTCTTGACAATCCTGGATTTGACTTCCCAGGTGTGACAGGTGATACTGTACCAGGGTGGGTTCAAACAGGGGATGTTGAAGAAGTAGGTAGACCAAATGTTCATAGTGGTCGTTTTCTTCCGAATGATACGTTTAGTCTTTTAGCTGCGGCAATTGGACCAGGCGGAAGCTTGACTCAACTCGTTGATGTTGAGGAAGGATGTTGTTTTACGCTTTCTTTTGCTGCCGATGTAAGAGACGGGGCATTTCTTGTCGCTGCTGTATCGTTTCCAGAGCTTGGACAGGGATGTCCTCCTGCTTTTACAACACTTGGATCATCAAATATTCCACATATTGTACCAGTTAATACACAACCACAGTCTAGTTTCCAAAGTTATACTCTTGTTGTTTGTATCCCTGCTGGTGTCACAGAGGCATGTATTTCTTTCCAAAATATTGAGCCACCTCCAGGGCAAGGCGCAACAGCTTTTGTTGATAATGTTGTATTCCAACCTACTGGTGGACCTTGTACTTCAATTGCATGTTCACAAAATTTTTGATGTATTGATGTATTTGTAGTTTTTAGTATAAAAAAAGAGAAGGATTATAAAAATCTTTCTCTTTTTTATTTATAAACTATTATCTATTGTAATAAATTTCAAAAAAAGAAACCGGGTTTAATATGGCTATATGTCAACGGTAAGCGGACGAACGAAGCAAAGCGAAGTGAAGGAGCATTAAGGAGTTGACATATTTACCACACCCAAGACCCTCTTGTGTGGGTCAGACGGAACCCGTTTGACCCTGCCAACCGGCGAGGGAGCCCCTCAAGGATTGAGGGGTTGGGGAGTTGGATATATGGGGTCTGGGGAAGAGTTCCCCAGTGGGTTTGGGCGATGCCCAAGGTTTGATTTTGCCATGCTGAGCATGGCTCGGTGAAGCCGATAAGCGTCGCAGACCCCTATTAATTTTGATACGTTAGCGTCAAAATACGTATAGGGTTACGTCAATTGACACAATTTCGTCGCCTTGCTAGACTTATTGTATCAATTAATCTAGGGGAAGTGGTGGCACTTTATGTTGTTCTCTATCTCATTTAATCAATCTCACCAAAGTTCATTAAGCCATAATAACAGAGAAAACATTCATGGGAATCCTGGCATCGATCC
>NZ_JAEHBK010000051.1:0-18928 GCF_016483685.1 Bacillus cereus group sp. N8 | reverse complement strand
GCCCATTGGAATACAGGATTCAAGCCGCTTAAGGTTTTTTATTATTTCCACTGTCTACTTGACAGGGAGCTGTTCAATGATATGGGATTCTTTTTTTTATTTTATTTGTTTATCTGATGTGTATATTTACAGCATCTAATCATTTTAACTAAATTTAGGTGATTCCTCTCTCTCTTCAATTTGTATGTAGGTGCATGGCACCAACAAATAGTTGGGAGATGAATTACTATTTTTTCATAATAAAACATACGTTTTATCGAACTATATAAACTAACGAGATAGCCTAATCCATGATTAATTCTTGTACTTGTATAGAAATAAACACGCAAGATAGGTGAATTAAGGAAGCGATCACTTCTAAACAAGCTGGAAGTGGAGATAGTTTACGAAATTCATTTAGTCCTTATATGTGTTTTGTAAATAACGATCATATAAATCTTTTTCTAAAATACTTTGTTTATCTTGTAGTTCCTTAAATTGTTCAATGAATTCACTATCTTCTTTTGTGCTTCGACACAAAGTATAATAAGCATCATGGAGAATTTTAGATTCTTGATGAGCATCATAGTAGTCCATGTAGGTCTTAAATTCTGGTGGTAGATAAAGATAAGGGACGTTAGAAAAAGAACCTTTGATTCCTACTGAAGTAGAAAATAGGAGTAAGTCTTTATTTTGTATATATTCCATCTCTTGATCTTTAGAATATTGGTAAGAAAGGTTTGCTATAATCTTTGTATCATAATCAGTTTTCACCTCAATTATGTTTACAAAATCATTAATCCTTAAAGTACCACCTTTGAATGCAAACTTTTTGGCTTCTTTAACGTGTGAATTATTATAAGATAATTCTTTTACAGATTGGATTTCAAATGTAGTATGACCATGTGCTTTATCATTTTTATTAAGATATGTACTGCAAATAAGAACAAAGTCGTTTTGAAATTTTATTGTTTCAGAATTATAGGGTAAGCATCTAATTTCTATTATTGAATACTCACACATACCGTTAACATTATTGGGAAAAGTCATTATTATTATAATTCTCCTTTATATTTATTTCAGGTGAAGAGTAGTTATTCTTCACTACCTTTATTTTAAATAAATTATAGATTAATAGTAACCCTCAATTCCAGAAATTTATGAGGACTTATAAAATGCCCCTTACTCAACCATATTACAATTACCTCCCAAACTTATACTTCTGTATGACTAAGTCTTTATCCTCATATCTAGGGTCTAACTTAACTTCACCTTTGTACTCAATGATTCGTACCTTGTCAGTCGGATATACCTTATCGTAAAGTTCCTGTTTCACCCATATCTTTTTCATTTTGTTATTGTCAAATAACTCTAAAGTAGGGTGTTTCAGTATGATATACTCTTCTTCAATGTGTTTCCCAAGAACCATAACCTCTTTTACTTTGCCGTTTTTAACTAATTCATCGTTTTGATACCCCTCTATAACTGACAAGACCAAACAGAATAAGACGAAAATACCTACATACATCCAAGCCTTCTTCCTTCTCTTTTTCTTGTATGCTTCAAGTTCATACTCTGTATACTCTTTCACAGATGAATCTAAGTAGTAGGTTTTTCCAAACTTTGTACTCTTAAATACAACATAGTCGTCTACATACTCTGGGTCTTTCTCTAAGTTTATGAATTTCTTTTCACTCATAACATACCCCTTTATTTGTTTCCTATTATAACTACCCCAACTAAGATGAAAACAATAACACTTATAACCACAAGAGTTACCTTTTTACTTAACTTTCCCCTAGAACCTTCTAATACTGCCCATATAATAAGTGGGAAAAGAAGAATACCAAGGAGAATGTCAACGAACTTGTTACTCTGCTCCTCTTTCGGTTTCTCTTCTTTTCCTATGCGTTCTACCCTATTTGGTACTTTTTCTACGTGTATTGGATTCTTCTTTTTCTTACGTCTATGATTCACTATTCATACCCCTTACTTTGAACCGTAACTTTCAAATAGCATAGTCTTTCCTTTGTACTCAACAACCTCAATGCGAGAACCAATGTCTAAACGTTTGTATACTTTCTTACTTACGCTACCTGTGTGCGTTTCACCATCTACTTTGTACTTGATTTCATAAGTCTTAACCCCTCTAGGTGTGTACTCTTTCATGTCTACGACTTCCGCTATACTTGACTTACCATGTTGTCTGACTTGTATCTCGTTGTACGTTCCTACCCCTATGAGTAGGAACGTACACACTAGAAACACTACAATACAACCAATTCTAAACCGTTTCTTTTTCAATATAATCCCCCTTACTTTACATCGTAACTATCATACATGATTGTCTTTCCTTTATATTTTAGTACTTCTATTTTAGAGCCTTTGTCTAACTTCTTTTATAACTCTTTATCTATATTACCTAAGTAAGTCTTATCTTTTATATAATATTCACGACTTATTTTATTTCATTTATCAATCCATATATATAATTTATATTTTATTTGTTTATCGAGTCTTAATATATCTATGAAAAAAGCACTTATTGCCATAATGACAATCAAGTGCTTTAAGTTCATATATTTTTAAATAGCATAAATTTGTAAGTTTTTAAGTTATTGCGTGACACCTATAAAAACTATGACAAAATTTATCCTGTTTTCCTTTTTGCTCACTTGCTAAATTCAGCAAGTAAAATATTTTTAAAAGGATCAGGACTGTTAGCTCTATCCGTACTGTTAAAATTGATGGTCAACGTATGCTTGCCCCCAAGTGTACCTCCAACAAGAGTAACAAACCCTGGAATGCTACCTGTGTGTCCCCATATCGAGACACCGTTTGGAAGCTTAGTTTCATAGATTCCAAGACCATATCCGCTGATTTCATCAAATCCTGTAGGAACTGTAGTAAGCATTTGTTTTAGTTGCTGTTCCTTCAGTAATTTGCCACCGAGCAAGGAAGAAAAGAATTTGTTTAAGTCGTCAGCAGTAGAAATCATCTCTCCAGCCGAGCTAGCTATACTTGGGTTATAATAAGTAACGTCTTTTAACTCACTTGCTCCGTCTGGTTGGACATATCCACGGGCATGCTTAGTGCCTGGAATAACGCTTGAATTGCCAGGTAGGAATGTATTCGACAACTCAAGCGGTTCAATAATCCGATTTTCAATCTCTTCCGCATAGCTGTTTCCGGTTACTTTTTCAATAAGGATACCCAGTAATACGTATCCTGTGTTTGAATAAGACCAGCCCTTTCCAGGGGCGAAGTCTGGAGGCAGAGAAAGCCCAATCTTCACTATTTCTTCAGCGGTATATGTTTTTTTTGTATTCATCAGATCAACGTCTTTTGAATTTAAGTAGTCAGCGATACCACTTGTATGGTTCAATATCTGCCGGATAGTAATCTGGTTACCATCATATCTGTTTCCTTGAATGACACCAGGCAACCATTTTTCGATGGAGTCGTCTAGATTCAGGCGGTTCTCCCCAACTAATTGAAGTACAACCGTTGCGGTGAATGTCTTCGTCACGCTGCCAATACGAAAGCGAAAATCTGTTTCCATTGGTTTCTTGGTGCTCAGATTCGCTACCCCAGCGGCATAACCCCACGTTTTTCCACCCTCAGAAGTTTTAGCAAGTATCCCCGGAAATCCAAGTTGCAATGTATCCCGCATTGCTTGCTTGACGGAATTACGATCTCGTTGAGTGCTTGTATGTGACAAACTAGATACATTTTGGGTGGGCTCTGCTTTTACAATTGAGGTTGGCGATGTGTATAGCAGGGAACTTCCCGTTATTAAAAGAGCCAGACTTGCAAATGTAATTTGACTACGTGTTTTCATAAGGCATTCCTCTCCTCAATTCATATTGTATCGCTGGTTGTTTGCTTGCTGCTTCATACTAACCACACAGCTATCATCTCTACCAATGACAAAAAACCAACAATAAAGTGAAGCTTTAATCCGTGTGGGTCTTACTGCCCGTTAATGCGGGGTAAAATTAACCTTGTACTCCTTCACTCTATAATAAACGGAAGATTCTAAATATCTATTTTCCTTACAAGAAGATTACAAAGTTGTCACTCCATCACCATCAAGCTAAGAAAAGCAAATACCCCAAAACGAAAAAATTGACATCTTCAGGGGAAAATGTACATTCTTTTGTTTTGGGGCCTTATAAAATTCTTAAGTTGATGGCAGTGTGGTGGTACACCAAAGATAAGATCATACTCTCCGATCTTATCTCTTTTTTGTAGATTCTTGATACAAAAAAGGAATCCTTATAATAAGGATTCTGCAACAGGAAATAACAAAATATAAATAATAAAAAGAATTACTTATATTATAGTTTATATGGTAATAATATAATATCGGGAAATGTTTACATAAATCCAGTATGTATTACATAACAATTGTAGAAATGACTTGTTTATAGACTAGCTGTTGCTTACCATGAACCATCATTAGAATGGCAAATTTATCTGTTGCAAGAATCTGTCCACGTACTGGAACGCCATTTTTTAAAAATACAGCGACTTCCTCTTTTTTCTCTTTCAATTGTTCATACATATCTTCTTGTAAATTAAACATGAAATGTGCCCCCTGGTTTGATTGTATTTACTTTTCTTCTAATACCTGCTGCTTTTCACTGTTGAGTATTATTTAATCTTTTAATAAATCTTCGTCTAAAAAGAGTTCGATGTCATCTAAATTTACATTTTTTCTTTCATGAATTGAAAATTTTAAAATAAATTCTTCAAAAGAGTTTGCTATAAGATAATAATATTCTTTTCCATCTTCGTCTAGTATTTTACCTTCATGATACCAATAATAAATTTTACCCCTGTATTTATTTTTTAAGCCTATACATATTAAATCTCCCCCGTCAGCATCTGCAATAGGCATTACAATACTTCCTAAAATATCCTTATAAGTTTGAATGATTGATTCAATTTCATAGGCATCATTAGTAATACCATAAAAACCACCTATCGAATCAAAACCATCCTCGGGGGTTACAGGGGTAACTTCAATTGCCTGATACATTCTATTATCTTTAATAAAACACCCTCCATATTCAAGCAAAAACTCTTTGTAGTCTAATGGTAAATCTACACCATATATTCGTTCAATTGTTTCGATTGACTTATATGCATCTTCTTTTTTTGAGACTACCATTTCCGAATCAATTATTTCATTTAATACTTGCTTTATTATTTTGTTCATTTTATTTTCCTCCTCTTAAATCTGATGCTGAGCCTATATGTGGTATATTAGCATGGAAATCTGTTGGAATTAACTCAATTTCAGTAGAACTTTTATGGTTCTGTTGCAAAGTTTTTAAAAGTAAGCTAAACTTTTGCAAAACAGAATGAGGAGAATCATAAATGGGATATTTTAAAGGAAAACAGTTTAAACAAGATATTATTTTGGTAGCCGTCGGCTACTATCATCGTTTTCTTTAAGTTATCGAGATGTATCTGAAATTTTGAAAGAACGTGGTGTATCGGTCCATCCCACTACCATCATGCGATGGGTTCATGAATATGGAAATCTCATTTATCAGATTGGGAAAAAGAAAAACAAATCTGTGCAGCTGTCTTGGCACCTGGATGAAACCTATATCAAAGTGAAAGGCGAATGGCGTTATCTCTATCAATCAATTGATAAAGATGGACACACATTGGATATTCAGCTTCGCAAAAAACGAGATCATCAAGCTGCTTATGCCTTTATGAAAAGACTAGTAAAAACATTTGGAGAAACAACGGTTCTCACAACAGGCAAGGCTCCCACGTTACTTTGCACATTCAATAAATTGAGAGAGCAAGGCTTTTATAAGCATACCATTCATTGCACAATCAAGCATTTGAATAATCTCATCGAACAGGATCATAGACATATCAAGCGACGTTTTTCCAAATCCGCAGGATTTCAAAGTCTTCGCCATGCTTCACGTACCTTGAAAGGCATCGAAACTATTCATGCCCTATATAAACAAAAACGAAGTTTGCAACAACCAAACTTCGTTTTTTCGACGTACAATGAATTAGAGAAACTATTCAAAGTTGCATAAACTCTACCTACTAAATTAGGATTTTTTTGTTTATATAAAAACTTTGCAACAGAGCCATCCTTATTTAAACTAAACTTCAAATCCAATTACTATCCATTCATCAACTATGTCCCAAAAATTCATATTATATCTAGGCTCTTTATTCGTACACCATAAAGTCGCATTATCATTATTAGAATTCTTATAATCTACTGCAACATAACCACCCAAACCACTTTTGAAGAAACCAAAAGTAGTTTGTAAATCAATTTGTAAAGGCTCTTCTAACTCCTCGATAATACCCCATTCATCATCATCAAAAAAAGTTACATCTTCTAAAGGAACTAACCCCATAGATTGGCTCGCATAAAAATAGAAACCATTATGAACAGTTTGATAAAAATTTCGTATTGTTGAAGGAAACTTATCCCAATATTTTTCTAATTCTTCATTATTAAACTCATCTTTGGGATTTCCCCCCTCATAATATTGAATTTCACCATTATCTGTTTTAATAGTGTATAAAATTGAATATCTACCGTTTATATCCATAAGCTCTACTTCTTCAAGGTGCCTAGACAAATAAGAAATAGTGTTTCTTAATTCCACCCCTACTTGCTCTTTCCATATCGATAAAACAATATCAACTCTCTTGTCTACGTTTTCTTCTTGAAACAATTCATACCATGAATTTGGTATTTTCCCACAATCAAGTTTATTAATCTCATGGCATGATATAAGTTGTGCATTTCTTTTATATTTTCTTAAGAACCCAAGTTTTTGTTCCATAATGCTATGTCATCTCCTTTATTTATCTATATCCTTTTTTATTTCCTTCAACAAAATCATCAATTTGTTTTTGTAATTTCATTTCTAATTCTTTTTCCTTCTTTATCATTTCTTCTCTAAACTTAGGGTCAACTTCAATATTTTCTTTCTTATAAATTGTCCAATCAGAATAAGGTTTAGATCCCCTTAGATTTATTGGCTGCTTCACTTAATACTAAAAAATTCCCTTCATTATTTAAAACCTTAAGTTGTTGTTCTTTTGTTAGTTTATCAAAATTCTCCATCTTCGCCATATTTTTCATTGATACGATATGATCAGCTTGAAGTCTACCTGTAATATACTTACCAGGTAAAGCAGGGGCAGGCGTTCCTATTTTATCCTCAATGCTCTCGTTAACTTTTTCTCGTAACTTTGCAATAGGCGTTCCATCTCTTAATTCATCATATAATTCCTTTAAGATTCTTCTTTTCCCGTATCGAGGCGGTGTTCCAATATCATCCGTCCCCTTAGTTCCACTCTTAACAGCAGAAAATACTTCTCCAAGTGTTTTTCTTTCTCCCACATTCCCAATGGCTACCGAAAGTTCATGGACTTGATATTAAATTTAGAATGGGATAAATATGAGGCGGGATTAACCCAAGAAGAGTGGGGGGATTTTTTAAAAAACATTTTCGAGAGTACATATTAACTCTTCAAAACGGACAGTGAAAAATATACTTTCGATTAAAAAAGCCGTCTCAGATCAGAAGCTCAAAAAGATTGTAAAATCAATATAATGATTATTTCTGTTACGATGAATTTGGAGAAATACTTGATGGGAACAAACATCCTAATCCTTACGATCAAGAAGTATGAACGAAAGTCAAGCTAAATGATGATGGGAAAGTTATTGAGAAAAAACTTATAACCTTGATGACTTTGAGGACTAACTTAAAAAGTAGTAACCTGAAATTAATTTCGGGTTACTGCTTTTTAACTATATTTAAAAATAAATAATTCAACCTTTTATCTTCATGGCTTTAATATCTTTTCCAATCTTACTCGTTTAATAAAATCATCTAATGCCTCTTCTTCATTACCATAATAAGCAATTGAGGTTTCTACAATACTCGCTCTCTCATCAGTTGCACAAACAAGCCACTTATTATCCTCTTTATAAATTAGAACCTTATCCGGATCCACATCTTTTTCATGAAACCAGTTATAATATTTTAGTCCTTCTTCTGATAGGATTCGTTTTGCCTCATCTCTTGTCATATTAAAATTATCCTCCTTATTTTATTTGTTTCAATAATTTCAATCCTTCTAATTGTTCGACTGTTAAAGGAAGTTGTATTTGTGTTCCCCCTTTTATGGTCCCAAAACCTGGGGCTATCTCTCCAATTTGTGCTTTTAATTTGCTATAATCACCACAATAGTACTTTTGAATAGCAGCATCTACCTGTGCTTTTAGTGTAGGGTCACTACAGTTATCAATATAGGTTTTTATATTCGAGAAATCACTTACAACCTCATATTGAAAGTATTTGCTCACATCTTCCAAATACGGAAGAGCTCTCTCGCTGTAACTATAAGGTTTTCCATTTACCACAGGTGATGTATACGTACCATTTGACGGTCCATATCGGTCAATAACTTCACCTATTTTGGGTGTATACTCAGCCTTCATGACTTTCCCATCTTTATTTACAACATAGCCACCGTTTGGTACTTGCCCCCAGTCAATGTGTCCATCAGCCCTTAAGACATCAGAATTCTTTGGAATTTGTACTTCTTCTGGCCATTTCCCTGTTTTCTCCACTTCTTCTGCTAACTTACTGTCAATATTATTTAAGTAAGCATGTAATTCATCGGTCGTACAAGTTGATTGTTTTAATTCAGAACAAAAAATACCTAGCATTAACCATAAATTGATTTTATCGCTTTATGGTTAATGCTAGGTATTTTTTAGGAGAAAAACATTATTTTCTTCTCTCTCTTCGATTCTTTCGCATTATCAAATATTTTAATATCAATTCACAAGCATCATTTTCATTTTCAAAAGTATCTATAATATTCATTCCACCTCTCTCTAACGATTGATATATTTTCCATACTTTTTCTTCTTTTAATATACCTAATTCCAATTCACCAATAGATTTATCACCTAAGTTGTATTCATGTTCTTCTATTCCTAATTCATTCAATCTAGTTTTTAACTCACTAATATTCATTCTAAACCTCCTACTTATTTAATTTCTTTTATAAATCTAAATTCCTCCAAATATACAATGGACATTGGTAATTGCCATTGTATTCGTCATATCTATGGTTCTATTCTCTAGTTCATTTGCATTCATGTATGCACCATTACTTGATTCTTGCATTTGTACAATCGAGAAAGAAAAAACAGGAACAGCAATCGAGTTTTATAATTTAACACTCAATGTCGCGATGTCAATCGGTATTACCTATACAGCAGCAATGATGGACCATTCCGCAATGCGCCAAAGCTTCCTAGGAATTGCAAACAATGCGGACGTTTCCATGTTTAGCAATATCCTATTCATTCTCGTACTCATTGCCCTTTTCAGTTTATCTCTATACTGAATATTAGAAGGACGAAAAGCGACAAAATAGATATATTGTCTATTTGTTAACTAGTCATATAGAATAACGATTCTTTCATGATTAGAACCCTAAAACAAGAGGTTTAGGGTTCTTTTTTATAATTTATAAAATATAAGAGATATTTTAGACTCGATGCTTCCGCCTAATCATGTAAGTACAAACTATACAATATGTAACTTCTAACCATTCTTACTTAATCTTCTTCTTTCTTTTTCTAACCGTCTAAAAATCACACATATAACACCGCCCGCCACTGTAAACAAAATGCCAGGCACCAATAATAAAAGTCCCCCTCCACTCATCCAAATTAACGCTATTCCTAAAATCAAACATATAATTCCAATTATCATCTGACCTCTTTACCACCCTTTACATAAAATTTCACCATGTTTGTAAAAACATTCTGATAAAATTATACCTCTTTGCTTATAACAAACTCAACACTACTAAACTATCTGTTTCTCTCCCTTTCCTTCAAGGAATAAAACCCTATGATTCCATTTTTATCCATCATACTATATATTATTATAATAATATATAGTATGATGGATAAAAAACGAGAGGAGATTATTATGGTAACGATTGGAATTGACCTAGGAACAACGAATAGTTTAGTAGCCTATTGGACGGATCATGGTGCAGCCCTTATCCCCAATGCACTTGGCGAATATCTTACACCATCTGTCATCAGCGTTGACGAGAGCGGTGAAGTTTTAGTCGGACGCATCGCCAAAGAACGGCTGATTACCCATCCGAACGTTACAGCATCAACGTTTAAGCGATTTATAGGAACAGAGAAAAAATACGAGTTAGGTATGTATACATTTTCTTCAGAAGAACTTTCATCTTTTATCATCCAATCTTTAAAACAAGATGCAGAAGCTTATTTAAACGAAGCGGTTACTGGTGCTGTCATTAGCGTACCTGCTTATTTCAACGATGCTCAGCGCAAAGCGACAAAACGAGCTGCTGAAATTGCTGGATTAAAAGTTGAACGTCTCATTAGTGAGCCAACGGCAGCTGCTATCGCTTACGGACTGTATCAGGAAGCGGCAGAGACAAAATTTCTTGTATTTGATTTAGGCGGTGGAACATTTGACGTATCCATTTTGGAATTATTTGAAGGAGTGATGGATGTTAAATCGATTGCCGGCGATAATTATCTTGGAGGCGAAGACTTCACAAACAGTCTCATGTCCTTTTTTTTAGAGTCACACCAACTCGATTCCGATTCCCTTGACTCAAAAACGCTATCTTTAATTTATGCACAAGCAGAACGTTGCAAACTTACATTATGTAATGAGCCTGCCGCGATTATGAAAGTCGTTATTCATAATAAGACGTATGAAACTCGCATTAACAGAAGTGAATTTGAAAAATTAGTAACCCCGCTTCTCTTACGGCTTCGCTATCCGATTGAACGCGCACTTCGCGATGCGTCGCTAAACCCTAAGGATTTAGATGCTGTCATTCTAATTGGCGGGGCGACAAGGATGCCGCTTATCAAATCCGTCATTTCTAAAATGTTCGGACGCATGCCTCATGCGAATATTAATCCTGATGAAACGGTTGCTTTAGGTGCTGCGATTCAAGTTGCTTTAAAAGAACGAAACAAAGCACTAGAAGAGGTTATCTTAACGGATGTTTGTCCATATACGTTAGGAACTAGTGTTGTTCAAGCGTTCGGAAATGGACAACAAGAATCCGGATACTTCTTCCCGATTATTGAACGAAATACACCAATTCCTGTAAGTCGAGTGGAACGACTTTATACTGTCAATGATAGACAACACTCCATACTTGTCGATGTTTATCAAGGAGAAAACCGCTTGGTTAAAAATAACTTAAAACTTGGCGAACTTAAAATTAAAGTCCCTCCTGCTCCTGCTGGACAAGAGGCGATTGACATTCGTTATACATATGACATAAATGGCATTCTCGAAGTCGAGGTAATAAGTACAACGACTGGAGAGAAAAAAAGAGCAATTATCCAACAAAATGCCGGAAATCTTACAGAAAAAGAAATTGAAGCTAGACTACTAGAATTGAAAGAAATTAAAATTCATCCACGAGACCGGTCCGAAAACCGATTGCTGCTCGCAAAAGGCGAACGGCTCTATGAAGAATTACTCGGTGACGAACGCCAGAAAGTCGCTATCTTGTTACAGCAATTTGAAAATGCGCTCACAACGCAAAATGATAAAAAAGTGAAAGAAGCTGCTCATATATTAAAAGAGCATTTAGAGAATATTGAAAGGTGGGTCTGTCATTCATGAGCATTTGGGAAACGTTAGAAATTGACCCTACCGATAATATTGCAGCTATTAAAAAGGCTTATGCAAAACTTCTAAAGATTTATCATCCCGAAGAAGATCCTGAAGGATATCAGAGACTGAGAGAAGCATTTGATAAAGCGATAAAAAGCGCAAAACAAATGAAGACCGCACCTCCCTCTCAACTAGAAAAAACAGATGAAAACGAAGGAAATTCCTATATCCATCCTGTTTCTCCTACATGGATGGATGGTGATGCTGAACTTACCGCTACTCTCGTTTCAGAACATCCCGTTCACGCATTTACGGAAAAAATCGAGACGCTGTATAACGATTACTTTGCACGAATCGAGCCGAAAAATTGGGAAGACTTATTAAGTTCCGATGTGATATGGGACGTAGAACATGCGGCAGTGATTCAAGATAGATTAATAGAATTTTTACAATATCATTACCATTTCCCCCGCTCGATTTGGGAACTTCTCGACAATGTATTTCGCTTTAGTGAGCAAAAAGAGGAGTTAGAGTTTGAATACGGTGAAGAAACGGTACAATTTTTGCTAGAGAGAATGAGTGGCGAGAAGGAAATGCGTTATGATATTTTCAAGAAAAGTGATGATTTAGATTTTGAAGCGTATTTTCATTTACGTGAAGAAGTCCAGCTCACACTTATGAATAATAACTTAGAAACAGCAAAAAGTGCACTCGATTTTGCATACGAGCTTTATCAAGAAGATCCGGAACTTTTACGCATGCAGGGCATTTATTATTTGCGCATCGAAAATAAAGAACGTGCGTTACAATCATTCAATGACATACTTGTCATTTGCCCAGATGACCTGGATGCTTTAATGTATCGCGCTCAGATTTACTATGACCGCGGGCAGTTTGCGGATGCTATCAAGGACTGTGAGCATCTACTTTCGATTGAGCCGGAGCATATGGGCGCACAGTTCTTATTAGTGAAGTATTCGTTCGAATCAGGTGATATAGAAACTGTAGCCACTAGGGGGCTAGATGTGGTAAAGCGTTATCCGGAGCGCGTAGAATTTCGCTCATACAGTATTCGAATTCACACTGAAATTCCAGAGAAGAGACAGAAACAAGAAATAAATATGAAGTTTATTATCCAATATGCGCTATACCTTTTATTTATATTTATTAGCCGCACCTGGGTTTATTTGATCTTTATGATTCTTATTGTTTTAACCCCATTACCATCTAAATATGCATTACTTCTCCTACTTCCACTTAGTTGGGAAGCATGGAAATTCGTTAGGCTTAAAACATTAGCATAAGGAGGAGACAGAATGCCTGTTTTATATAAAAGAAAACGAGAGAAACAGCTCGAACTATATTTCCGCTGTCTGTCTTCCGTTTGTTTGAATTGTTTTTATCTTACAAACTACTTTACCCGATATGAATTCACCCTTATCAGAGACCGCTTTATTGGGAAACGTTTTTTGAAGAACGTGTTATGGACATGGAAGATCGAAAATTCGACGGAGTTAAAAGAGAAAATCATTTGGTTTTTAGAAGAAGGAACACGGCAGGAATTTAATCGTATACGCCATCAATTGAATCCTCTTTCCGAGGCAGCGCGAAAGCAATTATCGAAAGACCATCCTGACTATGAAAAACTTTATATTGCTAATTACGGATTACATATTTTGACGGATTCCGGAATTGCAGCGTTTGATTATGCATGGTGTATCTGTTTATGTCGGGTCGGTAGAAGACTCGGTTATTTATCAAAACAGGAAGCAAAGAACTTTATGATACAGGCTGCACGACTTTCACAACATTCTTATTCAGATTGGCACGAGTATTTTAACGCCTTTCGTATCGGCAGCCACTTTAACGCAAATGATATAGAATTCATAAATAAAGATAAGTATAATATTAATTACGTATTGCACTTGTTTAATTATAAAAAAACTCTATTGAGTGTTGTTCCATGGGAAAATAATCTACTTAAAGATTTAAGCTAAATCATGCTATGCTTCTTAACCAAATTGATAAAAAATCCTAGGAACTATGATTTCCTGGGATTTTATTTACATATAAGGTATCTGATAAACTTAGAAGAACCCACTTCTAATAACATAAAAAACTAATTCTTGCAGGAAGAAGAGATTACATTGATTAAAAAAACAAGGTTTTTATAGACGTACAACTCATTGTACAGTCAAACATTTGAACAATCTCATTGAACAAGACCATAGACATGTAAAAAGACGTTTTGCCAAATCTACAGGATTCAAAGCCTTCGTCATGCTTCACGTACCTTGAAAGGTATTGAAACCGTTCATGCTCTATATAAACGAAAACGAAGTTTGCAACAACCAAACTTCGTTTTTTCGACGTATAATGAATTACAACAATTACTAACGATTGCATAAAATCCATCTGCAATCCTACCAACTTTTTCTCTGTTAAAAAACTTTGCAACAGAACCAATTATTTTCTATTCCTTTACAATTAATTACTTTAACATTTCCCCCAATTCATCCCCAATTCTCCCTAAAGGCTCATTAGCTCTAACACGTTCATTAAAATCTGCCTTCCATATAAAGAAATCAGATAATCCTCCTCTTGGTGGATATAGATTACTATAAGTTAATTTTATTTCATTTATAACATCATCAAAGTCTATATAATTATTATTTTGGCATTCATTTAAAATATTAATTACATATCTAACTTCAGATATCTGATAATCTATATCACCTTTCTTATTTCCCTCTAATATTACACCCAATTCACTAAAAAGTTTTTCTAATTTATCTATTACTAGCTTACTTGAACTCACTATCATACCTCCTATTTTATTGGTGCTTCACTTAAAGGCTCTACCCCATTAATCTTCCATGGTTCCGAAATAAAAATTTGATTACAATTTTCTACACCAAGGTAATGAACTCCTTGATATCCAACCGGCCGTTCATATATTGTAGTTCCTTTAGGAATTTTTATTGCGTATGTTGATTCTATTGGCGAAGTACCTGTCAGTACACCTGTTTTAGGATCTATCCATTGAGCTTTAATCGTAGAATCTAACCGTACTTTTGCAACTGATTCTGCTAGTTCTCTTGTAAACCACTATCCAAGCGCATTTTGTTCTTCTCCCAGAATTGTTAATCCTCCTTTTTTGCCTGAACGATATATAGTTGTATCTTCATCCAAAATTTTCACATTATATTTGCCTGCTAGAAAGTTTGATACTGGATTTCCCCTCATTTCAGCTAAAGGCCCAGGATTCTCTATCATACTATGAGTATATTTAGCACCACTCTTCAAATTCAACCCATCAAAAAACGCTGCCGTTTTCTGCTCAAGCCACTAGTTATGTTCTACAGGTACATCCTAAGCTACTACTGGCCGCAGCTTGGGATCTAGATTTTCTGCAGTTATTTTTTATGTTGGTATATATCGTATCTATTTTTCTTGCTACATTCAAACACATTGTTATTACTCATCTCAATTTCTTTCACATAAAAATAGAACCAATGCTTCTTCCATTAGAATCATTGGTTCTATTCTTAGCTATAATATATAATTATTTTTTCTTTTCATTACATCTTTCATTTAGAGCAAAAATCATTTAAATGGCAGAATATTTTAAAACTTTTTAATTTCATTAACTTAAAATTACCTTTAATTTTATCTACTACTCTGCTCCGTGCATTCGTTGTAATATATTGTATAATTTAGTAGTACTCATCTTAACTTCACTATCATTAATTAAAAACCTCACATTTTTTATATTATTATCAATAGTTACTTTTATTATATTTTGCAAGCTACTCATATTCATATCTATTGCAATTTCATTTGTATTTCCTTGCTCTTTAGAATACTTTTTGCAATCTTTTTCACTAATAAAAACTTTAATATAATCTTTTTCTACCACTGGGACAAATTTATTTAGTATTATTTCTTCACCTATTGTATCCTTACTTGGAACAATCCACAACTTATCATCGCAGAATCTTACACTATTTAATACATTCATAATTGCATATTCACTTTTAGCTAATACTGGAGGTTGACCTTGTTTTACAAAACATTCATTTACCAAATCATATATGTTGCAGATTATGAAATCTCTTCCTTCATCAATAATGACTTGGTATATACCAGAGAACATTGCATAATAAGAACTTATTAGTAACTCTTGGAATTCAACTTTTTTTACTAAATATATGTCATTTCTCTTAAATTGGTAATACTCTGCATATTCCTTTGCTATTTTTTCTTCTGAAAAAAGCCACATTGTAGGCATGTTATTATTTAATCCAAAGAATATTTTCCCTTTATTATCTTTAACTTCTTCATCTGTTGTATTTCTACTAACTACAGTGTATATTTCTTTTAAACTGACTATAGATCTTAAAATTTCATTATATTTATTTAAATAATGCTCTGAGCTTTTTTCTATTCTATTTAATTCATTTATTTTTTCTTGTATAGATACACTACTCATTTTCATTTTTTCTCCTTTTAATACAATATAATTAAATATAATCTATTCTAAAAGGTTCTTTAAATAACTTCTTATATCCTTTTGTTCGATTCTAGTGACCTTTTCATCCATATTTTGAAATTTCAAAATAGGATCCTTAATTTCTATTAAAGCATCTACTTCCTCTATTGGAACCTCTTTTTTAAAAACAAATTGTTCCATCTTTTCAAATCCATAATTTCTAGCTTCTTTTTCATCACTTGTACCTAGCGTAATTTTATTTATTTCTAGTATAAACTTACCTATTGCCCATGGAACAAATTCTTTTTCCTTATATATTACTTTGTATTTCAATTTATAAGCCATCTCTACTTCATTAATATCAACCTCTTTTATATATATTACTTTTGAAACGAATCCTTGTTCAAATTTTAATTCTTTAAATCCATATTTTATGGATTCATTTGAATTACTTATAAGCTCTAGGTTATTATCCGATACATCTATTCTATACAAATTATTTTTATAAATAGCGTAGTCACTCATACTTTATTATACTTCCTTCCTAGTCAGTCATAACCCATCCGATTTTTTTATTAAATTCAAATTTTGTTGCTACATTGCCAGTTTCTGAATCTATAATATTCAATATATCTCCATCTTGGAAAGCTCTTGCATAACCCCTTTCATATGAAAATTCTGGTAATGCAATATTCTTACTTCCTGTAAACCCTCTTGCAGTAAATGGATAATTATCGGCATTAGCTTCCCACCTTGGAATCGTCAACTTTGATGGATCATTTTCTATATATTCAATAGCCCCATAAAACCTATCTGGTGCACCAATTGGTGTTGATACACCATTTCCTCCATGATCTACTTTAAACATCGTTCCATCATAGTCAAGCCTAGCTCCGTCATAATTTTCAAACAGTGTTTTTAAATTTGCACTATGCTCATCAACTGCAGTAAATCCTCTTACACCTGTATAGTTTTCGTCATATAAATACTTATATATATCACTTTGCGGGATTACTTTTTTCATCTTTGTACCAACATCAGGTACTCCAATTTCATTTCTTATATTATCAACTACTGTCTTTTCATTAGCATTTAACACCCTATCTGGATGTAACAACTCAACAAATTCATCTACTGAATACCCACTATTATTAATAAGGTTTTTAACGCTATCACTGGTATTTAGCTCAGCATTACTTAACCCCTCTGGAGCCCATCCAAATTTTTTATTAAATTCAAATTTTGTTGCTACATTGCCAGTTTCTGAATCTATAATATTCAATACATCTCCATTCTGGAAAGCTCTTGTATAACCCCTCTCATATGAAAATTCCGGTAATACAATATTTTTACTTCCTGTGAACCCTCTTGCAGTAAATGGATAATTATCGACATTAGCTTCCCACCTTGGAATCGTCAACTTTGATGGATCATTTTCTATATATTCAATAGCCCCATAAAACCTATCTGGTGCACCAATTGGTGTTGATACACCATTTCCTCCATGATCTACTTTAAACATCGTTCCATCATAGTCAAGCCTAGCTCCGTCATAATTTTCAAACAGTGTTTTTAAATTTGCACTATGCTCATCAACTGCAGTAAATCCTCTTACACCTGTATAGTTTTCGTCATATAAATACTTATATATATCACTTTGCGGGATTACTTTTTTCATCTTTGTACCAACATCAGGTACTCCAATTTCATTTCTTATATTATCAACTACTGTCTTTTCATTAGCATTTAACACCCTATCTGGATGTAACAACTCAACAAATTCATCTACTGAATACCCACTATTATTAATAAGGTTTTTAACACTATCACTGGTATTTAGCTCAGCATTACTTAACCCCTCTGGAGGAACTTTCTGACCACTCTTCAAATCCAACCCATCAAAAAACTGCGCTGGCTTTTTCTCAAACACAGGTTCATTCCCTACAGATGTTTTCTTCTCTATATTAAGAGAAGGATTATCGAATTTCTCTCCAGATAACCGATTCGCATTTTGCGCTTGCCCCTTAGTTTCACTCTTAGCAACAGAAAATAACTCTCTACCAAGTGTATTTCCTTCTCCTACATTCCCAACGCCGACTAATGAAGGTTTAGGGGATAAATTCGGGATCTCAATATTTTTAATCTTCTCCACGACATTCTTCATACTACCCGGCAACTTATTCATAAATGCCGCTACTTCTTCCAACTTACCAACTATTTTACCGCTTTTCTCTGCTACTTGAAAGACTTTTGCACCCTCTGCGAGTTTTCCGAATGCAGCTGATCCTTTCACTGCAGCTGTTACTTCACCAACACCGACAAAACAACTACCAATATCAAATATCGCTCCACCAAGAGCATAAGGATCGGTCAATGCTTTTTCTACATAACCTTTTACGGAGTTAAATAGTGTCTTACCATACTTAGGATAATCCTGCCAACTGATGATGGCTTGTCCAAGATTTTTCAGCGTATTACCTGCTCCATAAATATCGTCCAGTTTCCACTGTTCTGTTTCTACGCCGCGTATCGAGTTAAAGCCCCACTCACCAAGCTCTAAGACTAGGCTCCCTAACTTCGTCGCACCTATCGCAATCCCACTAATAGCGGATCCCGCCGCGCCTAAAAAACCTTCCAACACCAAGGCATCATCAGCAAGCCCTTTTAGGAAAGGGATGTTCTCCCCTACCCATTTTGTACCTTTTCTCAATACATCCCATTTCTCACCGGCACTTTT
>NZ_JAEHBK010000050.1:0-19143 GCF_016483685.1 Bacillus cereus group sp. N8 | reverse complement strand
ATGACAGCCAAACGGATCAACTTCAGCTTAATATCCTTACTAAGAGAAAGCCATTCAGATGTACCAATTTTCATATCTTTTTCCTCCCCATTCCCCTTTTATACTTGGCGTATCGCCAGCATTTTGGAAAAAACCACGTTAAGAGTTTTCTAGCCATTTTAATCATGTTTTAAATTATGTTGCATACGGAAGAGGTCTATTATAAATAAATTGTGTTGGCGTTCAATTTTAGTAATTTTTCTTCTTGTAACGCAACACAATTAATATTGTGTTGTATGGGCAGGCTAAACAAGAGTCCTTGTTTCTTTTAAACATATATAGATGTTATTTCATATAAAGTGATAATCTGTTTAAATATGACCATTAAAATTTGTTTTTGTTTCGAAATATTCAGAAGCATTTCAGGTATGTAAGACAAATGAAAGATAGTTCAATATGAAAAATATTGTAGTTTAGGTACACTCATTAACATAAACTACAAGAAAAGAGGCATACTCACATGGGCATACTACAGGTTCGCGACTTAAGTAAAATCTACACAGGAAAAGTATCCTATAAAGCACTTTCAAATATTGATTTGACAATAAATAAGGGGGAGTTTGTAGGAATTATGGGGCCATCTGGAAGTGGAAAAACTACTTTCCTCAATATGATTTCTACTATTGATGCGCCAACATCGGGGGAAGTATTGATTAATGGCAAGAACCCTTATCGTTTGTCCTCTCATGACTTAGCACTATTTCGGCGTCGTGAATTAGGATTTATCTTTCAATCATTTAACCTTTTGAATACTTTAACAGTAAAAGAAAATATTCTTCTTCCACTTACATTAGACAATGTAAATCTGAAAGAAATGAACAAACGAGTAGAACTAATTTCCACCCAATTAGGTATTGGGAAAATTTCAAATAAACGAACCTATGAAATTTCAGGCGGACAAGCTCAACGAACAGCGATTGCTCGTGCACTCATTCATTCTCCTCAATTAGTTCTTGCAGATGAACCAACAGGGAACTTAGATTCAAAAGCTGCTGGTGATGTAATGGAACTATTAACAAAATTAAACAAGGAACAACAAGCAACCATGATGTTAGTGACACATGATCCAATGGCTGCGAGTTACTGCGACCGAGTGGTCTTTATTAAAGATGGTACATTTTATAATGAAATTTATTGTAGTGATAATCGTTCTATGTTTTATCAAAACATTATAGATGTATTGTCCTTACTAGGAGGAAATCAACATGAATTTTCGTCAATTCGCATGTAATAACGTCATTCGCAATAAACGATTATATATCGGTCATTTTTTAAGTAGTGTATTTGCTGTTATGATTTTTTTTACTTTTGAGTTACTTGCATTTCACCCTTATTTCACTGGGAAACTTGCATCGACAAGTGCAACTATGAGTGCTTTGGGCACACAAGGATTTAAGATTGCTCAATATTTGATTATATTTTTTTCCTTTTTCTTCATTCTATATTCTGTCACTGCGTTTTTAAAAACAAGAAAGCGAGAATTTGGAATTTTAATGCTACATGGCATGGCTAACTCCCAATTACACAAACTAATCTTTATTGAAAATATGTTCATTGGGTGTTGCTCTATTTTTGTTGGTATTGGAATTGGACTTATTTTTGGAAAGTTAGTTTTTTTAGTGAGTGCTTCCCTTTTGGCATTAAAAGGCGGCCTTCCATTTTATTTTCCATCAAAAGCGATTCTAATAACAGGTCTTTCGTTCCTCATTCTTTTTATAGTTGTTTCTTTGTACACTACGCGAATGATGAAAATATCTCAGCTTATCGAACTCATGAAATCAGAAGAAAAACCAAAACCAGAACCAAAGTCATCTAAATGGTTAGCTTTACTCTCTATTCTTTTTATTGGTATAGGATATGCATCAGCATTTTATTTATATACTGCGTTATTGAAAGGAAATAGTTTTGTATATGTCCTGTTAGCTTGCGTCTTTTTCACTGTAGTAGGAACATACTTTTTATTTACCCAACTCAGCTTTTATCTCATCCAAACATTGAAGAAGCGTCAACATACTTTCTTTAAAAAGACCAATCTGTTAACTCTTTCAGAGTTAGCGTATCGAATGACAGATAATGCGAAAACGCTATTTTTAGTGTGTATTCTTTCTGCTGTTGCTTTTACTTCTATTGGTGTTTGTCTTGCAGTAGGAAGCAGTGCATTCGCACAATCTCAGACTCCTTACGCATTTAGTTATACATCCTATAAGGGAAATGTAGAGGAAGCATCTCATATTGCTCAGATAAAAAAACAATTAAATGATGCTGACTTTTCCTATAAATTGATCTCTCCTACTGTATTTACAACAGAAAATACGGCAGATATCATGAAGCTTACTGATTATAATGCATCCGCTAAAATACTAGGGTATCCTGTTGAAACTTTGCAAAATGAACAAGACAGTCTCATTCTTCCATCAAAAAGTAGGCTTAGAGGAGAATCTCAAGATGAATTTAAAAAAGAAATTTCATCTTATACACTGCAGGAAGGGAATATACGTATCAATGTTTCTGGCAAAAAATTATTAATGGATAATATACTGAGTCCTTCCTTTGGTTATATTTCTGTTGTCTCAGACTCAGTTTACGAAAAAATAATCAATACGCCACCATTGCAAAAACAGGAGCATAATCAATATACACAATATGGTTTTTTAATTAAAAATTGGACAGAAACGGAAGATATCTCTAAACAATTCATGAAGATGTTCCCTTATGATAGCGAAAAAATAAATCCACCTTATAAGCTTGAATCCTTATTTTTACAATGGTTAGAAGGAAAACAAGCAAATGGACTTCTTTCTATTATTAGTGTATTAGTAGGCATTGTATTTTTTGTGTTTGCGATCAGCTTTTTGTACTTCCGTCTATTTACAGATCTAGATCGAGACAAAAAACAGTATGAAATGCTTTCTAAAGTAGGGTTAAGCCAAAAAGAGTTAAAGAGAATTGTAACTCAACAAATTAGTATATTGTTTTTTGTACCAATTGTAATTGCGATAATTCATAGTAGCGTGGCCTTTGTAGCATTACAATATTTAGCGCAGCGTAAGTATATAGATATATCTGTTACAGGAAATTCCATTCTTATATTTACAAGTTTTATATGCGTACAAATCATTTATTTCTTAATTATCCGAAGAAATTATTCACGTCAGATACTTCAATTAATACGCTAATACGCCATGTAGTTTAAGCATATTTACCATTTAAACGGAAAAATATTTTTCAGCTCAATGTTACTCAACTTAGTTACGTATTTTAATTTGTTTTGTAATATGATGCAAAAATTAGAAAAACGATCTTCTTTTTAAACGAATTTTTTAGAGAGAAGATCGTTTTTAAATTTATTAATATATCAATTTAATACACACACATTATTAATTGGATTTGCAACGAAATGAAGTTTAGTATTAGTAAGGAATTATTTTGGATAGAAAATAGCCTTAGCGTTTTTTGTTCCGAAATGCTGGCGATACCCCTCGTAGAGAAAGGGTTAAGTCGTAGATAATGACTACCCTTTTTATTTTTCCTAAAAAACCTAAAAACACATATAAAGTCCGTTTCTCCCTTTACATGCGTTTTTATAAAAAATACGACTCATTGTATTAATAACCTCATCAAAATCCCATACAACTAAATCTGAAAGGTTATTTTTTAATTGAACCTCAATTTTTTCATGTATTCTTTAAATAAAGGCTCAGTTAACGTTTAGTGTTGATTTTCATGGTAAGATTGAAGTATGTAACAACATGTCGCTACAAAAAGAACGGAGGAAATACGGTGAAAATGCATCTTCAAGAAAGTTTATATGTTGAGTTAAAAAATGCAATTCGTTGTCATTATAACGAACTTATAACTAGGTGCGGTGTTGATACAATATATGGGTACTCCATATTTACAGACGATTGTGTCAGTAGCATTGGACCAGTGGCTAATAAAGAAAGACTGATCAAAGTTAATAAATCGGACCCTTTATACAATTATTATAGATATGGAGCTGTTGAGTGGAGCGAATGGGACGATTTCGGAATGTTTGATGAAGTGAACAAAATTATTAAGAAATATCATGAAACCGTCGAAGATGACTTTAACATGGGAGTAAGTACACTGTTGAAAGAATCGTTAAATGTGTTAATGGAACTTGAATCAGAAGGATTGTTTGGAGACAGAAATGATAATCGATTTATTGTCATTTGTGTAGCTGATTCATCGAACGAAATCATGATTGAATCAGCTCGATTGCTTAATACATTAAAGATATACGAAGAATATGCTTCAGAATTTGCATAAGAATGAATATAAGTAAAACTGCTCTCTATAAGAGGCGGTTTTCTTTTGTTCGAAAGTCAACAATTAATATTAACAGAGCCTTTATCTAAAAATACAGCCCTTACTATACATTTTTATTCATAACTTTAGAGGAGTTTTTTGCTACAAAATATCCTGTCATACCAGATATAAAGCTCGGTCGTAAACTCCAAAAAAAGAAGACCCCTTACTGTTGCTTTGAAATAAAGTTTGATTAAAATGCATGGGTTGATTTTTTTGAGCTATTTATTTTTGTTATTAAGTTTGACAAGCAAATAGTGAAGATTAGCTCCCTGTTCAGTATTATTTACATTTACTACATAAAATTTCGTTTGCTATCTTAGCTAATACTTTATCTAATTGTCCAACAGGCATATTTTTGTCTTCGGATAATACTAAAGAAACTGCAAATCGTTCACCACGTTCAATTGTTTTACCGCATTGTGAACATACTAAATTTACATCTTTAAAATGATTTATTAATGTATCTAACATATTACTTATTCCTCCCACTTAATTGTTTAATATAAAAATATATAAATATCATTATTTTTATTATACACAATTAAAAAGAAAAGATGGAGTAAAATTCCAATTCACACCATCTTTAACAACAACTTTTTTCAAAACGTCGCGACTTTATTATAAACATCGCATCTTTTTTCAAAACATCGTGACTTTATTTCAAACCAACAGTTCCTTATCATACAAAGAACCGGGTAAAAGATATCCTAAATTATGTCTAACTGTACACAATTTCTTTTTAATCATGTACTTGCATAGAAAGATAATAAATTCCCTTATTGGTTACGAAGACATATTCTTCATAACTACAAGCATAATAGGCTCCTATATCTAATTTTACCCAATAAACTGCTCCAATCCCTTGTTCAAATGTATTCAATAACTGTTCTATTATAAACTCCTTCGGTGTTAATCCTTTCAAATCATATCCACTGGGTATTGTTCCGAACCAATACTCTTCACTGTCAGGGAATTCACAAGAAAGGAAATCCTGCTGCCATTCATTCAACTGTATAAGTTCTATTGTGTCGTCACTAGTAGCTTTTATATCCTTTTTTATAAGCTCACATATATCTTCTTTTGTATTTTCTGATAAAAGATATAGTCTATAATCATTACCTACGCCATCATATTCATTAACCTTAGCAAAATCACTTAATATTCTATTAATCTTTTCCATGTCTAAGCTCCTTCATCAATAATTAGGAAATAATTCCAACATTATTATAGCAAGGTGCTACATGCTTCCCAATGGATATGTTTTATATTTGGCGGTATGCCTTATTTACAATGTTTTAAATGTATACTTTTCTTGTTGATTTTGAGGGTATTAGGCGGATTGGGGTAAAGTCCATGTTTTCGGTAGTTCAAATGTAAATAAATGGGTAAAAGTTTACATTCGGGTTTTGAATCATTTATAGCTAATTTTGTAATAAATTTCTCAATATTGATATAGATGTTAAATATGGGTTTTATATCGAAAATTAACAAAAAATATAATATCATAAAAATTAAGATGGTTTGTGTCACTTGTTTTTCCCTTTTGCTTAAGATAAGATCATCCTCTCCGATCTTATCTTTTTTTGTGGATTTGTAACAAAAAAAGGAATCCTTATATATAATAAGGATTCTGCAACAGGAAATAACAAAATATAAACAATAAAAAGAATTACTTATATTATAGTTTACATAGTAATGATATAATATTGAGAAATTTTCACGTAAATCCAATATGTATTACGTAGCAATTGTAGAAATGGCTTGTTTATAGACTAGCTGGTGCTTGCCGTAAAATGTGTCCAAATTGTGTCTAAATGTACAATTTTCTTTTTTGCATGGCCGTCCACCTACCAAAAACAAACTACCCCAGAATGATAAAAGTGAGCCGAATTCTCATAAATAACTGTAAAAAGGTAAAATTTTCTTTATGGGAGTATCTCAAAATATTAGGTTGATGGGCATGCGGCTGTATCCCTTTATTGTATATTTTGGAGTTATTTTACGTTTATTCAATAAGCAATTGAATTTGACAACTATACGATTCTGTATTAAAGAAATCATTATATAACTCCACTTCGATGAAACTTTTAACTTTTAAATTATGTTCTTTTGCATATTTAATTATTTTATTTCTACGTTCCTCCTCATTCTCTTTACTATAGGCTAACGTTACATACTGTCCCTTTGGGAATACTTTTATACTTTCTTCACCTTCTATATTAGAATCCCCTTGAAATCCACTGAATACATACCTTGGCTCTACATGCCACTCTGAATTAACGCTATATATGATTCCTCTTTCAAATGACATTTTTTCTTCCTTATCTTGAATGATTTTCTCTAAATTTGAATAGTAAAGTATCTCCTGTAAACTTTCCACTTCTTTACATGGAGCTACAAAGACATAACGCTGTTCAAAGAATTGAATAGATATTTCATCATTACTTACTATATCCTTAGAAGTCTCTACCTTCATATTTAAACTATCAATGGTTTTGATTATTTCTTGCATTTTCTTTATGTTTTTTTCTGCCTCATTTCTTTTTAATTGTAAAAATTGTAGTAGTTTCTCCGTATCGCAATCCTTAAAAATCTCTTGAAGTTCTACAATACTAGTCCGCAACTCTCTACCACCTTTTATAATATCTATATGAATAAATTGATCTATAGAATAATACCTATAGCCTGTTTTTTTATCAATATATCTTGGAATGAGAATACCCATTTTGTGATAATATCTTAACGCTTTTATTGTAATGTCTTTCATTTTCGCAACTTCTCCAATAGAAAATAAGTTTTTCACCCTAATCACTTCCTTTATATTTTTTCTTACATGATTGTTGACTCTCCTCTTAGGAGAGACCTTATGATTATCATAAGGCATTCACAAGAAAATACGAAATAAAAATTTACTTATATAAAAGGAAGTTTATAAACATGGATCAAGTAATATACAGAAGCCTAGTTAAAGAGGATTATGAAGCAGTTAAAACATTGATTGGTGAAGCATTTGGCTTCAATGAATTTATTAAGGATAAGAAATTTTTAGATTCAGCATTAAACATCTATCTACAAGGTTGTATTTTAGAAAGTTCATTTAGCAAAGTAGCAGAAAGAAACAATAAAGTTATTGGTGTTATTTTAGGCGATTCAAAAAAAGACAAAAATCGTTTAAAGAAAGCTCATAATACTTTAAGTATGGCCTACAGCATGCTTAAAGTACTCATGGCTAATAAGGAAAATAAAAAATTCATAAAGGAATTCTCAAAGGTTCAAGATGCATATAAAGAAATTATTAAAGGAAAAGAAGACGATTTTCAAGGGTGTATACAGTTATTTATTGTATCAGGGGAATCTAGAGGTCTTGGGGTTGGAAAGGCTCTCATGAATCATTTGTATAAGTATATGAAAAGTATGGATGTGAATTCTTTATATCTATATACAGATAATAGATGTAACTATGGATTTTATGACAGTCAAAACTTTGAACGTATAAATGAAAAAGAAATTTATTTTGATTCAACGGAAGATAAACTTAATGTATTTTTATACTGTTATGATTTTTAAATAATAGTAAAAAACTGTATCACTTATTTGTGATACGGTTCTCTGTAACAGTGCAGACGGTCAATTTTCCGATTTCATAAGCAATATATTATAAATGGGGGGATTTAACGTTTTATTATCCAGCTAGTTTTATATTGAATTAGATTACGGTAAAAAGTATAAATAAGTTAATAAAGAAAGAGGTTCATGTAAATATGGTTCATTACAACAATGAAGATAGCCTACGAGTATTTACGTTAAAAGGAACGATTATAAGGGGGATTTTCCCTCAAATTTTATTATATATATGTATCTCAATAGGTATGGTTATGATTAATCACCATTATGTAGAAATAGATATAAATCCAACTCCATGGGTTATTGTTGGTGGAGCTTTAGGTTTACTATTAGTATTTCGGACCAATACTGCCTATGATAGATACTGGGAAGGGAGAAAGTTATTTGGCGCCATTGGCGGCTCTACTAGGAATTTGGCAGTGAGTTTTTTAGGCAATTGGGATTCTAAAGGGAAAAATACAGATCAGGAGATGTTGAAGTTTATACATCTATTAATTGCTTTCCCAAAATTGGCGAAACAACATTTGAGAGATGAGAAAGATTTATCTGAAGTAAAAGATTTGTTTGAATTATGTTCTGATAAGGAAAAAAAGTTATTGATTGAGTCAAACTATTTACCGATTACTATTGTGTTTATGTTAAAAACTATCCTATCAAAAGGATTAAAATCTGGTCATCTTCACCCAAATATAATAATTAATATGGAGGCGGATTTGAATAATCTGCTTACTGCTATTGGTGGATGTGACCGTATTAAAGCAACCCCTATTCCTTTTGCGTATTTCGCCCATATAAAAATTTTACTGATAATATTTTGTGGGACTTTACCAATTGGTTTTGTTGATAGTCTCGAATGGTTTACAGTGTTTGTAACTACGTTTATTAGTTTTGCATTTATAGGGATTGAAGCGATAGGAGTGGAAATCGAAGATCCATTCGGTCATGATCCAAATGATCTTCCGCTAGACGAGATTTGTATAGGAGTGGAAACTCATTTATTAGACTTATACAATCAAAATAATCTATTAGAGTCGTCAGCTTTAAATTTTGATAAAAAAATCATCTAATTGCATATTTCATGAGACTTTTTAAATTATTTATTCATATGTCACTAAAGACATTAATATTACGCATAAAACAGTTAAAGCAGAAGATGGATATGGTATTCCAATCAGAATTTATACCAGTATTTCTAAACGAGAGAATGCGCCAATTTTATACTTTATTCATGGTGGGGGATTCATGGCTGGATCACCAGATGCGATAGAAGAACTTGTGAAATTGATAGTAGAAAAAACAGATATACTGTGGATTATCGATTACAAAAAACTAATTCTAAATATTTAAGTCCATATGTTGATGTATCCCCAGACTATCCAAGTACATTTATTACGGTCGGAGAACATGATTTTTTAACGATAGAATGTTTAGCGTATGCAGCTAAATTGACTAAAAAAGGAGTTGAAACTGAGACAGTCCTCTATCGTGGTTTAGGGCACGCTTACGGAGATAATGTAGGTGTCTATCCTCAAAGTGAGGATTTAGCAATTGAGATGGGGAATTTTATATTAAAACATAGTGAGAGGTAATTGGCTTGATGAAAAATAGAAACGTAATATTAATTTCAATTTTCGCTATTTTACTATTTATCTTTGCATTTACAGACCTACAGATATCCCATAGTTTATATCAACCAACTAATAAAATTGCTCTTTTTTTACAAGTTGTAGGAGAAATTCCAGCGATGCTTATTGCTTTATTTTCTAGTATGTATTTATTTAAAACTAGAAAGAATAAAGGTTCAAGAGGATATTATCTTGCTGGAATTGGCTATGGCGTAGTCATTCTTTTGTTCGCTTTTATAGCTTCATTTATGCTAGTACATAATTTAACCATCTCAACATTCTTAATACCGATTTTTATGAGTGGTTTAATTGTAGCCTGTTATATGATTGCCAAATCATGGAGTAATTATGATGATGCAAGATTAAGGGATATTGCATTAATTGGATTATTAAGCGTAGTTATTGTGTTAATTACATTTAATTTAATGAAACTAGGGTGGGGTAGAGAACGTTATCGTCATATGGTTTCTATTGGATCTTTTGACGGATTTTCAAAATGGTTTATACCTCAAGGAAGTGCCCAAAGTGATGAATTTATGTCATTTCCTTCAGGGCATAGTGCTAATTCAGCGTTGGTCATTTGGTTGAGTTTATTACCAGGATATTTCGCTTCATTAAAAAATAAAAAAATAGTTATTTGGATTTGCATTCTTATGTGGATGATATTAGTACCAATTAGTCGTATTGTAGTAGGGGCTCATTTTGCTTCAGATGTTACAATTGGATTTGCTATTTCATTAATTGTTTTTATGTCTCTGAAAAAAATTATGTGGAGCGATAAGAAAAAAATTAATGTATCAAGTATCCATAAACAGATAGGCAAATAATATTTATTGAATTTTACATTAGTAAATACTTCAATAAACACTATATTTTCCCCTATTCAGTTTAGAGATAATAAGAAAATCTTTTCCTTCGAGAAATTATTTTGAGATTATGTAATGATTTTTTTAGGTATGGCTTGTGCATTAATTGGTTTTTATATGATTAAAAAGGATATTATAAAGAATACCCTGATTTTAAGAAATCAGGGTATTTATCATTTGGGATATTTCCTAGTCATAAAGTCATGACTTCACTTATTTTAGTAATAGGCCCAGTACCAGCGTTGCTGTAACCAGGGGCAAAGTAGCAAATAATGATATATCATTTCCACTCTGTCCCATTCATTTGTATTGCTAATTATCTTTTTGTTGTATTTTACGATACAGTGTCATGCGAGAGATACCAGCTTTTTCTGCAGCATCCGTACGATTCATTCCTTGATCTATAAGATATAAAGCATAATTTACCTTTTCTTCATCAGTTTTGGGTCTTCCGGGATGCTTCCCACGTTTCTTGGCTGCTTTGATTCCCTCTTTTGTTCGTTCAGAGGTCAAATCTCTTTCAAATTGAGCAATCCCTGCAAAAACAGTAAAGAGCATTTTTCCGTGTGCTGTTGTTGTATCAAGCCAAGCTTCTTTTAGACTTTTCAAGTTTACTCCTTTTTGAGAAATGAGTTCGGCAATTTCAATTAAATCTTTTGTAGAACGAGAAAGACGAGTCAAATCTGTTACTACTACTGTATCTCCTTGGCGTAGAAATTCTAACATACGATTCAACTCAGGACGATCTCGTTTAACTCCTGTTATTTTTTCAAAGAAAATACGCTCACAACCGGCTTCTTTTAATTGTTGTTCTTGGCGATCTAAATTTTGATCAATCGTAGACACTCGCATATATCCAAATTTCATGTAATTCTTCCTTTTTTTATTTTTATTGTATCAAAAATGTCTTTTAATATATATTGTTACAAATAATTTTGTTACACATTTTTGTTACACCGAGATTGCTGGTTTACTTGACTTCATATTTTGATACAAACTGCTGTAACAAAAATGGTCGTTTTTGTTACAGGCATTTCATAAAAAAACCACTCTTTATTAGAGTGGCTTCTTATAATGTCTTTTTTACAAACAAAATAAAAATCAACAGACTTATAAACCCAGATACCGCACAAACGATAAATAACATTTGATATCCCATGAGTTGTGAAACAAACCCTAGAATGATCGATCCTAAACCAATTCCTAAATCAAAAGCAGTAAAAAATGTAGCGTTCGCTACGCCCCTTTTCTCTGGTGGAGCTAATCGTATAGTTACTACTTGAAGAGCAGGTTGTGCCGATCCAAATCCAATTCCGTACAAAATAGCTGTTATAACGAGTCCAACAAGCCCTTTTGTCATTGCTAGGACGAATAGTGCAATTATCATTATAAAAAGCGCAGGAACAATAATGATCCCTTCTCCACGCTTATCGGATATTTTCCCTGCAATCGGTCTAATTACTATAAGTGTGACAGCATAAACTAAGAAAAAAGTACCAGCATTCACTTGAATCTTTGCCGCAAACAGTGGTAAAAATGTTGTAATGCCACCAAAAGTAAGGGATAAGAAAAATGTCACAATAGCGATTGGTAAAACTGTTTTTTCAAAAAATGATATTGGTTGTTTTGATGTATGCTGAAGGGCTGGTATTTTTGTACCAAATGCAAGTAGGAATGCCATAATTGCTAATGCTGTGCATAGAAGAAATAGATAATGAAATGAAAATGATTTTGCTACCCAAAGACCTAATATTGGTCCTAAAGCCATGCCTAAAGTCATGGCAAGTCCATACCATCCCATTCCTTCTCCACGACGAGATTGTGGAATAACATCAGTCACAGCTGTTCCTATCGAAGTTGTAGCAACTGCCCAACTTACTCCATGGAGGATACGTAATACCACTAAAAATATAATTCCTGTTACCCAATCATAAAAATACATTGTAATTGCAAAGAATAGTAGTCCGCTTATTATAAATCCCCATCGACCATATCGATCCATTAATCCTCCAACAATAGGACGAAAAATGACTGCCGATATTGTAAACACTCCAATAATAAATCCAACTTGAGATTCACTTCCACCTAATTCTTTAATAAACATAGGTAGTGTTGGCATTAGTAAATAAAAACCACTAAATAGTAATAATGCTGTAATGGTCAGCATTATATAGTTTTTTGTCCATAAACGTTCCATTGTAATGTAATCCTGCTTTCTTTCGTTTAATAAGTTGAGAATGGAAAGCTCGCATCAATTGGGGCCTTACTGCCCAATTGATACGAGCTAAGCAAATAAAAAAGCAGTACCACCCGCTATAAAAGTGTTGGTACTGCCATATAGAGTGACAAGTGTTTTGTAAATTAGAACTTACTTGCTACTTTAATCGCTTTTTCAAGCCCTACAGCAATAATTTCTTCTGCTTTATCTGGGAATTGGTTGTGACCTTCAATTACTATTTTTTCTATATCTTTTGCACCGAAGAAGCCCATCATACTTGCTACATATTTAACAGCCATTTCCATTGGAGCTTTTGGTCCTTCAGAATATACACCGCCACTTGCGTTTAATAATGCAATTTTTTTATTTCCAATAAGACCTACTGGACCTTCTGACGTATATTTAAATGTTTTTCCCGCGCGGTTTAAGTAATCAATATATGTGTGCAGTACAGCTGGGATTGTTAAATTCCATAATGGGAAGCCAAAAACAACTTTATCAGCTGCAAGGAATTGATCTAAATATTTATCAGCAACAGCTACTGCTTTTGCTTCTTCTGCTGTTAAATCAAATCCTCTACTAGACTTAAATGTGCCGTTAATCATATCTACTCCTACATATGGCAATTCCTCGTTGTATAAATCAAGCTCTACTACCGTCTCATTTGGATGAGATTCTTTATAACTTGCTAAAAAAGCATAATATAATTTTACGCTAACTGATTGATCTGCTGGGCGGTTGTTTGCTTTTACAAATAAAACTGTTGTCATGTTTTTTCCTCCTGTTACTCTCTATTACGTTGTTATTATTTACTTAATAAAAAGGGGTAGCCCATTTCTTCTATAACAAAAATAACGTAGTCAATTTGATTGACTACGTTCTCTATAGTACAATAGAACCTCAATGTAGTCAACTCTATTGACTTCTTTTAAGGAGGTTTTATGTATGAATCATCGAATAATGAGTGAATTGGATCTCACATCACTTTTGTCATTATCCTTTAGTGCATCGATTAATGAGCTACATGACAAATTGAGTGAATTAGGATTTGAAGATATTAGACCTGCACATGGTTTTATGTTTAAGCGTCTCATCCCTGATGGAGCAACAGGGATAGAACTAGCTGAATATTTAGGAATTACAAAGCAAGCTGTGAGTAAAATGGTGGATTTTCTTGAGAAAAGTGGTTATGTAATGCGCCAAACTCATCCAACTGATAAGAGAGGGAAAATTATTGTTTTGACCGAACGCGGTCGGTTAGTAATGAAAGCAAAAGAGGAGATACTAACTGAGATTGAAGGACGCTGGATTGAAATCATAGGTGCTGAACGAATGCAAATGCTCAAAGAAGATCTAACAAATTTAATTCAAGAAGCAAATGAAGGTAAATTATCATTGAGGGTAAAACCTATCTGGTAAATATAAAGTTTATAAAGGGGTAGCACCATATGCCCATCAATTTAAGAATTTTATAACGCCCCCAAAACCAAAAATTGTACATTTTCATCTGGAGATGCCAATTTTCTCGTTTTGGGGTATTTGCTTTTCTTAGCTTGATTGTGATGTGGAGTTTTTTATGAAAAGACACCTTAAAGAAAGAATGGGAAACGTATATTCAAAACTATAAAAATAGTGGATTATTAAAAGTTGTCTGGTGTCAAAACAGAACTTACCAGTTCATTCCCTATATTACTGACTGAAAAAATTATCACCTGAAATTGAAGGTCCAAATACAAATAAGCGTGTGGATTGGATGTCTCTGTCGTAGAATAATGTTTTATTAGACTGGTGAGTTGAAAAAAGAGCCGTTGCCCTGCACACCCCATGCAGGATAACAGCTCTTCTGCATACTATTCGTTCTTGCAAACGCCATTCTCGCAAACTGGACCCGCTTCGCTTGAAGTGGGGTTCAGTTCGGTTAATGGCTGTGCTTCGGCCCATGTTTTCTCAAGCGCTTCGAGAAATACATTCGCCGGCTGCGCGCCGGAAACAGCATATTTGCGATTGATGACATAAAACGGTACGCCACTTACACCTAAACGAATGCCCTCGAGATGATCCGCCCGCACTTCATCGGTGAATTTATCGCTTACCAACATTTCCTCTGTAGCTTTTGGATCAAGTCCTGCTTCGGCGGCAATCTCAATCAACGTTTCATGACGGCCGACATGCTTGCATTCGGTAAAATAAGCTTTGAACAACAGCTCGGACACCTCATTATTTTTGCCATGCTGCGCCGCAAAGTGAAGCAGACGGTGAGCGTCTAACGTATTTGTCAGCTGAAGCGTATCAAATCTAAGATCTAAGCCATCTGCTTCAGCCTGTTTGGCAAGCCCTTCGTGTATCGCCTTTGCTTCTTCTCGGCTCATTCCAGACCTGGTGGAAAGCGCATCGTACGCATCATACGCTACATCTTTCCTCGCGTTTTCATTCAGTTGAAAGCTTTTGTAAACAATTTGCACTTGATCTTTATGGACAAATTGCTCAAGTCCTGCTTCGATACGACGTTTCCCAATATAACAGAATGGACAAGCAATGTCTGACCACACTTCTACTTTCATTTGAAACCCTCCTTCATACTGCAACTATCGGGACTTTTGCTTAGCGTATAGCCCCTTCAAGGCTTGCGCCGAGTGAATATCGAGTAGCTTGCCGCAACCGCGACTCAACTTGATAGACCATATTATGCATAGTACAATAAATCTAGAAATAAACTCAATTTAATTGACTTTATTTCTAGATTTATTGGTTCTGGTGCAAATAATTAAAGAAGATATAAAAAGGTGTAGATTTTTCGTTTCGCTATATTTTACATTCACTTTTGAAAACTACTCTAGATCGGATTGGGAATACTTCATTCCTTTCTTTTTTTCTCTTACAGTTTGATCTTGTAGTCATTTCACTAATAGCTATATATTTATTAGATTTTGGATTAATTAATTTTGTAGTCTTAACTGGCATTGCAATAATGACTTTAATAATTCAGTTCATTTATTATTATTCAAATTGGAAAAACCTCTCAAGTGACTTTGATAGGTTTCAAGATATATTGACTACTGATAACAAAATTTATGTAAACAAAGGGGAAAAATATGATTAAACAAGCTAGTGAAAATGATCTGAATGAAATTCTAGCAAAATCAGATAATGCTCTATACGAAGGAACATTCAAGACTTTTAAGCCTACACAAAAACGAGTAAAAGAAATTATACAAACAACATTAGAACAAGGAGCATACTACTTAGTACTCAAAGACGATGACAATCTAAATGATGACTTAAAGGGATGGATTCTAATTGGCAGTGGTAAAGATTATTTTTCACAAGAGAGTGTAGGATTCATTTACGAATTATACGTTTTACCAGAGTATCGTGGTCAAAAGCTTTCAAAGAAATTGATGAAAGCAGGATTAGATGAGTTGTCTTTAAAAGGACATAAAGAAATACGATTAAATGTTCATGCAATGAACTTTGCAAGAGAACTATATAAAGAGTTTGGTTTTGTAGATCGGCAGATTTCCATGAGTTTAACTTATAAATAAAGAAATTCCAATAACAATTGATTATGTGAACGAAAAGTCCCTTCAGAAGATTCGAAGGGACTTTTTCTAGGTTTTTAGATACAGTGACTGCTGATAATGAGACGTTATGTTAACTTGATTTGTATATCATATACACCATTTCAATACTAATTAATTCAATTTTTATTCTCCTAAGAGCATGCTGATTCTTAGTAAATATATATCGTCTTTATCAATATCAAAATCTCCTTGTGAAAGAAGATTATCAATTTCCGTTAAATCCTCATTATATTGAGAAATTTCGTCAGGTGATAAGTTTTTTAAAGGTTGTTTTTTTATCTTTTCAATTCTGTTAAGGATATAATTTGGCATAAAACCATGCTTTAAACTAATAAGAGCTAGATTCAAAAACACAGACGCATATTCCACTTTGTTTTTTTTCATAGAAAAAATGGATTCTTCAAAAGTAGCAGCTACAGATTGCTTAACCGTAAAATTTTGTTCATTTCTAAATTCGTCATAAATTTCTATAGTACATTCTTTAGCTTTAATATAAACTTTTTCATTCATTTTCTCACCTACTTAGTATATGTATTCAATATTATATCAGGGAACTTATTTCTAAACTCCAATATGGGGGAGTGACAAGGTTACTGTCATAGACCGCAAAGTATGAACTAATAAAATTTTCAAAAATGCATTGTACACTTTTGAAAAAGGTTTATGGTAATCATTTTGGCAATTATTTTTGGTAAGATTGTATACCATTGATACTAATTCACTTTGCGGTTCATAGCAAGAACCCTGTCATTATCCCAAGAACTTGAGTTAGAGAACAAAATAGAAAACAAATCATCAAATAACTACTGATAACGAGAATTATGTAAATGAGCTGTCCATATGGACAGCTCATTATTTTTTTGCTTAGACCAAATGTTTTCCCTTACAACATTTTTATTCGCCACATTTATTGTATTAAAATCCAGTGTTGGGTTTCTTTGCCCATCCCCTCGAAATGGGGGAATAGCAAGCGGATTATTAAAAAATCCTTATAAACAAAGGATTTTAACGTCTTTTAAAAATGATTATGTCAAAACATATACATTTCAATTGAAATATTTCAAATAATTATAATTTTTATTTTTGAAATGAAAAATTATAGATTTATAGCTAATTCCCCCATCTCGGGGATTTGAGCAAAAACACCTGAGTACAATGAAAAGAATAAAACCAAAAGCTAAAGGCTTATCGTTTTATTCTTTTCATTTAATTTCTTGCCCCATATCTTTCATCTCCATACTGATACCACACCTTTTTTTATTTTACTCTCCTACTTCTTTTTCCTTTTTAATAAACCTTATAATTAAGTCTTCACCTTTGTATCTAGGGTCTAACTTAATCTCACCTTTATATTCAATTACCTTCACCTTATCCATGACAATTATACTGTCATACAACTCTTGCCCTACCCATAACTTTTTAACTTTATCATCAACAATCAATTCTAAAGTAGGGCGTTCAAAGATAAGATACTCGTTCTCAACATGTCTCCCAAGAACAGGTGCTTCTATTGGCTTACCTTTCGCAACTAGTTCATCGTTTTGATACCCCTCTATTACTGACAAGACTATACAAAACAATACAAAACAACCAAAGTATATCCAATTTTTCTTTCTTCTCTTTTTCTTATATGCTTCCAGTTCTACAATATACGCTTCCAATTCATACTCTGTGTACCCCTTAACGTCTGTAGTCAAATAATAGGTTTTTCCAAACTGTTTACTTGTAAATGCTACATAGTCGTTTAAATACTCTGGGTCTTTCTCATAGTTTATAAATTTCTTTTCACCCATACTGCTACCCCTATCTGAAATTACCAAGATTACGTCTATTAAAAATCACTATAAATAATAATAAAAGCATCCCTATTCCAAACACAATAACATTGCTTTGAGCAATTTCTTGATCTCTCCAAGAGGTACAGCCGAGATATGTGTAAAAATAGGTTATAAGCTTACTTTTATTTCCGCTTGTAGTAACAATGCGTATAAATATATGTTTAATGTGTAATTTTTATGTAACAACGAAAAAAGCACCCGTTTGGATACTCTCAATGTGAAAGAGTGTGTGTATTGAATAAAATAGCGGTTAGATTGTCCTATTCCCCAATATATACTTGTCCTTCTTAAAATGTGAAAAAACGCTCTAAATAGATTCTTAATCATTTATCCACTAGTACTTCATAGGTGTACCCCAATTATTACTTTTATCAAGTTGAATCTTTCCGTCTTCATCTAACCTTTTGAGAAGATACTTAACACAATACATTTGATCTTCCATTACCATCCAATAACATATTTCATCAAACGATACTTTGTATAATGGTAATCTCAACATCTTAAGTACTTCCAACACATGAGAAGCGTGCTTTTCATAAAAGTTATTTAGTAAGTTATAGCTTTTTCTGTAAACTTTATCTCGTCTACATCCTCTAAATAGCCTTGTTCAATAAGTTTATCTTTAATGCCTGGTGCTTTGTTTATTTCTGATGGATTTCCTATGTAATCAGTAGCGTTTATTAGATAATGTAGCAATTCTTTTTCTTCTAACACAATTCATCTCCCCTTTATCTCATTATAACAAAAGAAACCGCTACAAACGTAACAGCTCTTTTAAGAGGATGTGATTAGATTTCACAAGACAAACGAACACAACGAACGAAAATAGAAATAGTTAACAAATGTCTGTTTTTATAGTTTATAGGTGGACATAACTATACTTTCATTTTATATATATAAATTATTGTTGATTGTATGTATATTTATTTCTATAAGAATCCTATACATTCTTCTCTATTCACCTATACTTATATTTTCACTAATTAATTATGATGTAGATATTAATTTAAAGTTATTTAT
>NZ_JAEHBK010000005.1:0-279341 GCF_016483685.1 Bacillus cereus group sp. N8 | reverse complement strand
GATATCAACTTAGTCAGAACTTACCCTTTGTTAGATAAGGCTGATATCAACTTAGTCAGAACTTACCCTTTGTTAGATAAGGCTGATATCAACTTAGTCAGAACTTACCCTTTGTTAGACAAAGCTGATATCAACTTAGTCAGAACTTACCCTTTGTTAGATAGGGCTGATATCAACTTAGTCAGAACTTACCCTTTGTTAGATAAAGCTGATATCAACTTAGTCAGAGCTTACGCTTTGTTAGATAAGGCTGATATCAACTTAGTCAGAACTTACCCTTTGTTAGTCAAAGCTGATACCAATAATTTCAAAAATATTCTTAGATTTCTTTTGATCAATCAAACTAATATATGTATCCATCTAACATAAAAAAATATGGATAGAATGTCGACGAGCTTGTAAGTATAAGGGTTTACAGTCGTAGAAAAAGCCGTTAGGTTAAATGTATCATTAATAATCCAAATCATTTTATATTGAAATTCGAATGGGGTTAACTTGAAATAGGGGTAAAAACAAAAAAGGTGACTCTAGGAAGAGCCACCTTTTCAAAATAACATATTATGCGCCAAAATCAGAGAACATACCGCCCAACATACTAAACCCAATTGTAAGGATAAAGAATATAGAAATTAAAATTATTGCTTGTTTTTTACTTAAACCAGCAACGATATGCAAGCCTAAGCCAGTTAAAATTAAGCTCCAAATGTTAAAGACTTCAAATGCAGAACCAATGCCATATGCAATTGTTCCTTGTTCAAATAAAGGCCCTAAACTTGTATATTTATCAGCGCCATTCCCACCAAGAATATATCCTAAAGCTACATTGAGAAGACTACCAACATAAAAGACAACATTGGCATATATATAAATAGATAATATCTTCATATATGGAGTATCATTGCTCATAAACATCATAATAACTTTATAAAATCCTGCTACCACAAAAAGACCAACAGCTGTTCCAACTAGACCTCCAATAGCTCCAAATCCAAGTGTAGTCCATTTCATTATCCCCGCCGTATCATCCTTAACCAACTTCGCTAGCTCCGGAGTATTAAGTAACCCTAAATAAGCTACCGCTGCTGATAAGATTGTCCCCATTAAAAGAAATAAGAAAAATCCTCCCCAGACTGGGCTTTTCGTCTTCATTCTCTCAAACTGTAAGCCTGGAGAAGTAACCATTCCAAATAATGACGGCTTCTTCGCACCTTCATCTTGCGTATTAATATTCATTTCCATTATAACGCCTCCTTCTATTTATATATCCCGTTCTAACGGGCGGTTCACATCCTCATTTAGAGGCTACGAACCGCCCACTAGAACGGTAATGTGTAGTAGAGAGTCCCTCTCTACTACAACTTATTCATAACGCAGTGCTTCAATCGGATCTAACTTCGCAGCTTTGTTTGCTGGAATTAATCCGAAAATAATACCTAGTGTCATAGAGAACAGTACGCCTCCAACGACAACTTCCCATGAAACGAGCGGTGGCCATTTTGCGAATGTAGAAACGATATATGCCCCACCATATCCAAGACCAATTCCGATTAAACCACCTAGAAGCGTTAACATAACGGCTTCAATTAAAAACTGTAATAAAATTTTACTACGCGTTGCCCCAAGTGCTTTACGTATTCCAATTTCGCGCGTACGCTCCGTTACAGATACGAGCATGATGTTCATAACACCGATACCACCAACGACTAATGAAATACCAGCGATACCGCCGATGATCATCGTCATGATACCAGTTACTTTAGAAACATTTTCTTGGAATTCTTTTAAATTCACCAGTTCATATTTACCTGGAATTTCACTTGGCTTACGACTATTTAATACATCGATAGCTTTTTTCCCAGCTACCTCTAAATCGTCTACATTTTTAGCTTGAATTGCGATATTTTGAATATCATCGGTTCCGTATAAAACAGGCCATAACGTAAGGGGGATTAACGCTTCTTCCATTTCAAAGCCCATAAACTCATTATCGGATCTATACACACCAATAATTTGCATTGGCTGCCCCTTCATCTCAATAATTTGTCCAACTGGGTTTACGTCCTTAAATAACGTCTCTTCTGTTTTTGTACTAATCATCACGACGTTATTTGCATGAGAAATATCTGATTCATTTAAAGTACGTCCCTTTACGACCTTTACTTTATTAACTGCAAAATATTCATTATCAAGACCAATAACATTCAGATTTGCTTTTTTATCATTTACATCAAGCACCTCTGAATTCTGGTTTGTCGTAATAACGTGTGAAACATCTTTCACTTGTTTTACTTCCAAAATATCCTCTTGAGTTAACTTTGGTATTTCAAATCCACCCATAGCAAACTCATCATTAATATCTGGTTTAAATTGAATTGGCATAAGGTTATTACCGCCAGAACCTGCGAATTTCGACTTCAGCATCGCTTCCCCGCCTTGCCCAATCGCAACGACAGTAATAATAGAACCTACACCGATAATAATACCGAGCATCGTAAGGGCAGAACGCAGTTTATGAGCTAGAATAGAAGATAAGGCGATTTTCATACTATCTAGTAAACTCATACCGCACACCTTCTATCTTCTGTAATTTTCCCATCTCGCAGTACAATACGGCGGGATGAATAAGCTGCAACCTCTTCTTCATGTGTAACCATAACAATCGTCGTACCTTCTGCATTGAGCTTCGTGAAAATATCCATAACTTGCTCACCAGACTTCGTATCAAGCGCACCTGTCGGCTCATCGGCCATAATGAACGTTGGATTATTCGCAATCGACCTCGCAATAGCGACACGCTGCTTCTGTCCACCTGATAACTCATTCGGCAAATGATGAACTCTGTCGGACAAACCAACTTTACTAAGTGCTTCCAGAGCTCTTTGACGTCGCTCTGCTTTCTTCACGCCACCGTATACGAGCGGAAGTTCAACATTTTCTACTGCTGAAAGACGCGGCAGCAAATTAAAATGCTGGAACACAAAACCGATATATTCATTACGAATTAAAGCAAGCTTTGACTCGTCTGCTGTTAAGATATTCACATCATTCAGCATATATTCACCTTCTGTTGGACGATCTAAACAACCGATAATATTCATAAGCGTTGATTTACCAGAACCAGACGGCCCCATAATCGAAACAAATTCACCGCTCTGAATCGTTAAACTAATACCGTGCAAAATCGGCACTGCCAATTTCCCTTGATAATACGTTTTAGCAATATTATTTAACGTAATCATTTCTCTTTCACTTCCATTCCGTCATACACGTCGTCGGAAGGATTTTTAACCACCTTTTGCCCCACTTTTGCGCCTTCAGTAATCTCTGTCCAATCTCCATCAGTAGAACCTTTTTTCACATTTTGTTTACGAAGCTTTCCTTTATCCTCAACATAAACAAATACATCATCGCCTTTTTCTACAATGCTCTTACTTGGGACAGCAATCATCGTCTTATTCTCTAAATTTACTTGCAATGAAACATGGTACCCTGGAGATAAACCATCTTGGCTATCCAGGCTTGCCTTATATGTATATTGAGACATATTTTGAGTCGCTTCGCCTACACCACCAGCTTGAGCCATCTCTGTACTCGTTGGGAATTCACTTACCTCTGTAATCTTACCTGTCCACTTCTTCTTATTATTTGCTTTCGCAGTTACAGTGAATGTTTGATCTTTTTGAATTTGTGACTTCTGAAGCTCTGTTAAAGTCCCTTGAACTTGGAACGGATCTTTAGAAGCTACTTGTAAGAATGCTTTTCCTTGACCACCTAATGCTTGTGATGAACTTTGTGCTGCATCTTTATCTAACTTTTGAACAACACCCGTAAAGTTACTATAAATCGTAAGTTCTTTCTGCTTTTTACTTAACTCTTCTTTTTGCAAATTCCCTTTTTCCTTCTCAAGATCAGTTGTTTTCTGCGTCATCTCTAACTCACTTACTTGCTCTTCCATCGGATCTGTTACTTCTTTCCCAGCTCCGCTATCTTTCACCTTCTTAATTTCTTTCTTCAACGAATCAATCTTCTTCTTCCCTTGATCGTAACGCATATCTGCCATCTTTTGATCAAGCTCAGCTTGCTTCATTTGCAAATTAATCTCTTCATTATCATAAGAGAATAACTTCGTACCTTTCTCTACCTCTTGCCCTTCTTTTACCGCAATATCTTTCACTTTTCCTTTGGTCGGATCCGCATAGAAACTTTCAATATTACCCGGCTTCACCTGACCAGAAATTAACTTCGTATTATTCAGCTTACGCTCTGTTACTTTCTCAAAACTTACAGCATCAGCCGTTGTTGATGCACCCTTCTTCTTGCCTTGCATAATAAAAATATTAACTGCTGCCACAATAACAATTAGTGCGATAACACCCATAATGATCCATTTCTTCTTCTTGTTTGGAGTACGAACCGTATTTGGTACCATATTCTCTCTCCCTTTATAAATTAATAGTTTAATAAACACTCAAATTGTATAAAACTTTCTGAAAACAAATTACATATTATTACATTCTTTTTACAAAGTTTTACACATTCATTTATATTGTAACAAAAATTCCAATGATTAGAAATATGACATCCTATCTTTTAAGATAGTTTTAAGGAAAGATTATATTATATAGAAAAAGCCATCCAAAATGATAATTGGATAGCTTTTCTATATAAAATATTACGCCGCTTTAGGATCTTTTCTCTCATGCCCACGTTGAACGATGAACAAGAAGACTGTTGATAAAATTGCACCTGTTAATAGTAAGATAAAGCAACCATCCCAGCCAGAACGATCAACAATAACACCAATTGCTGCGTTTGCTACAAGACTTCCGCCTACATAACCGAACAGACCACACATACCAACTGTCGTACCTACTGCAAATTTCGGTACTAATTCCATCGCACTTAAACCGATTAAAAACTGTGGTACGTAAATTAAACAACCGATAATAGAAACTGCAATACTTACAACAAGTACGCTAGTTGCTTGCCAATATACAAACGTACCAATAACAACTCCAACCATACTAATAATACACAATGGCATACGTTTCCCTTTAAATAATTTATCACTTAAAAGACCAACGATTAATGAACTTGGAATTGCCATACCTTCAAAGATTGCGTATGCTGCATGTGCTTCATTTTTTGAAAAACCTTTAACTGTCGTTAAATAAAGTGGAACCCAGTTAATAACACCGAAACGAATTAAATAAACAAATGCATTCGCAATACATAAGAACCATACAAATTTATTTTTCACTACGTATTTCATTAAAATTTCTTTTGGCGACATCTTGTTAGCATTATCTGCTTTTTCAAGATTTTCATAGTCATTACGATACTCATCAATTGGAGGAAGACCTTCAGACTCTGGTGTATCCTTCGCATTGATCCAAACAAGAACTGAAATTACCATTGCGATAATCGCTGGAAAAATAAACACGCCGCCTTGCCAATGACTTTCACCGAAAATACCTACACCAATTCCGACAAGTGGTGGCACAAGCATTCCGCCAACGTTATGTGAAATATTCCAAATGCCTGTTTTCGTACCACGTTCTTTCTTTGAGAACCATTTCGTCATAACGATACTACAAGGTGGTGCTCCCATACCTTGTACAATACCATTCAGGACAAGTAATGTAACGATCATCCCAAATGAAGATGCAAACCCGAAACAAATATTTACAAGCCCCGATAAGAATAATCCGACTGCGATAAAGCGCTGGGCAAAAGCTTTATCTGATAAATTCCCCATAAAGAACTTACTAAATCCATAAACAATCGCCATTACTGAACCTAGTAGTCCAATTTCAGCTGTACTAAAACCATATTCTTGTACTAAATACGTACTTGATAACGTAAAGTTACTGCGCACTAAATAATAAGCAGCATATCCAACTGAGATTCCGATTAGCACACGAATACGTAGTAATGTATATACTTTCGCGATCATATCCGCTGGTAATCTCTCAATTGCAGGTGCTGGCTTAAGCCATTTAAACATATACTCTCGTCTCCTTTTCTCACTTTTGAGAGAGACGCTGTCTATTCCATATCTCGATTATTCCACTATTTGATATATTTTGGTTCGTCCTTCTAACCGGCTGTCCTTCTATTTCTTTCTCATTCTTCGCAAACATCGTCGGTACGCCAAACGAAACTTTTTCTAAAATGTGACCCGCTTCTTCTGATAAACAATAATCAATAAATAAATCCGCAATAATACCACTCGGTGCACGTTTTAGTTTGGAAATCGCATTGACAGATAACCCTGTTTGCTCAGGTTCCTTACTTAAAATAGGAAAGCCTTGTTTCTGAAGCATTCTCTGATCTCCCGCAAAATTGATGCCTATCATATATTCACCGCTTGCAACTAGTTCTACAGGCATATAGCCATTCACCGTTACTTCACCAACTTGCCGTGCAAGATTCTTAACATACTCTTTCGCTTCTTCTTCACCTAAAGTATCAATAAGTGCTTGAAACAAAGTATATGCTGTGCCGGAAACATTTGGATCAGGCATTGCAATCTTCCCCGTATATACCGGATCTAATAAATCTTGCCACCTTGATGGATATGGAAGACCGAGCGGCGCTATTTCTTCATTCCACCGCTCTTTATTAATCGCGATTGCTAGTTTCTCCACTTCATAACCGTACCAATAACCATCTTTATCTTTAACAGACTTTGAAATACGGTTCGCATGCTGGCTCATAACAGGAATAGAAAGGTTCTTTTGCTTCATCATTTGATGCGCATCTACTGTACCGCCAATAATAATATCCGCCTTCGGATTTCCAGCTTCCTCTTCTACTCTCCGAAGAAGTTCTTCTGTCGATAGACGAATAAATTCATATGTACACCCGCGTTTTTTACAAAATGATGAAAGCAAAGCTTCACCAACTTCCTCGCGGGCCGCTACATACGCAACAAGATGACGATCATCCAAAATAGGGAGACCACTTTTATTATATTTAATAGAGGTTGTATCTCGAGAGCAACTAGACATCGCTCCTCCAATTACTAGCAAAAAGAAGAAAAAGGCTATCTTTCTCATGACGCATTCTCCTTTACGAATAACTCTGCTAGAGAGCCTTTCATATACATGACATTCCCGTTATTATCACCGAGATATTGCACAACAAAGTACGATGGATACACAGAAATAGTTAGAATATCCTCCCGCTCATTCTTTACACGCTTGCCTGTTTTATAGGCAGTAATATAAGCAATCGGCTCATTCTGTGATTGTAATAATTTCTGAATTTCTCCGTAATCTGTAATTTGCTTTGCGTATCGAATAGAATCAAATATTTGCGTAAGATCTATAGTACGTATTACATCCCCTTGCCTCACTACAACTTCCTTTGCCTCCGCAAAGAAATTACTAATGCGCTCTGGTGTATAATACAGACTTAACAAATACGTTTGCAATGCTGAGATCATCGGATCCGTACCATTCTTTCCGTATACATTATCCTCATACTGGAACAAGTCACCTACTGCAAAAGTACGTTTATGTCCATTCAAGTACGTTACTTCTCCAGTAAATACTTGTTCTTGATTCCTCGCTTCTCTCGGTTCTACTCGAATTCGGTCAAAGAATGAAACAATCGTATGCAAACGAACTTCATCCGTTACAACAATTTCTCCCCACTTCTCATGCCTTACTTTCACTTCAGTAGGAAGGGATTCATTCACTCTTTGTAAAACGGCTTGTTTGTCATCTACAATCGTGATTCGATTATATATTTGCTTCTCAATAACATAAAACAAAATAAGAGAAACGATCATACAAAAGACAAACACAAGAATTTGAAATGATAGCCTTTTCATTTCTGCCTACCTCCAAGATAAAAAAACGTTGTTTCGAAAATACCGCATAATTGTTTCATAAATGTATCATTTAACCGCTTTCAAGTTTTTTATGTCTTCCATCCGTCTTGGGAGTAAAAATGTCATACATATTGTAGTTCCCATTTCTTCACTACTCTCAATTCGCATACTCCCGCCTTGCTTCTTCATAATCTCCTGACAAATGTATAAACCATAGCCATTCCCGTAACTAGAAGGAAGCAACTTACCTTCCGGAGACTCATTCCACTCTGCAAGCACACCTTCATCCATACCAATACCATCATCATGAACAAAAACCTTTGCTTCCTGCTCATTTATAATTACATTCATACGAACTCGCGTAGCATCACTATATTTAATCGCATTATCAAGCACATTCAAGAAAATTTGCTTCGTCTTATCAAAATCCGCAACGACGTGTACTTCCGTTAACTCATTCATAACTTCAATTTCAAACTGCTGTAATCGCAGTTTCACAATCGAAATTGCTTCTTCTGCCAACTCCTTAATATTCACAACCGTAGGTGACACTTCAAACGTGCTCGTCCCATACTTCGAAGATTTAAGTAATTCCTCTACAAGTGATAATAGACGCTCACTTTCTACAGCCACATAATGAAGACTCTCCTGAACATCTTCTTTTGATTGTAACTTCGGAATTAAATCGACATAACCGATAATCGCTGTTAGCGGTGTTTTCAGCTCATGCGTAATTCGGTCTAAGAAATCTTTCTGTTTCTCTTTCTCTTCCTTCAATTGCTTAATATAAAGTTCAATTCCATCAGCCATCGCATTAAAGGACGCTGAAAGCTGTGCAATTTCCACATACTCATTTAGCTCAATCTTACTTTCATAATCTCCATTCGCAAGCCGATGTGCCATTTGTCTTAACTGATCAATTGGTTTATGAAGAGACTTCGCCAAACGAATCGCAAAGAAAATACCGGCAGCCACTAAGCAAAGAGACGTCATTAAAAACGTCCAACTCACATTTGTTAAAACTTCCTTCTCATCCGTTAACTCATTTATAAAACGAATACTCCCGATGACATCGTTTCCATAATAAACTGGACTTGAAAACAAAAGAATTGGAGCTGGGTCTCCCTCTTCGAAAACATAAGATTTCTTTCCCTTCAAAGAACTCTCAATATCGATATTTCGATGAAGTAATGCTCCCTTTTGTGTATCTGCAACAACATCTCCATTCTTCCCAATCATCTGCACTCGGACATCCATTCGCTTCGCTAAATAAGAGGCAATTAAAAGCGAATTCGGGCCTAGCGTCTCCACTTCTGCTTCCTTCTCTAAATAATTCATCGTATAAATTTGTGCTTCCACACTTAATTTTTCTAAGGAATCTGCCGCATTATGATACACATTCTTCTCCAGTGCAATATACACGACTGCATACAAAAGAACAAGAATTGGAATCAACAATCCAACTATTCCAAACACCATATTTCGTTTTAAAGACATATCATCACCTTTTAGCAATCAAGCTTATACCCTACGCCATAAATTGTCTTAATATACTCCCCGCTCTTCCCTAGTTTCTTCCGAAGTCTTTGCACCATAATATCAACCGCTCTCGTATTTCCGATATACTCAAACCCCCATACTTTCTCAAGCAACTCATCTCTCATGAACACACGCTGAGGATTCGAAACAAACAACTGACATAAATTAAACTCTCGATACGTTAACTGAATTTCTTGCCCACTCACATGTACCTTTCTTTCCTTTGGACAAATTACCAATTCCCCTGCTCGGATCACCTTATGAGTAGAAGACACTTCCTCCTTCCTCACACGCCGACTCATATTTTTCACACGAAGAATAAGCTCCGCATAATTAAAAGGCTTCGTCACATAATCGTCCGCACCAAGCTGCAAGCCAAGCAATTTATCATTCATCTGACTCTTCGCTGTCAGCATAAGCACTGGAATATCACGATCCTTCTCTCGGAATAAACGTAATAACTCATACCCATCCGTATCAGGAAGCATCACATCTAAAATGAGTACATCCGGCTGCTCATTCCATCTCTCTAAAGCTTCTCTCCCATCAGCTGCCGTCAATACTTCATATCCTTCCATCTCTAACTGCATCCGAATTAAATTGCGGATACTCGATTCATCATCAACTACAAGTATTTTCATCCTCTTCCTCCTTCCATCCTGTATTATAGTACAGTTTAGTATAGCAAAAATCATACAAAAAAAGAGAGGGTATTGTCGAACATATTTTGTCGACGATACCCTCTCAAAACTTTCTATATTTAAACTACTGCTTAGGTAACTCTAAATGCTCTCTTAACTTATTTGAAAGGTCCTTACGATCTTTCTCTGAAACGAAATAGTACCAAATGCCATCTTGCTTACGACCATCTCCAGGAATTTGGATTTCTTCTTTCTTATTCATCGCAGCTTTATAGTTGCTTTGAAGATCCCACATTTGATCCTGGTTTAAATTTGTTTTTACGTTTTTCTCAACAGCCTCTAACATCGTGCCAAGTTTTGTAATAGATGATATATTTGCACCTTTACTAATAACCGCTTCTAGCACTTGACGTTGACGCATTTGACGACCAAAGTCACCGCGCGGATCTTCCTTACGCATACGCGTATATTTCAGTGCTTGTTCACCATTTAGATGAATAGTTCCTTTTTCAAATGTTTGTCCTTCAAGCGTGAATGCTAAATCATTATTCACATCCACTCCGCCAACTGCGTCTACAATATCTTGGAAGCCTTCCATATTCACTTCAATATAATAATCAACCGGTACATCTAAGAAATTCTCAACTGTATTTACAGACATTTCGATTCCACCAAATGCATACGCATGATTGATTTTATCCTTCTTTCCTTTACCAACAATCTCCGTATATGTATCACGAGGAATACTAACCATCTTCATTGAACTATCTTTCGGATTTAACGTTAACAACATAATGGAATCCGAACGCCCTTTATCTGCGCCACGCTCATCTGCCCCTAATAATAGGATAGAAACTGGTTGACTATTACCAAGCTTCACATCTGTAGATCGTTTTGTTGAATGATCTCGCTCAAGTGGCGTATGCATCTTATCCAATGTACCCGTAACAGATGAGTACATATAATACGCATAACCGCCTCCGGCAATTACAAGAAAAACAATAATACCAAGTATCCATAATAGAATTTTTTTCATCATGTAACCTTCTTTCTTAGATCAGCCTTATAAGCGTACAAAGGAATAAAGTTCCAATCCTATTATACATGGGATTGGCGCCCTCCATCAAATACTGATATGTTTCATATCTAACATCTAACTTATATATTCCCTCATATAACCACTTATCTATACAAAAAACTCTCCGACTTATCCATGCACTGAATAAGTCGGAGAGTTTCTTCTACCAATACAAAGAAAGCCCAGTTGCACAAATGGCAATTGGGCTTTCCACTTCAAACTAAGATTGTTTCTCTAAATCTGGCTTAGACACAAGCTTTGTATACACGATAAAGCGATCTGGTGCATCACCAATATACTCAAACGGATAACATGTTGTTAACGTCAGTGTCTCATAATCAGTTGGAACGATAATTGTATCATCGTTTGCTCCCGTAATTTTAAAGTCTGTTATTTCATACACAAACTCACCATACGGTGTTCCGAATTTGATTTGATCACCCTTCTTCAAATCTTCCAGCTTACGAAAACTCGTATTTCGGTGTCCGCTTAGTACAACATTTCCACCTTGTCCGGGTAACATACTTCCAGCAAAATGTCCCACTCCTGATTTTAATTCTTTCGGATGCGTTCCTTCTACAACAGGAACTTCATACGAATGAGAAGGAAACTTCAATTCACCAAGCTTCTCTCCTGGATCAGGAATTTTAGACCAAATTTGTTTAAACTCTTTTTCAGCCTCCGCTGGCTTATACGGTGTAATCACTGTATGAGCTAACAATGTTGTTTGCTTTGTTAATTCCCATCCGAAAAAAGCAACAATTCCAAGGCCTAACAAAATAATGAAAACGGGAATCCCAATGATTACCCATCTCCATTTTGACTTACGCTTACGTACTTTCTTTCTCTTTTCCATTAGACGTATTACGCTTGTTCTGTCTTACGAGCTAATCGTACTGCTGGAACTAATGCAGCTGCACCTAGAAGTACAATTAAGCCACCAATTAACATATACGTTTGTTCATTAGATGCTGTATTTGGCAGTTCAGCATTTGTCATCGGAACAAAGTGACCTGTTGCGTTCAGTTCACGTTTCGCTTCCATCGCAACTTTTAAAGAATTTACCAGATTTTTAAAATTAGCTGCTTGTACCATTTCTCTCGTTGGATTAATTGTCGCAAGTAACTTTCCATCTAAATCTTTTAATTGAATTAATAAGTTATTATCCTTGCTAATTGTATAATTTAAAAGATCTAACGACTTCCCACTTTCATCTACAAGTGAAACTTGTAAATGTGCAAGTTTCGCGCTATCAAGAAATAAGCGAAGCATTTCTACTTTTTGCTCATTCTTTAAACTCATAACATCCTTCGCACCTGAAAGAATTTCGCTCACTCGAGCTGCATTTGCATTAATTTGAGCTTGCTCTTGATCAGTTAAGCTCGTTTTTTGTAAATAAGTATATAAGTAGTCCACGTGATCAAGATTTAAAGTTTTTAATGAATTTACTAGCTTTTGTGAAGCTTCTTTTCCATTCGTATCTGCATGTGCAGCTGTTGCAGCGAACGCTGTTAAGCTAAGACTAAGCGCAGCCACTAATGAACCTTTTTTCATAACATCTTTGAAATTCATGGTTATTTCTCCTTTTTATAGAAATTTAATCATTTAAATATATCATAAGTACTCCAATGAAGATAATCTATATTTTATTTTTCACTATAAACAAAAAAGAGCTTCTACTTGAAGTACCTCATTCTATCCTTTTTTAAAGCTTGGAAAAACTACTTCTCATAGCCATAAGGTTTCTTTTGATGCCAATTCCACGCATGTTCAATAATTGTTTTAATCTCTACATACTGTGGATTCCATCCTAATTTCTCTTTCGCCTTTTGTGAAGAAGCAACTAGACGCGCTGGATCTCCCGCTCTTCTTGGTGCTACTTCTGCTGGGATTTCATGATTTGTAACTTCACGAACAGCTTCAACGATTTCTTTAACGCTAAACCCATTGCCATTTCCTAAGTTATAGAAATCACTTTCCCCACCGTTTTGTAAATCTTTAAGACCAAGGAAATGAGCTGCTACTAAGTCTTCGACATGAATATAATCACGGACACAAGTACCATCTGGTGTATTATAGTCTTCACCAAACATCATAATCTTCTCACGTTGTCCTAAAGCTACTTGTAAAACTAAAGGAATAAGATGCGTCTCAGGACGATGATCCTCACCAATAATGCCACTTGGAGTTGCACCAGCTACGTTAAAGTATCTGAAAATCTTATATTTTAAATTAGAAGCTTGACTATACCAATGAAGCATTTTTTCAATTGCTAGCTTCGTCTCTCCGTATGTGTTCGTTGGATTTGTCATAGTTTCTTCAGTAATAAGATCAACATCTACCTCGCCATAAGTAGCTGCAGTAGAAGAGAAGATAAACTTATCTACTTTAAACTCGTCCATTACTTCTAGTAAACAAAGAGCACCGTACACATTATTGTTATAATATTGAAGAGGCCTCTCCATACTAACGCCAACTAAAGAATCAGCTGCAAAATGCATAACCGCCTCAATATTTTCTTGTTTAAAAACATCTCTTAAAAATGCTTTATCACGAAGGTCAGCATTATAAAACTTCGCACCTCCCGTAATTGCATCTTCATGACCAGTTTGTAAGTTATCTACTACTACTACAGATAAACCTTCATCCACTAGTTTTTTAACAGCTTGAGAACCGATATAGCCTGCTCCACCGCAGATTAAAATTGAGTTCATTGTTTATCCTCCTGCATATATACTATAATTTCTTAAGTACTTTCTTATTACAAAAGGTATACGATTGCTCGTATACCTTTTGTATCCCATTCATTACTTAGCCACAAAATAATCTGTTACATATTGCGCCCAAACTTCGTGCCCTTTTGCACTAGGGAAACCGAATTCCTCTTGTAAGTATGGTACAATTGCCTTTGTTGATGCATCAGGCCATGCTCCCCAATGATCAATATATATAACCATTTTGCGTTGCAAATTGTTTTAATGCCTCAATCGCTTTCGAATAATTCTTCCCACTATACACTGGGTTTGGCGGTTGAATCATGATCTTAGCGTCTTTTGCACTAGTAGAAAGTGCTTGAACAAATTTCTGTGTATTCGCTACAGAATTTCTATCCCCTGTTTTTCCATTGTCAGTAATAAATGGTGGTTCAAATAAAATTACATCTGGATTGTCTTTCGCAATCTCTTGATCACGTTTTTCAGACTTATCACGATTTAATGGCCTTTGTACTGCATCTAAAGTATTAGAAACAGGAGAATAAATGGTATATGTATAAACACCACCAGCGATAATAAGAAAACCCACAATACCGAGAATCCAGAATAGAATTTTCCTTTTCATAACTATCCTTCTTTCATCTAAAAAAATTTTAAATGAATTTATAAATCTGGGATAAACGGAACTATAGTTGTCTGTTATGTAAAAAAACCAAGCGAACCCCCATTAACTAACAAACAAGAAACTACTTTAACTTACATACACAACATTTCCTAAAATTAGATCCCCATAGTTTCATATAATATAAAATTTATTTACTAATAAATTTTATAATATCATTTACCAATTCTCCTTCAGAAAAGCTGTACGTATTAAATGTTTCCGAATGGATATCGCTAATTTCCTCACCTAATTTCTTGATATCCCAAACTACACTTACATAACCTTTCTTATCTAAAACATTACAAATTTCAATTTGATGGTCATCTACATGTTCATCAAATTGCTTCAAACGAGGTATTACAATAACTTTTTTCTTTTTTTTCAGGCCATTAAAAATACTACTTGTTCCCCCATGAGAAATCAGCAAAGATGCATTTTCTACGTAGTTATCCATCTCTTCTGGTTTAAGCAATTTATGCACTTCAAAATGAGTGGGTACATATGTTGAATATCCAACCTGAGCAATGACCTTTTCTTTAATTACACCTGTTGAACACAGTTCATCTATCTCTTTTAAAAGCCTGTTAAACTGAAATTTTTGTGTTCCAACTGTTATAAAAATCAATATAATCTCCCCTTAAATTCTGCATCCTCATATACCTCAAGAAGCTCTTCCCACTGAACATAGAACTTATCTGCAAAACGATATAAAATTCTTCCTGTTATGGTAGGTGTCTGTACTTTAGCAAAACTTTCAATAAAAATTAGCTTTCCTCCAAAAATTTTCCCAAAAATACAAAAAGGAATAACAGCTCCTGCCCCAGTAGATATAATATACTGGGGTCTTATTTTTATTACGTACCAAAATGATAAAATAATATTAATAAAAAATATAAGAGGAAAGAAAATATTTTTCCTTTCCTGTTGAGCTAAATATGAAACATCATAATTTTTTTGTAATGATACTGTAGTTTCATTTTTCTCTGTAATCACCTTAATTTTTGATGAATCAAATGACTTTATTATATTTTTTAATTGAGTTAGGTGCCCACCTGTGGAACTAATAAAACATACTGTCTGCAAAGAATGCCCCTCCATTTTTTAAAATTTAATTCCTCTATAAAAAGAATAAAATACTTCTTCTTAAACCAATATTAATATACGTAAATAAATCTATTAACACTCTGCTTTTGGTTTTCCAAATATGAAATTTTATTTTATGATACAATGTACCTTCATGATACATAAACTTCTTAAACGCTTCCTCTTGAACAATAATTTCTAATTCATCTAAATATTGTTTATTTTTAATTCCTCTTCCCCACCATTTGAAGAGATAATTACGTATAAAATTTAAAACAACCTTATCATCTGAAACATATAATAAATCCTTATATGTCACTAATCTATCTCGAGCATTCCTTCCAGGATTAGTCATAATTGACCCTTCTCTATATCTCCTTCTATATATATTCAAATTCAAATATTTAATAGAATCTGTTTTCCCTATACATGTAAGCCAAAATGATACATCTTCACCATATATATTTTCATTTGAAAAATATATATTATTATCTTCTAAAAAGCTTTTAGACTGAACTTTTAAACATGCTGGTTGAAGATCTAATAAACAATATTTTTTTAAACTACCAGTATATTTATTCACACTAGAATTAACATTGAAATACTTCTTCTTACATATCTTATAACTTTCATCGTAAAAACCTTCACCATTAAAAATGATAATATTTTGATTAGATTTTTTCATTTCTTCTATTAAATTTTCTAGTGAATTAGGTTGAACATAATCATCTGAATCTAGATACATAATATATTGCCCTTGTGCTTTTTGGGTTCCTAGGTTTCTTGTAGGACCTAGTCCTTCATTTTCCTTATATATGCAAGTAATTCGCTTATCAAGTTTTGAATACTTCTCCATAATACCTTTACTACCATCAGTAGATCCGTCATCAATAAGGAGAATTTCTATATTTTCTATATTTTGTTGCAATAAAGATACTATACACTCTTCCAGGTACTTCTCCACATTATAAATTGGAACGACTATAGATAATATGATTTCGTTTTCTGTTAATTTCATATTTATTTAATCACCTACCCTTTTAACTTGACTATAATTCTATATATACTTAAAGGCATAAAACATTTAATTATCCCTTTACCAAGAGCACTTAGTCCGATTACACCATTTTTTTTCCCATCCAAATAAATTGATAATGCCTTGTTTCTTTGTTTATTAAATATTAATGGCTTTGTCATAACCCTAACTAAAAAAGCATGTTTTACTTCATTAGAAATATCATTACTAACACTATTAATCCATTCTAATGATTGTTTATATTTTAAATTATTACCAATTCTACCTTCTCGATCATCAGAATAATATATAGCTAGATGTTCAGGGAAATTTACAAATTTAGCACCATTCTTCTTTAACCTCAGGCAAAAGTCCCAATCCTGATGTTTTTTTAAAGTAGGATTAAATAGCGTCTGTTTACCTAACTTGCTTGAGAACATATATGTACTAGTTTGAACCCAATTCTTTCCTAAAAATATATATTCCAAAATATCTTCTTCTTCAAAAAGAGCACGATTATTCGAATAAACCGTTTTCTTTGTACCTTTTAGAATCAAATCTGTAAAACACACTAGACTATCATCATTGAATGTTCTCATAAAATTCAATTGATTCTCTAATTTATTTGGTAACCATTCATCATCTGAGTCTAATAATGCAATGTATTCTCCTTTACTTTCTTTAATACCGACATTTCTAGGCTTTGTGCCTTTAGAATTTCCATTTAATTTTATAAACTTAATTCTATCATCATGATACTCATTAACTATTTCCTCTGTATTATCTGTAGAAGCATCATCCACAATTATTAATTCAAAATTAGTATACGTTTGTGCTAATACACTATTAATTGTACGTTTAATAAGCTCACTTCTATTGTATGTTGGTATAACTATACTAACTAATACCTCATTTTTTTCCACAAATATATCCTCCTAAACTTTAAAATAAAAAAGAAAGTTTATTCAACCCTCTGTGAATAAACTTCCCATAATTTCCACCCACTCTTCAAAATGGCCCCTCTTAACTCTTTCTAAATACTTAAGTCACTTGTTTATGATACAATTAAAACTTGAGTATGAAATTTTCCCTTTATTTATTCTTAAGCAGAACACTAAATCCACCTACTCTTTTTAATAATCACCATTTTCCTCATATTATACAATCAATTAAACTCATTAGTTTGTCATGTTCTTTATTCATTAACATTTACCATTCGTTTTCTGAATGAATATTTGGAATTAACAATATTATAAAATATAAGAGAGACACTTGAATTGAATGAATTAATTGTGAAGTCAAAAAAGCACATATAACTATAAAAGGGATATATACTAGACTCACAATTAAAAAATAAACCTCTTTAGTATCCATTGTCTTTTTAATATTAATTATTAAACCATAGATCATTAAAACTACTAATGCTATCGCTCCTATTATTCCAAATTTAGAGTATATAGACAAAAGTAAATTATCTATCCAACTTACTTCACTTACCACACTTCCACTAGCACTAAAAAATTTCAAAGGGTATCCAATGCCATTACCTAAAATAGGAGATTCCATAGAATCGATGATATATTGATTAGTATATACTCTGGAATCTATTGATTCAGTACCACTCTCATTAAATCTTTTTGATACATCCGCTAAGAATGAAGTCTCCATTATATTTATTTTCTGAAAGCAAATGATACTAACAGATAAAATCACTGCACTTCCTAAGAATAGGGAAGCTAACACTTTTAAATTTAAACGCTTAGTAAACATAACCTTAATTACAATAATACATACTATAATAAACAGGCATCCGTAATAAAGCATAATTATACTTCTAGTTTGTGATAATAGAATTGCTATGTTATTCAAGGCAAGTGCACACAACATATTTTTTTTATTTTCCGTTTTAAATATAATATATATCGAGAAGAAACTAATTACAAATAAGGCCGTAACATTTTGAAAAGTAACCCTTCCTGTATCTCCCCATATTGTTCCATAAAATTCCCCATAAATACTTGGTAAAAAACCCTTTCCAAATATAGCCAAGAAAATAGCGATAATGCTATATAGAGCCCCCCCAAATATACACATTCTTAATATGTTTAAAATATGTATTTTAAACATATTTATCCATAGACCAATAGTAACTATGGTCATAAAAAGTTGAATATACAATACCAGCTCAGATTTTATTAATGGGTTATGATTAAGAACTCCCTGTATTAAAGCAATGCTAAAAATACATAAAAATAAAAGTACAATAATTAAATTAGGAATTTTTATTTTCAACACATATTTATTAAGCCTAAATAGCATGTAAATAAACATAATGCTTATCATTACAAAACGAAAATCAAGAAATATATTCCCTTTAATGTCTATACCCATTCCTATCATTTTCTCTATGTGAGTATTCCTAGGAATCCCAAATACACTTACTATATATATCCCTAAAGCTAAATTGTAATTTTTTTTTACTAAAAAGGATATTAAGACTAACAATAAAATAATTCCCATGTTCTTCTCCTACTAAAATAATAATTAACATACTTATTTTGTGAATTTCAGCTTATTTGGTAAGTACTCTTTGATTATCCCTTTATATAAAAAATTTAGTAACACTAAATTAATACCACATAAAATAACATAAAAATGATCAAAATCATTAAATGTTGCATAACTCGCAAATAAAACTAACATTAATGTCATAATATAAAATTTAGTTAAAGAATAATTAACATGATATAAAGATTTTGAAATTATAGTTCTTATAGAAAAGAACACAATATATGCTATCCCCGTTGAAATAGCAGCTCCTTTTGCCCCTAAGCTTGGAACGAGTAATAAGTTACCAATTATATTAACTACAGCTGCTGAAAGTGCTATTATTACATGGTATTTTGATTTCTTTTTAAAACTTATTCCTAAGACTGTCGTTTCTGACACTGTAAACATCAACGGCATAAACACTAAAAATGGCATTATTACGCTTGCTTCTCTAAAATTCTCACCTAATAAAAGGACTATCAAATCTTTAAACATTATCATCATAATACTTACCAAAAACATTACATAAGTAACTAATTGGTTCATCTTTTCGAAAAACTCTATATTTTCACTGTCTTTAATATATTTTTCATAAGCTACTGGTACCCAAAACATCGTGAACGCACTTTGTACAGCGTTTAATAAAGCTATAATAGAAAAAGCTGCTGCATATAGACCTAACTCATTATAATCATTAAAGTATTGTATAAAAATCCGGTCAATTGATTGGAATAACCAAGTAATTAAGAAAGTAAATACTAAAGGCACCCCAAACTTAATAAGCTCAGAACTCTTAGTTTTTAATTCACTTTCATTCTTTGGAAATATCCACACCTCTCTTTCTACATAAATTGCTATTAGTGTTACCAACATATTAGAAATTACGAATGCGTATACCAATACAATAAAATTACTATTAAGTGGTAAACAGAATAAAATGATCAATAGAATATTAGATAATTTTTGAACTACTTGTAACGTTGAATATAATTTTCCTTTTTGTTGCATACGGATGACCAATAGTGAAAATCTATTGAGTAACATAAAAAAATTATTTAGAATTAGCAATATTAAAAGTTGCAAACTGTATGTTCCAAATATTTTATAAAACATTTGTTTGTAAAATAGGACTGTTGCAATACACACAAAAAAACACGCTAACAATGGCACCTTTAGATTGCTATATAGTAGTCTTCCCCTATTTTGAGCTTCTTCTTCATGAAAATACCTAACAAATGATTGATCTAATCCAAACAAAATAATCGCATTGATAATATTGGCTATCAATAAAAACATGGAAAATTTACCGAACTCTTCCGGTGTAAACAAACGTGTATTTAAAGGTGATGAGATAAAACCCAATACTAATACTATCCCACTCCCTAAAGCGTATTCCATAAACTTCTTAAAGAGATTATTCTTTTTACTCAATACTTTCGCCTCAATCTTTATTGTTTACTTATTAATACAATTTTTTATAAGTAAACAATCTTATCTAATTCTTTTTTAATTGTTGCCTCATAATTACATTTTTCATTTATACTAATAGATGTTTTTTTAGACATTTCTTTAAAAACCTCGGGCCGATCATATAAATATAAAATCGCTTCAGCTATTTGGCTTGGATTCTCAGTTAAAAATCCTGTATCCAAATTTGTCACGAACTCTGGAATTGCCGTATTATTTGTAGTAATAGGTATTAATCCACTGGACATAGCCTCGCACATAGAAACCCCCTGTGCATCTTGTCTAGTAGGACATAAAAATATACCAAATCTCTTATGGATACTTGATATTTCCTCTTGTGTTAAAAATTTATTGTGAATTTTCACATTTGAAAAACTAGTTAAATCCCTTGTCTCTTTATCAAAATATGCCCCACTCCCATAGATTTCAATTTCAAAATCTTCAAAGAAACTTCTTTTACTTAATTCCAAAATCGCTTTAACCGCAATATCGTTTGCATATTTTTTATTATGAAAAGGACGAATTAATAATATTTTTTTTCGTTTTTCTACTTCTTTTTCTTCATATTCAAATAAATCTGTATTAATATAGTTAGGAATAATGCAATTTTTTCCGAATTTTGTTTTCACATCTTTTTCAGCAATCTCTTTCATCCAATTAGATACGAAAATATAGCAAAGGTTCTCTAGCTTATTTTTTTCATTAAAATACTTGAACGCCTGTAATTGCTTATAATTTTTTTTGATTTTCAGCCCCCTCCAAGCATCTACACTCAAAGGATTAAAAAGTCTATGATACCACCTTAAGGCTTCAAATCCATGGACCCAAACTATAACAGGGATACGGGTATCTATTTCCAACAAAGAACCAACCATATTTTCTAACAGAAAGTGAACCAGAATCCTGTCTACCTTTGTTTCTTTAATATATTTATTAAATTCTTCTTGATTCCCCTCAATAACCCTAACATCATCAAAAAAATAAACTTCCTTTGTTTCTTTTTCATGCATAACCCATACTACTGGATTATGCCCACATTCCATATAAGCTTTAACTCGCTGATGGACAAAACCATTTCGATATAAATTATTTTCTTTAGGATATTGATGCGTTAAAATAAGAAATTCCATCCTTAACCTCTACTTTCAAGTTATTTGAATCTACCATTTATTATCTTATAATTAAAAGAAATAAGGTGCAGTAAATCTACACCTTATTTCTTTTAATTTTTAACAAGCGAATCTATTAAAATAGATTCTCTTCCCATTGAAATATAGTTCAGCTTAGCGTTCTTGACACTCTCTAGACTAAAACAATTTCTTCCATCATATAAATTAGGAGTTTTCATTTTTTCAGCAAATTTATTTAACGGATATTGTTTGAATTCATCCCACTCGGTTAAAATAAATACTAAATCAGTATCCTCAATTGTCGTATCTGTCCCTTCACAGTATACCACATCATTTGGTAACACTTTTTTCGCATTATCCATAGCTACTGGATCAAATGCTTTTATATTAGCTCCCATTCTAATTAATTCTGGAATAATAACTAGAGCCGGCGATTCACGAATATCATCTGTATTTGGCTTGAAAGATAAGCCTAAAATTCCAATATTTTTATTGCCAAGCGATCCAAGGTCATTAACCGCCTGCTCTAATAATTTTCGTTGTTGACGATTATTGAATTCAATGACTGCGCTAAGCAAATTAAATTCATAATCTACATTATCCGCAATTTTCTTTAATGCCTTAGTATCTTTTGGAAAACATGAGCCACCATATCCAATTCCTGCTCTTAAAAATTGATTACCCACACGACTATCCATGCCCATACCTAATGCCACTTCTTCTATATTAGCATTCACTTTCTCGCATATATTGGAAATTTCATTTATAAATGAAATTTTTGTAGCAAGAAATGCATTTGAAGCATATTTAATCATTTCAGCACTACATATATTTGTACGATAAATTGGTAATCCAAATGGTTTATTAACAACTTCTATGATATCCCCAGCTGCTTTATTATCTGCACCAATTACGATTCGATCACCGTGAAAAACATCATAAATTGCTGAGCCCTCGCGTAAAAATTCTGGGTTCGATACTACTTCCACCTTAAAATCTTTCCCATTCAAACATTTTTCAATATAGGTCTTAACTTTATGATTTGTTCCAACTGGAACAGTACTTTTAACAACCACTGTGACATCTTTATTAATAGAAGTAGCGATATCTTCACATACTTGATAAATATAATTCAAATTAGCAGACCCATCCTCCAACTCGGGTGTACCAACAGCAATATATATCACATCAGCTCCACTATACGCCGATTCTCCTGCGGCTTCAAAAGACAGCGTTCCACTTTCCATATTTTTTTTCAATAACTCTTCAATACCTGGTTCATAAATCGGTGAAAATCCCTGGCGTAACTTTTCCACCTTACTTTTATCTATATCTAGACACGTAACGCTGTGCCCAATTTCAGCAAGCGATACTCCCGTTACTAACCCTACATATCCTGTACCAACGACTAATATTTTCATATTTTTAATCTCCCTTGTAAACTTATTAAGATGCACCATTAGATTTAACCATAACTAGAATTGTTTTAAGAATAATTTTTACATCATAAATTAATCCTCTTTTATTTATATATTCTAAATCTAACTCCACCATCTCTTTAAAACCAACGCTATTTCTTTCTGTAACTTGCCAAAGTCCGGTACACCCAGGAATTACCAATAATCTCTGTTTGTCATAAGAAGTATATTTTTCTACCTCTCTTGGCAATGGTGGTCTAGGACCAACTAAACTCATATCACCTTTTATCACATTTAATAATTGTGGTAATTCATCAATACTCGTTTTACGAATAAACTTACCAATCTTCGTCACACGAGGATCATCTTTCATTTTAAACATTGCACCAGATACCTCATTGTGTTCTAATAAATCTCTTAATCGGTCTTCTGCATCTGTTACCATTGAGCGAAATTTATACATTCCAAACTCTTTTTCATTCTTTCCAATACGAATTTGCTTAAAAAAAATAGGACCTTTCGGATCTTCTAACTTAATAAGTACTGCCACAATAAAAAAAACAGGAGATAACAAAATAAGACCGCACAGTGAACCAAATATATCCATAAAACGTTTCGTAAATAAATATAACCCGTTTTGATTTACCTCTTCAGCAGCAAGCAATCGTTGTTTTTTTACAGTTCCACTTGATACTTTAGTTAAGGCCAATGCCCTTCCACCTCACTTTATACGTGTACATTTTCTTTTTTTACAAGTTCGTTCATATACTGCATTAATTCATCTTTCAATTCTTCATGCTGAAGTGCCATTTCAATTGTCGTCTTAATAAATCCAAATTTCTCACCAACATCATAACGTGTACCTTCAAAGTCATATGCAAACACGCGCTGAATTTCATTTAAACGCTGAATCGCATCTGTTAATTGAACTTCCCCACCAGCGCCTGTTTGTTGATCTTCAAGGAACATAAAGATTTCTGGTGTTAATACGTAACGACCCATAATTGCTAAGTTAGATGGCGCTGTTCCTGGCGCTGGTTTTTCTACAAATTGACGTACTTGATATTGACGACCACTTTGCGTGATTGGATCAATAATTCCATAACGATGCGTCTCATTTTCTGGTACTGTTTGTACACCAATTACAGACGAATGTGTTGCCTCGTACTCATTCATCAACTGACGTAAACATGGCATATCAGCTTGTACGATATCATCACCAAGTAATACTGCAAATGGCTCATTACCGATGAATTTACGTGCACACCATACTGCGTGACCTAATCCTTTTGGTTCTTTTTGTCTTATGTAATGAATATTAATTTTTGAAGATGCTTGTACTTTTTCAAGCATTTCATACTTTCCTTTTTCTAAAAGGCTTTGTTCTAATTCAAAAGAATGGTCAAAATGATCTTCGATTGCACGTTTTCCTTTTCCAGTTACAATAATAATGTCTTCGATTCCTGATTCTATCGCTTCTTCTACTATGTACTGAATAGTCGGTTTATCAACGATGGGTAACATTTCTTTTGGCATTGCCTTCGTCGCTGGTAAAAATCTTGTCCCCAGTCCAGCAGCTGGAATAATAGCTTTTCTTACTTTCTTCAAACTTATTACCCCCAAGAGTATTATTTTTTCCATATGTAGCTATAACAAAAACCCTACCTATAGAGTCATATTTATAACTCCATAGGTAGAGTTTCTATCATAAATAAATTATGGGCATCTAACCCTACCTCACATCATGCTTTTGACAACAAACGCGTCTAAGGTAGAAATTTACTCTACCCACAGCATAGCCGAGTGTCTCCATTGATATTGGTTAGGAGGCATCACCAAGTGGTTTTCTCTTTAAAAGAGACCGAATATTTTTTTCCGTCTTATTTTCTCGGGCTCTTCTCGATAAATCATTTTCCCACTTATTAGTTCATATGTATTTTCCTTGAAGTAGTACAATGTAGAACTCCCAAATGTTTTCTCTACTGTTTCATACGCAGCTTGCAAGTGAAAGGAGCGCGTTGTTGTGTTATGAGCATCTGATGATATGACATGTGTTAAGTGATGCTCAATAAGTTGCAATGAAAACTTCTTGATTTTCTTTCCGAACTTCCCTGTGACGCTTCCTGCGGTAATTTGTGTTAGTGCCCCTTGATTGACGAGCTTATACAACACATCGGGGCGTTCAATAATTTCCATATTCCGTTCTGGATGAACAATAACCGGCGTGATCCCTTTCACACGTAATTCATATAACATTTTTTCTGCATAGCGCGGGACATGGTTTGTTGGAAATTCAATTAATATATGTTTATCCATACGATTCAATGTAACAATACGACCCGAATCATAGTCTTCTAGTAACTCTCCGTACAACCTGATTTCTTGACCAGGTAAAATGGTTAAATTGATAGCCTCTTCTTTTAATCTTCCATTTAACTGCTTTACCTGATGAAGAATGCTTTCTGCTAGATTTATATAAACCCCATTTTGGTGATGAGGAGTAGCAACGATTGTATGAATTCCTTCTTCGCATGCTGCCTTTGCCATTGCAATGCTGTCTTCGATTGATTGTGCTCCATCATCGACATTAGGCAAGATATGACAATGTAAATCAATCATTCTATTTCATCCCCTCTCCACATATTCTTCACATACTGAATATAAGAAGAAAAGATGAATGTTCACCTTTCCTTCTTTTGCATTTAGTTAGAACCGTAATAGTAATATTCGGATCCATTTTGTTCTTTATCGTTTAAGACAACGCCAAGTAATGTACCTTTTGCGCTATCTAATGATTGTTTTGCTTTAAGTGCCGCCTCTTTTTCTGTTGCACCACTTCGAATAACAAGTACAGAAGCATCACATTGATTTGCCATAATTTGTGCATCTGTAACTGGTAAGATTGGTGATGTGTCAAAAATGACAAGGTCATACGTGCCATAAGCTTCTGAAAGTAAATCTTTCATCGAGCTTGCACCCAGTAATTCCGCTGGATTTGGTGGGATTGGACCACATGGTAAAAATGTTAAATTACCGATTTTCGTTTGTGTCACACATGTTTCTAGTGTTTTACTACGTGTTAATACGTTTGTTAAGCCAAATATATTATCCACTTGCATCATTTGATGTAATGCTGGTCTACGTAAGTCTGCATCGATAAGTAATACTTTCTTACCTTGTTGTGCGAAAACAATTGCAATATTAGCAGCCGTTGTTGTCTTTCCTTCACTTTGATTCGCAGATGTTACGATAAGAGAACGAATCTTCTTATCAACAGATGCAAATTCAATATTTGTTCGTATATTTCGGTATTGCTCTGACACAGATGATTTTGGTTGTTCATATGCAATCAGCTGACGGCGAGCACGTAATATTTTTTTCTTAAGAACCAATTGTATGACCCCCTACTCTCTTCGTTGCTGATAAACTATCGCTCTTTGTGCCATCTTCCTCCATATGAGAAACGACGCCAAGAACTGGTACACCCAGTAGTTTTTCAATATCTTCTTCTTTTTTCATCGTGTTATCTAAGTACTCTAGTAAGAATGCAATTCCAACGGAAGCCATTAATCCAACAACAAATGCAATTGCTATATTTAACTTTTTATTTGGTTTGATTGGTGACTGACCTTCTGCTGCTTCTGCTTTTGATAAGATCGTTACGTTATCAATACTCATAATTTTTGCAATTTCACTTTTGAATATTTCCGCTGTTGTATTTGCGATATCACGAGCTAGTTTTACATCTTTATCTTGAACTGTAACAGCTATTACTTGTGAATCTTTCTCATTTTCTACATTAATTTTTCCATTTAACTCTTGAGTAGACATGCCTAACTTTAATTCACTCTTCACCTTATCTAAAATTACAGGGCTTTTTACAATGATCTTATATGTATTAGTTAATTGCACATTGGTTTGCACTTCGTTATACTGAATGATTTTCTCATCTTGTTTCTTTTGGTTAACAAGAATTTGCGTCGAAGTCTGATAAATCGGCGTTATAAAGTAAAAACTTACGATCGCGCTTACAAGTGCTGCACCAATCGTAATTACAAGGATCATAACTAATCGTTTTCTTAAAATAGCAAATAACTCTTTCAAACTTATTGTTTCTTCCATGCCTTCCTCCAGCTTCCAATAATTTGTTATAAAAACTTCTGAAAATAAATAATTTGTCAGGTTTTAGGCTGACAACAAAAATCTGGTATCTAGCCCTAAAGTTGTTTAGCGATAAATAACTATTTAACATATTACATAACTTACATTAGTATAGCAAGAATAGTTGAGAAAATTGTTGGAGAAGTTGACAAATATTATACTACCGAATTTGACGGATTTCGACACAGTTTTTAATGTATAAGTTTTCATTTGCTATATACTGTCGATATATGGGGATTATTAGTATTACTAGTGAATGTACCATTGATTGATCTGTGTATTTATACTATCCTGTTTATAAAAATCTTACCATTGTTAATTTTTATTTTGTTTTTTCTTAATCTTTCGATATCTTTTTTTCAGACTTTAGTTGATAAACTATTTTTTCGAAAGTCCCCTATATTTTTTAATCAAACGTTTGTTTAAAAGTAAGAGAACTTACCTATCGACAAATCCTCTTACCTTTCGTCCATTTCTTCATAATTCGCTTCAATAACAATAAAAAAGATGAATGACTATACTCTCTTCATTCATCTTCTAACATAAAGTTATGTTAACAAATCTTTATTCTTTCTTATCACCAATTGCAAATGTGATTTCAGCTTCACAAGCGATTTCACCATTTACAGTTGCTACTGCTTTTCCTTTTCCAATCGGTCCACGGACACGTGTCATTTCGACTTCTAGGCGAAGTTGATCACCTGGGCGAACTTGACGTTTGAAGCGGCAGTTATCAATGCCAGCAAAGAATGCAAGGCGACCGCGATTTTCTTCCTTCTTTAGTACCGCAACAGCACCCACCTGCGCTAATGCTTCTACAATTAGAACACCTGGCATCACAGGATAATCTGGAAAGTGTCCATTAAAGTATTCCTCATTTGCCGTTACATTTTTAATCCCAACCGCACGCTTTCCTTCTTCTACTTCTAAAATTTGATCGACTAGTAGAAATGGATAACGATGTGGAATAATTTCTTTAATCTGTTGAATATCTAGCATATCATTCTCTCCTTATATACCAAATTGGTCATACCACCAACGCACTGTCCTTATTATCCCATTCTCCATTGTTTTTGTCACGAAAAACAAGAAATGCTTTCTACCCAAAATATCTATTAGGACTATTCATACAAAAAAGATACACCCTTTTCCCTTCGCTAATCGGCATAACAAAATAATAGCAATTAACACGGAGGTTGGAAAAAGGTGTATATCAAAGTTAGGGAGAGGAAATATACATTATTTTCCTCGTATGTCGTATTCATAGCTCATTATAAAGGACAAAAATAAGAAAGAAAAATTTAATATTTACTCCTTTTTACCATTATCCCCTTAATTTTCTACAAATTTCTACAAATTTCTTCATTTTTCTTATATTATCTTAAATAGCATATCTAGAAATTAAGATTCGTAATCCAGAACACTATGCTTTATAAAAAAATAAATCTTCGTGGATTAGCCTTTAATAAAAACCCTATAAAATATCATCACAAAAGATACATTTATATTTTACAGAAATATCCAATATTACATATGAATTCTTTTAAATCTTTTTAACAATACATAAGAATAAAGTATAACTAATAAGAAATTGTTGCTGTTCCTTGTTTATCTATTAAATAAGGCATTCCGGAGTATTTGAGAGAAAAACTCAAATGAAATAAATAGAAATACTTATATAATATTCTTCACTATCTCTCTTTCATCTCCTCAAATCGTTTCCCTTCTTAATTACTTATTTAAAATTAGTAGCAATTCATTAGGTACTACCTCTCATTAATCACTGACCATAAAAATGTCTACAAGGTGGTTCAAAATATATTATCACAACTACACTAATAAACCTTTATATACAAAAAGCAGCGAGACCTCTAGTCCTAAAGACAAGGGGTCTCGCTGCTTTTTGTTATATGGTATAAATAAAATCAGGTTCTATGTTGAATTATAACACGAATATTTATACATGCATATAGACGATATATTAATAAACCACAAAAAGTATTTCTAATTTTTTTACTGGTCACACAATTGAATTAAGCTCATATTTCCATAAAAAGACCAGTACACAAATACCAATTATCCCCCGAACCATAAATAATCAAATTGTGTTACCGGCCCGAAAGAAATAAAGGCAGTGTATTCCTTAAATTTATAAAAAATAATTGTGACTAGTCATATTTAAATGTTTACCTTAGCCTGTTGTCCAAGTAGACTACTAAATAAACCACTTTCATCTTTTGCCAGTTGTGCGAAACTACCGTGTTGAATAATTTGTCCTTGATCCATTACAATTACTTGGTCAGCTTTACGTATAGTAGATAGTCTATGTGCAATGACAATAATTGTCATGCTTCCTTTCAATCTTTCCAATGCTTCTTGTATTTTCGCTTCATTTTCAGCATCTAATGCACTTGTTGCCTCATCTAATACTAAAATAGAAGGCTTTCGAAGTATTGCTCTAGCCAGAACAAGACGTTGTCGTTCTCCCCCTGAAAGTTTGACTCCCCTATCGCCAATCAGTGTATCCAATCCTTGCGAGAGCCTGCTAACAAACTCAGCGGAAGCAGAAAATTCCAAAGCTTCCCAAAGCTGCTCCTCACTTGCATTTGGTTCAACCATTCTCAAATTATCCCTTATACTGGCATTGAATAGAAATGGATCTTGAGGAACATAGCTAATAGATTTCCTCAATGATAATAGGTCCTTACTTGTCAACGGTTTGTTATCTATTAATAACTGCCCGCTCTCCGGCTGCATAAGTCCCATTATGATATCAATTAATGTACTCTTTCCAGCACCGGAACGCCCTGAGATAGCTGTCATACAATTTACAGGAATATGCAAATTAATATCTTTAAGTGAGTACACAGCATTTTCTTTATTGTAGCGGAAAGAGATATTTTGACACTCAATAGATTGTTCTATCTGCATAGGATTTATACAATCATAATCCTGCTCTATATCTTGCAATTCTATACTTTTCTTACACTCTTCCTGTAATTGCAGCAAATCTTTAAAAGCGGGAAGATTCGCTGCAATTTGTTCCATGTTTGATTGTATACCTGCAAATCGTGGCCACAAACGAGAAAATATAAGAATAATTAATAATAATTGCTCCGTTTTCGTCTGAAACAGCTTAACAGATAGAAAGATAAGAATAGCAATGAAAACAGCTGATGCAATTTTATAAAAGAGTTGAGAATTATTTCTCACCTTAATATATGCAAACTGTTCACGTTCCACATCTTCTACCCAATTACGTAACCACATATAACGAGATCGTTCTAGTGTATTGCTCTTAATATCCTTAATTCCATTAAAATGATCAGTTATACCTGCAAGATACGCTTTTGAATTCTCTGAGGTTCGACCACCTAATCTTTTTGATTTTTTAATAAATCTTCGTGAAAGAAAGGCAAGTACCACAGCGCAACATAGTACAAAAATTGTTATATCTGCCGCTAACCAAAAAGCGAAACCAATCTGTATAAATGTAAACATTAAAGAAGTGAGCAACTGTAAAAATAAATTAGTGCCTGCGCTAACACGCCCTAATTCCGTTGTCAAAGAATTGATAAGATCTGATTTTCTCTTTTTCACAAAGAAACTCCAGTTGGCCTGCAACAATCCACGATAAGTTTCCAATCTCAAATGATTAATAAAACGTATCTGGATTTTCGCATTACGAACTGTTATATTCCTTTGCAAAAGCGCTTGTCCCACGACCAATATAATATATATTCCTAATACAAGTGGTAATCCTAAAGTAGTTGGAATCTCACCTAGGAATCCAAGAACCCCTGAAAGAGGACTTGTCTGTTCATTCATCTTCGCAATACCGCTAATACTTATCATAGGAATTAATAATAAAATGCCGATTCCTTCTACGAGACTGACCAATACCATTCCCATGAGATTAACAATGAGAATGTTTCCAGTAAAAGAGTATAACCGCTTTGTAAAATATAAAATATTTCTCATTTTCACTTCTCCTTACGGTACCTCATTTCCCTCCAAATCCATAAAAACGGCCGCAAAGGGAAATATAAAACATGCAGTTGTTTTGGCAGTGGTAAAGTTTCCACATCCTGAGGATAAGGATACAACCAACTAAGATGAAACAGTAGCTTTTGAGAGCTTGTCTTTAACAAATATAAATATCGCTCATGATATTTTGAAACTTCTTCCGGGACAGGATCTGTATGCAAGTTAATCATATTTTCCAAGTAATATATAGCAAGCTGCGCTAATTGCGTTACCTTTCTCCCTGACATTAATACTTTTGCCTCTTCCGCTATTATAAGAGTATCTAAAAGCTCAGAAGATAAAATAAGCGCCTGACCTACCAGTTGTTTACATCCATATCTCCCCAACATAACAGTGAGTTCTTCCCAATCTATTTCTTGCCTTACCATACGGTCAATGTCCGTTAACCATCGAAGCCTGGACCAACCATGCCTAGTTCCATGAGTCACAAGAAACATAAACAAATCCTCTCTACCTAAAAAATAGACAGGATAATTTGTGACAGGACTCGTCCTCTTTCGCCCCCATAACTCATCGAAGTGTGGTTCCTTTCCCGGTCCTGGGTGTAGTCGCCAATGAATCTCCAATTTCACCTTACTTATCGGATGCGTGTAAGTTGTATGGTGGCGTCTCCACTTCCATTCATTCATAACCGTCGGAAAATCATCCTCTTTGACATAACCATTCTTTACAAGTAATTCGTTCACTTTTCCAAGATCATCTATAGGAACAAGGGCATCCAGATCCCCTGATGTTCGAAGGGAAACATCTCCATATAGGTCTGCGCCAAGAATAGGGCCCTTCAAAAATAGAAGTTGAAGTTGGTTTTCAGCAAATAATTTACTTACTTTTCCCATTTCTCCACTTAAATGAAGCATATGGAATGTATTCCTTTTAAAATATGTACTTAATACTTGCACAACATTTGATGGAACTAACTGTTTATCAATAGATTTCATTTTTGGGTAAATGAACGCGTACATGCGATGATGCAGCGCCAGTTTCAAAAATTTGTTCCAATCAATATTTATGAACCAGTCTCCCGGGATTTCTTGTATCTCTTTATCTTCCTTCTTTATAATTTCAAGTAACAATTTTAGTTCTTTAGGTAAATGACTCAAATCAAGATTACAACCGGTATACATCTCATTCTCCTTCAAGATTTTTTTACCCTATCCTTTTTGCAAATTTACCAACAACGGTAAATCTCTTCATTTCTTCTACGCCAGTAATATAAAAGGGCCCGCTACGTAACCACGCATGGGCAATCATATTTCCCGTCTCATCTTTCGCGGTCCCTAAGTAAAGGGTACTTTCAATTTGACGCTTCTCCAACATTTTCATTGCAGCGATAGCTTTAACGAGACACTGGCTTTCCCAAAATGTATAACGGCTCATCATATGCACTGCTTGAGAAATTTTCCTTAACGTAATCTTTTCCGATTCATCATAGCTTAAAGACGTTTCTGCCATATGAATTCCTAATATAGGAGCAGCTTTAGAAAACGGTATACTTTTCAGAATACGAGCCCAGCCTAAATAAAAGAAAGCTTCTATAAGTAATAATTTTGTTCCCATATCGAACGACAAGAAAGCTTTGGCTTTATTTATGATATTCATCGATCCTACTCCTAATCTATTAAATCTGGAACGTTCAATTAAAAATCAAAGTTTTTCATCTACCGAAATTAACCCTTCTGCATACAAATGATTTAAGAAAGAGAGTACTTGTTCCTTACATTCTGCCTCTTCAATCATATATCGAGACAATAATATATCGATCACTTGATTGACAGATATTAATTCATTAATTAAACTCCAAATTTCACCACCTATACCTCCTAAGTTATAGTATTTCCCATTATGGATGCTCATCATCACTTTCTCCCCATCCATATCGCTCACTACATTTTCCTGACCTTGTACAACAAAACTGTGTAATGAAATTGTTTGTTTACTACTCATTATTTTTCCTCCTCTTTTAAAGACTCTAGAATTTTGGATACTAAATCATGTGCCGTAAACTTTGAAATAGGACGTCTCAATTGACACATATCTATTTTGTTGACGATATTTGTTGAATGCATAAAATGCCATTCCATCATCCCCAATCGTGGGATTAATGAATTCCTATATGTATGACGTAGCAATGTGCGTAGTCTCTCCAGTCCTTCAATCTGCTGAAGTTCAACATCACCATTTTCTACTTTCACTAATTCGAATACACCTGCCAATGGTAATGGTTCCTCGAAAAAGTTAGCTGTAACGGGGACAGCATATTTAGTTTCCCTTTCAAATAATGGCTGATAATGCGCTGTCTTCATTCCAAACTGATCAAGACTCTCTTTCCATAACTTTTGTTGCGGGTAAGATGGTGTAACAAAAGGAGTATTATCCTCAGAAAGAGACACAGCAATTACATCATCACTTAAAAGCTTATAGCCTTTGCTTAAAAGGGCTGATGCAAGAGTTGATTTTCCAGCTCCTGATCTTCCTACAAAAGCATACGCCTTTCCATTGATGGCTATTACACTTCCATGCAGAGGGAGTATTTTTCTCTGCATCAACAATGCCCCCATACAAGTCCCAAGAATATAAAGCCGAATCTTATCTTGATCAGACCCTTTCATAGGTGAAACAATGATTTTTTCTCCATTTTTAATACAAAACGTAGCAGTTTCGGGGATTTGAAACATAATTAATTCTTCTTCAACTACAAACACTGACTTCGGAGAAGATAACTCTCCCCATAATTGGGACAAATCTGCAGTTTCTATTTTTACGTCTACTTCATTTTCGTAATTACTTACTTGAGGCAATTCCGGCAGGGGAATCTCACTTAATAGGGCTAATCCGAAGGCTTTGTAAATCTCTTTCTTTACAGTATGTATCATCTTTCTCACTCCAAATAGTTGAAAAATTGATTAAAAAAAACCCTTATACCGTAATTAAACTATATAAGGGCTGTAAAGCATATAAATCTCATTTAAATATTAGTGCATTAGCTGTGGTGAAGAGCGCCTTGCTCATCCTCATCTTCAAAAACTTGGTCAACAAGTCTCTTTCCAGGTCCAGCCATTGTCATGTTGATATCAAGTACTTCTAATACTGGTGATTGCCATTCTTGTTTCATAATTTCACCCCCTTTCAAATATATTTTTTGATAAATCGATAGACAATAAGACTACGCATTAAAATTCTAAAATCTGGATCAAACACGTATTCTACTCGTGGTTCTCCTTGAATTTTCAAAATCGCGCTCTTAATAATCTCCATATTAAAAAAGTTAGAGGCCACTGGGTCTTTACTAAGCTGCTGAAGTTCCTCGATAAACATTTTCCATGAAGGAATCATGCGATGAACCACATCAGCTGCCTGTATTCCCCGCACACGCTGATTTAACCTTACTTTGTCAGGAAGAAATCCTTTTGTGGATCTCCGGACAAGTGCACGATTTAAGCCATTTTGAACAAATTGTTCGAGTGGTAACGATAAACAGAATCGAATTACCCGTAAGTCATTCGTTGGATCATGCCCTTGTAAACCATAACGTAAGGAGAGCTTTGTTCCACTTGTACCCGTTGTATTCCACAAGTTTAGCTGTTCAAAATGTTTCTGCCTTATTTCATATATATTTGGGATAGAGGCCCCTGTTACTTTCACACCATGTTCTTCAAGCTTTCTAAATACATCAGTACGTTTTGCAAGTTCTGGACTAACTAACGTTGGCAGTTCGTATTGCTGTTCTGAGGAAAACATGTTTTTTATCGATGGAAATGCTTTCTCCCCTACAACTTTTAGTATTCTCGATTTTTTGACCCCAACGTTCTTACCATACAAATCAATTTCACGATAAAGCTGCAACCAGCTGAACTTTTTAAGTAAAATCGCATAATAATCTAAAGCTGGCCCCCAAGAGATTGTGAAATTTCCTCTCGCTCCATTTAAGAGCACCCCAATCCCTTGTTGTTGAGCTTTTTCATAAATTCCTTTCACCCAGACGGAATTTTCGAAAAATTTATATGGCATCTCCATAATCTCAAGCCAATCATCAATTTCTGAGAAAGAATTTTCTCCCGGAAAATTCAAATAATTCCCTTTAATATTCCCTACATGTTGTACTGTAGTTTGAATAAATGGCTTTTCATCAGCAATCGTATGACCACGAGTCCAATCAGTAAACCCTTCCGCAGGTACCGAGCTGAATGTATATAATTTTTTGTTCTCTTTTTGCAGGGCTCTCGCAGCAAAGCTAGCAACAGCTCCTGAATCTAATCCCCCACTTAAATGAGAACCAACATTACGATGAGTACGTAACCTTGATGTTACTGCGCTTTCAAATACGTCCCTGAACGCCTCTTCATAATCTTCATTTGATTTGAGTTGCAACTGCTCCTCTACAAATAACGTGTCGTATTTCGCAATACTAATTCTTCCCTTAACTACGGAGATAGTATGAGAAGGCGGGACTTGCTCTATATTTTTATGCACTGTTGAAAATGCATCTATTGTATCAAGCATATTAGGTATCGCTAAATATTCAGCTAACCATTGCTCATTCAATTCCTTCCCAACGTACGGTAAAGAAAACAGTGGTTTTATGCTAGTACAAAAAGCAAATTGATTTTGATTGCGGTAAAAGTAAAAAGTCCGACTTCCTGAAAAATCACGTGCACCAAAGAGCAATTGCTTTCTCTCATCCCAAATCATAAAAGCAAAATCACCAATTAGATACTTTGGTACATGCTCTCCCCACTTTTGATAAGCGAGTAAAATCAACTTACTATCAGGCATCTCTCTTCTATGTACCTTGTCTACTTGCAATCTATCGAATAATTCATTGCGATTATCAATAATAGCATCAGCAGTTATAACCAACTGTGTTTCATAATCATAGTATGGTAATTGTTCATTAATAGATTCAGATGTTATCCATTTTGCATGGGAGCCAAAAAAAACATTTTCCTTGTGCCATATATCGGTATTGTCACCTGGATAACGAGATAAATCTTTCATGATTCCAATCCTATGTTCAGGCGGTATCGGTTCTCCATTTAAATGATAAATTCCGGTTATTGCACTCATTTTTTCCTCCCACTACGAGATAATTAAGGGAAAACCCGATGGATAAGCAAATTACTAGATATATCAAGAAAATGTTATTAATATACCAGAAAACCCTTTCCTCAAACTACCTCGTTTACGCATAACAGATTTTAAAACCCAATTTTATAGCCTTAAATCTTTTTCAGTTGAAGTATTCAAGCTTTCAGGCTACCTATCCTATTGTAAACCCTTGCATTTTAATTTTCTCAAAAAAGAACAAAGGTGTGATTTCCTTAATTCGAATCAAAATATTACCATCTGAATTTTATATAAATAAAAATCACTGAATTTAATATATCAATAAAACGTTTATATTCTTTATAAAGAATATAAACTCAGATTACCATTTCACTATTGCATTGTCAAGTATCTATATACTCAATAAAGTGAATATTTATGTATCTTTTTTAGTAACTGTAAGAACAAATAATACAGTACAACTTTAATCGGTAGGAGGCTTTACATCCCTACCGACTATTAATCTCATCAATCGAGCTTTTACGACCATTCCATCTATCTTCTAAGTTTCCCTAAAATCTTAAGGTAGTGCTCTTAATGCTCATAAATAGCAGGATAAACGTTATATCTTACAAATACACAGGAGAATTTTCATCTTTTTATATTTTTAAAATTTCTGTGCTATGATATTTTATATAATTTATTATTAACCCACTAATTAAAGTTGATTTTTCACTTGTTATGTTCTCTATTACTTTATTCTCCCGCTTCTTTAATCGAAACCGGAGAATAACCTTTTTATATTTATACCATTTTCACAAAGGGGATGATATAATATGCGTTTACCACTAATAAAAAATACCATTCGCATTTACCACAAGATTATGTACGCTTACTATTTCACTCTTTATAGGGATTGCCGTGACTTTCATTCAAAGAAAATTTTTTTCAGTAAAATGAGATTTCACAAAAACAGCACTGAATGAGATATTAAATCCTCCTAGTTCATTAACACCCTTCTTAATTAAAGCTGTTTCTATTTTTTATCTTTACATGCCAGCACTTACCATCAATATATTCTTAATACATGTAATAACTCTTGTCTGATCTTTTTCTGTCATACCTGATCCAGACGGAAGACATACGCCTGTTGCAAATAATTTTCTAGAAACATCCTCACTCTCACTATGCGGATAATACATTACATCTTCAAATAAAGGTTGCATATGAAGAGGCTTCCAAACAGGACGCGCCTCAATGTTTTCATTTTCCAGTTGTTTCAGTAATGCCTGAATCGGTACTCCTGTTTTTTCTTCATCTACAGTAAGAACTGTAAGCCATCGGTTTGAATAAGTATCCTCTAACTCAGGCATAAACTGTATCCCTGAAATATGAGATAATTCTTGATAATATCTATCAAATATTCGTCTTCTTGCATGTACTCTCTCTTGTAAGACCTGCAGCTGTGCTCTACCTACACCTGCTAAAATATTACTCATACGATAATTATATCCAACCTCACTATGTTGGTAGTGTGGAGCCGGATCTCTTGCTTGAGTAGCTAAAAATCTTGCTTTTCTCAATGCCTCGACATCATTTGAAACAAGCATGCCTCCACCTGAAGTTGTAATGATTTTATTGCCGTTAAACGAATAAATACCAAATTTTCCGAATGTCCCGCTTTCTTTACCTTTATAGGAAGAACCGAGCGATTCTGCCGCATCTTCTATCACTGGGACATCATATTCATTACATAACGAAAGAATTTCATCCATTTTAGCGCTTTGTCCATATAAATTTACAACAATGACAGCTTTCGGAAGTATTCCTTTCTCATTTGCATCACGTAATGCACGTTCTAAAGCTTGTGGCGACATATTCCACGTTTCAAGCTCAGAATCAATAAATACTGGTTTAGCCCCTAAATATAAAATTGGATTTGCGCTCGCTATAAAAGTAAGACTTGAACAAAACACCGTATCTCCATCATTTACATCCAGTAAGCGAAGTGCCAAATGGATAGCAGAGGTTCCTGAACTAACTGCAGCCGCATCAAGAACTCCAACATGGGATGAAAGTTCACTTTCAAACGCATCTACATTTGGACCAAGTGGAGCAATCCAATTCATATCAAATGCTTCCCCTATATATTTTTGTTCATTACCGCTCATATGTGGAGCGGAGAGATAGATTCTTGTTTTTTCCTGTGAGTATACCACTTTAAACACTCTCCTATAATTCTTTGTTTATTACTCTAGCTGGAATACCAACTGCCTTACAATTCGCTACAATGTCACGGATCACTGTTGCTCCGGCACCGATAACGGACCAATTGCCAATTGTAATATTTGGAATCACATTAACTCCTGCTCCTATATGTACTCCTATTCCTACAGTAACGGATCCTGTAAGCACTGCATTTGGGGAAATATGTGCAAAATCATTTATCTTATTATCATGTTCAATAATAGCGCCTGAATTGACAATAACGTGATTCCCAATTTCAACATCTGCATTAACAATTGCACCTGGCATAATAACCGTACCAGTTCCAATCTTTGCACTTAAACTAACAATAGATTGTTTATGTATAAGCGTCGCATAGCGATGACTGGGAATCTCTAACTGCTCCATAATTATCTTTCTTGTTCTGTTATTCCCTATAGCTATCACGAACTTTGTATCTACATGCTCATCCATTAACTTTACAGCTGCAGAAATAGGTCCAAAATAGACACCATCCTCAATTTTTAACTCTTTATACACATCATCTAATTGCGCAATGATTTCATAATTTCCATACGATAGGATAATATCTCGGATTACTTTACTATGACCACCTGCCCCAATCATAATTATTCGCATCCATCTCACCTCCTCAAGAATTCTTTGTACCATTAAATTTTTCCACAGTTACATGCCCAACCTGATTGATTCCTTCTGACTTAAATACTTTCTTTACCGTTAACAACAAAATTTTCATATCAAGCCAAAAAGTCCGTTTTTTTGCATACCATACATCAAAATCAAATTTTTCCTCCCAAGAAATCGCGTTTCTGCCATTTACTTGGGCCCATCCCGTAATCCCTGGTCTGACATTATGCCGCTTGGCCTGCTCTTCTGTGTATAGTTCCAAATACTCCATCAATAATGGTCTTGGACCTACCAAACTTAAGTCCCCTTTTATAACATTAAACAACTGTGGCAATTCATCTAAACTATATTTTCTCAGAAACCCTCCGAAACGGGTAAACCTTACATCATCGGGCAACGCATTCCCCTCACTATCCTTCTCGTCAGTCATAGTTCTAAACTTATAAAGAAAAAAAGGGACACCATGCAATCCCGGGCGTTGCTGCTTAAATATGATAGGGGAACCCAACTTAATTCTAACTAAAACAACCACTATTATAATAAGAGGTAAAAGAAACACCAATAATGACAAAGAAACGAACAAATCGAAAAGTCTTTTCATATATAATCATACTCCTAATTTGGTTTATGTATTAACCTCTACTCCATAACTGCCTAAAACTTCTATCTTCATAAAAAGCAGCCCCATTCATAGTTGAAAAACAACGAATTGATTTACTTTTTTATTTAAGGACATGTCATGCAAAATAATTAATTAAAATACTCAGTAATAAGAACACCACCATATTCAACAGAGCATAGTGGTGTTTCATTTCTAAAAGATTCTTAATACTTTCCTTTTATTTACTTGCTCTTACTTTAAGCATTATAATTTTGTGTCAATTCATTAGGCGCTGGTGCTCGATGGATTGGGTCAGTAACGGGATTATAGAAATGTAGATTTCAAATTAAAAAGTGCCCTTTTTGTGTGACTGAATTTTCACCCTCAGGTTTCCAATTATACTTTTAACAACTCCAAATAAATACTTAAATTCATCTGTCTTATAAAAAACAAATACATAAATAGCATTTGGAATTATTAAACAAATCATCCCTCTTAATATTAATTCTAGTAATCCATTATACGGAATAAGACCACATATTAAACTTGTGATAACACAAGCTCCTAACCCTATCATCACATAGTAAGTATATTTTAAAAAATAATCTCTAACCGGTTTACGGAATACTTTCTTATATACTAAATAAGGAGCAATCCAAAATGGAACCACTAGTGTACTTATAAGTGTTCCAATAAAAACACCTGTTATGCCCATATATTGCACCAAGACAATAGAAGCCACCAGATTCACGGCAGCCTCTAAAAAGGGCGCATACCTATCTTCATGAAAAATCCCTGATGTTGTTTTGACCATAGATATAGAACGTCTCATTCCTGATATATAAAAATTTATCATTAATATAATTAATACACTTATATCCATAATAAATTTCGAACCAATCCATAAAGTAATAAAGGGTTGCATTATAATATATAAAAATATGGAAAAAAATGAGTATATCCAAAAATTACAAAGCATAGTAATCTTAAATATGCTATAAATTTTTTCATCGCTTTCTTTTGCAACCAAATTCCCTACACTATGATTTATATTATCAAAGATTTGATTTATAAAAGTTCTACAAATGTTAATTAACATATAATAATTTGAATACAATCCAACAGCTGTAACACTGACAAAAGACGCAATTAACATGTTATCAGTACCAAAGACAATATATCCGCCTATATTATGTAGCACTAAAGCCTTTACATTTTTAACAATATTACTTTTGGTTTCACTATCTAATTTGCTTGCTGCTTTATTTTTTAAAAATGGGTACATCTTATCTACCAATATAGCCAAGAACGCAGAGGTACTGATTGTTATAATAATATCGATTATTAGATATAAAATATAACTATGCGTAAAGTATAAAATTCCTATTTTAATGCAAGTAGATATAATAGATGAGATAGAATAAATCCCTGTAACAATATATCCCTTTTGACAAACATTTAAAAATGAGGTTTTATAAGAAAATAGATAAGATGAAGCTGTATTAATTAAAAATATAATATAAATAAAATGAATATTGTCTACCTTTGCATCTTTAGCGATATATCCAAGAAAAGGTAACAAAAGTAATCCTAGTAACAATACTATTAAAGCTATTGCCATATATGCCTTTCTATAAAAATTCATAAGCATATTGATTCTATCCTGATTATTTTCTGCCACTGGTTTATATAGATTATATATGATAGCAGATCCTATTCCTGCTTCAGCTAAAGATAACATTCCTAATATATTAGTAAATAATCCATTTACCCCCAGATACTCAACACCTAAATAAGTAATAAATATGGTTCTGGAAGCAAAACTTAGTAACGTAATAATAACTTGACTGCCTATACCGGCTGATATATTAATTATTGAATTTTTAACTCTCATTTTTCCTCCCACTTCAGAAAGTATGAAAACACTTTCAACCCAAGAGCATTACCTGATTTCTCTTTTATATGCTGCAACTATTAAAGGATACACTTTAAACTTTATTGCTAAATAATATATATACTCCTTAAAGTTATTGCATCGATATGAAAAACCAATTCCTTTTACACTATCTGAGAACATTTCATAATTCACTATTCTACGAAAAGCATTATTAACATCCACATTAGGGTCGCTTTTTAAATTATTAATCAAGAGTCTATATATGTGATTTATATAATAATTAGCCATATCTTTTTTAAATTGCTTATCGTGTAGTAAACCAAATTCTTGTGAAAGTTGTCTTCTCATTTGATATTGTAAAACTAAACTGTTCTCTAAATTTGGTTTATACGGAACCCTCATTAAGCTATTTGGATTATTAATAGTATAAAAATAAAGAACTTCTGAGACTGCACATACCCTTTGTGAGTGCAATAAAAACTCTAAATTAAAAATAACATCTTCTCCAATAAACACTTGTTCATTAAATCTGATGTTTTTTTCTTTTATAATGCTTAAATTGTATATATACCTCCATGCGAAGCATAGATCATTCTTGGAATGAACATTTGGAGAGCTCAGTATAAAATCTCTCCCATTCATAACAGTATCTAATTTGAAGTTAGGAATAATACTATTATTATTTGGAACAGTTTTGTATCCGCATATTACAGCATCACACTTTTCATCTTCCGCAATACCATATAACCTAGTAAAATAGTTTTCGCTTACCACATCATCGGGATCTATAAACACTATATACTTCCCTGTAGCAGCCTCGATCCCTGCATTCCTTGCGCTACTCACTCCTCCATTTTCTTTATAGATTACTTTAATTCTATTATCCTTTTCTACATATTCTTCACATATTTCACCACATTTATCTGTTGAACCATCATTGACTAGAACTAATTCAATATTGACGAAAGGCTGTTTTAAAACACTTTCAATACATCTAGCTAACCATTTTTCCACATTATATATGGGAACAATAACACTTATTAATTCATGCAATCCTTTCACCTCTACATTACTTACATAAGTTAAACCCTCATGCCTATCTTATTACAGCTTTAATTTCGCTTAAATATTTCTCATCTTGAATATCGCCCACATTTTGTCCAGCACCTGCTTCACATACGTACTTATTTTCAATTTTGATTTTAGTTTTTGCTTGTCTTAAAAACCATTCGTATTCAATATCCACATGCCCTATATCAATTGCTTGATATCCCTCTTTATACAAATCATATGCTAATATAGTAGCAGTAGGCCCTATCGCTAATAGAATCAATTTAGATTTATTATTTTTTTTTGCTGCTGTTAAGATTTTATTGTAATGTAAGAATGCGTGCTCCTCTGGTACTAAAATCCTTTCAATTGATTTAGCATTGTCAAACAGATCATTTCCAATACCTAATCTACTCTTACTACCCTCTATTAAAACTATATCCCTATCTTTCCATATTAATTTTAATAATATAAACCATTCTTTACATTTTGACTTATCTCGAAAGGGATAATAGAATCTCGATATAAAGGAATTATAATATATTTTTCCCTTCTTCAAGTCTTTATACCACTTTAATCTATATTTTGCAGTATGAAGACTCCAATAATCCTTTGGTTCATCTGCATATTTTGATAAACCTTGAAAAACATCCGGCAAACAAACTAAGAACTTCTCATCTTCACTTAGCAATATTTCTTTTAATCTTTTTGATAACAAATGATCAGCCCGTTGAAATGTTATATCTAGATTATGAATTAATTTAAATTCACCATCACCATACCTGGCTACGGAAGCTTTATCATGAATAATTTTTTTTAAAGTTTCATCTATAGATTGAATTCTAGGGGGCTTGAAAAAGCACTTCGTGAATCGATCTTTTATGATAGTTAATCGATTCAAACTCTGAATTTTGATATCGATCAATTTATTCCAAATAAAAACTAACATACTTTTTATTTTTATTTGCACCATACCAAGCTCCTTTCTAATACTTTTCTCGATAGAGCATTAGATTATCTTTCCTCTTTTTCTTAAGAAAATTACTCTTATCCCTCTATTCACATCTTACATACTATTTATTCTTATTATTTTCCAATTTTTCAACTAGCCTTTTTTCTCAACGAAACATCGCCTCTAGAATTTTTAGTGGCAAGTTTCCGGCCTATTTTTATTGATGGAATTTCAATAAATTTATAACATAAGACCGACACAACCATAGTAAATAAGAAAGAAATTAATAAAATTAAAGGCACTGATATCTTTCCATAGAAAATATGAACTGTTGTTAATAGAACAATTGGATGTACTAAATAAAGACTATATGATATTTCCCCTATAAATTGTACTGGTTTAATCAGTAATAATTTAGAAAATAGTTTTGAACTTAGAGCGGATAGAATAATTAAAACTGCACCAAAGCATATATACCAATCGATGATAATAAGATACAAATCATAATCGATTTCACCAATTAGTTTGGAAAGTAACATAAATGGGATACGGGGATAGCTAAAAAATAAAAGACCTAAAGGCAATAATATATATTTTACTTTTGAATTAATAATTTTACTCACTAAATATTCTCTGTTTTTGGCTAGTAGTGCACCAATAATAAACATTGAGCTATAATGTAATGTGATAAAGTAATTGGTGGATACTGGCATATTAAATTCGCTTGGAATGTTCTTCATTAATAAATAACCAATAACTGATAAAAACATCGCTATCCCAATACTTACTTTCCAGTTTACTCTAAGTAAAAGAAAAATAATTAAAGGAAACACTATGGAAATTCGCATCTCGTGAACTAATGACCAAATCACCATAATAAACGCATCAGAATTAAATTCTCTCAAGAATAAAATATGATCTATTACTCTATTAAAAGAAACTTCTATGTTCCATGAACCCCATTGTACCAAACCAGGAATGGTACCAATTTTAGAATGAATCCCCAATTTAATTCCTATTGCAATAAAAAGAATCATAATATAAGGAATGTAAATCCTACAAACTCTTTTAATAAGATACTTTAAATAATTAAATTCCGTCCCTTTATAAAAAGGCAAGGATAGAACAAATCCACTTAACACAAAAAATATAATAACAGCCGAATGACCTTGCCATAATATAGAAAAATAGGTCCCAAATGTTGAATACATTACCTTTTTACCTAATATCGGAAATAATGCTAAGAAGTGCCCTAATAGAACAATGATTGCAGCAATACCCCGAAGGGAATCCAATTCTTTATAACGTCCCGTCATAATTCTTCCCTCTGTTCTAAAATAAAATTTATTAATCTAACTATTTAAATTTAGTCATCTTTATAAGGATGACTAAATTTTATAATTATTACGTAAATTAATTAATCTAATACAAAACCCTTGTGTGAATGGCAAGATATCGAATAACGTAGAATATACACCTATATCCTTCGTATCACCTTGAGAGAAGTCGACCGCTCCGTTTCTTCTTGTCACTCCCATCAAATAACCGATAGCTTTATCTGCACTTTCCAAACATTCCTTTGAAATATCTTCTATCTTTGCTGCATTTAACATAAACCACCCCAGTGTGGATGTAGCGGAAGAATCTGGTCCGCATTCGTTCCTGGTTACAGTCCAATTCCAATTGCCTTGTTGTTGAAATTTCATCGTAGCTTTTGCAAATTTACGTACACTTTCTTCTAATACAGGTTTATAGCTGTTGTTTTCTGGTAATTCATTCCACGTATCTATAAGACCTATAGCAAACCATCCAAGACCTCTTCCCCAGCCATATAAACCTAGAGGAACTTTATCTTCTAATCTATAAGCATGACATGGTATATGACTTAAGTTTAACATTCCATATGTTTCATATTCTTTAATCTGCTTTACAGCCAAATCTATACACTCACTTTTGTTATACCTAATGCCGTAAGTCACTAAAAATGGACATATGAAACCTATGGTATCTACATAGCGATACCCTTTCATAAACTTCCTATATTCTATTGTACCATCTTCACCTAAATGCTCTTGTATCATTTCCCAAGTAGCATCCAAGGCTTTTTTATATTTATCTATATCCTCAAAATCCAGCTTCATGATCGCATAAGCAAGTATTGCCCCATCTACATACTGAGGTTTGTGCGCCCACTGACCATTATGATCAAATTTAGAGTTCAAAAACTTCGTAATTTCATGTTTCACTGCTTTGTCATCGTTATATTTCAGGTATTCAGACAACCCTAATAGTAACGATGCTTCTTGCCAATGCTGTATAGCACTTTTCGTATAATTTCCTTTCAACATATCAATTGCTATTAATCTTGTGTTATCAGTTACCTTAATCTTTGGTGTTTTATTTAGCCACTTAACACCTATATGAGTGATTGACTGATTCCATAAGCTTTTATCCGTATATCTTCCTATTTTTATTCTTCCCAACCAATTCTTTCCTATAGGAATGAAATCAATCACTACAATAATTGCGATTACAGCAAGTAACACAAAGCACGCTGCCTGTATAACCATATAATTATGTCCTTTCTATACTACTCAAATAATATATATAATTTTTTTATCTCCGACTCGGTTCCTAGCTCTTCATCTGATAAGTTCTTTATTAACTTATTTCTTAATTCTTCATTATGTATTAATTTCTTAATTCCCTCCGAAAGTGAGTGAGCATCCATGTCTATAATCAGCCCATTTTCTTCATTTTTAATTTGGTCTTTAGCTGTACTGAAGTTTGTTACCACTATTGGTTTATGCAGTATTTTTGCTTCGTCTATTGCGATAGACTTTCCTTCGAACCTGGATGGTTGTACATATATATCTGCTTCTCTTATATACGGATAGGGATTTTCTTTCAGTCCTAACAGTAAAAAATGATCTTGAAGGTGATTTTCTTCTATCATTTTTTCTAACTTACCTCGCCCTTCCCCTTCTCCAATGATATACCACTTTATTTCATATCCATCTCCAACCAGATTCTTACAGGCTTCTATAGCCAAATCAAATCCCTTTTCATGACTTAACCTTCCTACAGAAACAAGCTTTACCCCTTTACGCTCTAGATCTATCTTTTCCTGTGACATTTTATTTATCGTACTTGGAGATACGATGTTATGAATAACACCTATTTTGTCGTTATATATAGAAAATCTTTGTTTTAAAACATTGGCACATTCCTCAGACACCGTCACTATATGATCCAATGAACGAAAATAACCCCTATCAATGTTAGGATCCATTCCTAATTTGTCATAATCAGTGTGTATAAAACCAATTTTCTTATTCGCATTTACTTTGTCTATACAAAAGTAAACTGGGTTCTTTTCTAAGTACCCAATCGCTACATCATACTTTTTACTTATATTCTGTAAAGATTTTGATAGATATCGCCATACTCTCTGTTCACAACGAGCCTTGTTTTTTTCACTTTTAAATATGTAACCTGCACAAACCCTTGATAAGGCTATATCTAGTCTTCCTTGTCGCAAGCATTTCATGATAGCTGCTTTTATCGGCATATCAAACAACTGATACTCAGGAGGTTCTTCTAATACATTCACTTGTTTAGGAATTTTATTAAGGAATAAACCTTCATGCTTAAATAAAAATAAATCCACATTATAGCGAGAGTAATCCATCGTATTCAACAGAGAGATTAATGACTTCTCAGCCCCACCGCAGTTCAAATTATTGATAACAAATAATACGTCTTTTTTCATAATAATCACCTTTTAAAGAATTCCGTAGAGCTTATTTATTTCTTTTTCGGTTCCTAACTTTTCTGTAGATAAATTATTTACGATTCTTTCCCTTAATTCTATATCTTTGATAAGCCTTTCAATTTCAGTTGCTATTCCTTCTTCAGACATCTCAGCAATAATTCCGTTTATTCCATGATTTATTTGATCTTTTGCAGTTTCAAAGTTAGTCACCACTATCGGTTTATGCAATATTTTTGCTTCATCAATTGCTATAGACTTACCTTCATACCTAGATGGTTGCACATATATATCTGCTTTTCGTATATAAGGATAGGGATTTTCTCGAACCCCCAAAATTGTAAAATGGTTTGATAGATGATGATCTTCTATTAAACGTTCTAATGCATCTTTTTCATTTCCATCCCCTAATACGTACCAATTTATCTTGTATCCTTTTTCAAGAAGTAACTTGCAAGATTTCACTGCTAAATCTAAACCCTTTTCATGACTTAATCTGGCGACAGTAATAATATTGGTATAATGTCTATCAAACAAACTGTCATCTTCTATATCTTCTTTAGATAAATCATATATAACGCCAGGAGCTACTATATTATATATAATCGTAACTTTATTTTTTAGTTGTGGAAAATTTTCTTGTAACGATTTTGCACACTCTTCTGAAACCGTTATTAGATTATCTAGTTGTTCAAAATATGAGTTATCGAACTGGCAATCCATACCTGAATTCGAATAGTTTGTATGTATCCATCCAGCCTTTTTTTTGGCATTGACCTTATCAACTACGAAGTATATTGAAGACTTTTCAAGATAGCCTATCGCTGCATCATACTCTTTTTCTAACACTTCAAATGACTTACTTTGATATTCCCATGTATACTGTTCTGAAATTGCAGCTTCCTTTATCAATCTATTTTTAATAGTGAACATCAATCTTGAATATGCTAAATCAATTTGTCCATTCTTTAAAAAGCCCATTATTGAATTTTTAAGGCTAGATGCAAATATTTTATAATCACTTGGCAGATCTAATATATTTACCTCTCTTGGTATCGAATTTATGAATATTCCTGTTTTATTAAACAAAAATAAATCTACATCATATAAACTGTAATCTATCTGAGATAGTAAATTTATCAAGCTTTTTTCTCCACCACCAGCAGATAAACTAGGCATAACAAATAGTAGTTTTTTTTTCATAATGTACCCCAAATTACTTAGACAATTCTTTCAAATATTCTACTGCTTTGTAAGACATTTTCTTTATATTAGGTATAGATTGTCGTAGCTTTTGCCTTATCTCCTCTTCCTCTCGTACCATCTCATCAAATCTTGCTTTTAATTTATTACTATCAGATATCTCCTCTATATCTAAAACTAATTTTTCTTCCCCAAATATATCTTTAGATATCCCTTTGGACTTTACACTATATCCCAATACCATAGTCGGAATAAAACTAGAGTAAGCAGCTATAGTTGCATGCGTTCGAGCTCCTATAAAGAAACGCATTCTAGCTATATACCCCTTATACTGTATTGCATTTAAGTTATCTGGTAACAGAATCACTCTGCCTGTGTCCTTAAATTCTTTGTAATATTTGTAGAGAACTTCGTAATCATTGTTCCCATCTTCAATAACGTGAGGTGTAAGAGCAATCGTCATATCTGTCGTATTTAATATATGATTAATTAACTCTCTTACCGCAACTTGAGAATTCTCATTTCTATTCCATACAAGCGGGCTAAAATTAAGACCCATTGTATTTCCTTCCTGCCATCCATTAGGCAACTCCAATTCTTCTTTTTCCATTGTAAATGCAGCATCAGCACACAATTGAACGTTATTTAATCCTTGTTTTTTTAACATATTATAGGTAAGACTTTCGCGTGCTAATATTAAATCAAAGAGCTTTAGATCTTCCAACTTTCTTTCAGACATATCCTCTTCTCCTATAGAACATCCCCATAGTACTAGCTTTTTCCCCTGCATTTTTACTCTTCTATCAATCTCATACCACCCAGGTTGCTCTCCATAGCAATAATTATCCCCCCCGATAGATAAACATACATCGGAACTTTTTATATGCTTTATTATGTTATGATGAATTTTCCCTAATGCATAAGACTCATCGTTAAAGAGTTTTACTTTAACTGAGGACAATAACCAATCATATGAATATTTTTTCAGACTGCGGCTAGAACCATCATATATATAATCTAACTTATTGATTACCTTATCTGTTTCAGGTCTATCTGATGCCAAACATACTTTTGCTCCATCTATTTTTTCTTTTATAATATTTGTAGAAGCTCGAACTATCGCTTCGCACCCTCTATTTAAACTGCCCCCATGGGCAAACATCATAAACTTCACACTAAATTCCTCCAGTTTTATTTATTTCTAAGCCTGCTGTAAGAGACTGCGAAGTATAACCCCACAGTAGATTTTCTTTTAATCATATTTATTAAAAATTTCTCATATCTACCAAGCTTGCTATAAGTTACTTCACAATATAGCGGCAATGCCTCTCTAACATATTTATTGCATATCATTTTTTTTATGTATTCATATCTCTCACTAAACCGTATTTCCTTAGACGGTTCAAAATAAATATATACGTAGGAAATTACACTATTTATAAACTTTCTTGATTTCAATTCACGTATCTTTGCCTTATCGACCTTTTCGATGTAAATTTTCGGTAGTTCCATATTATATACTTCCACAGCTCGCTTGAAATAATCTTTTTTTGAGATATCCCGAGTTGCGCTACCCGCTACATCCCTATAATAATATCCCGTATAATCTATATATTTCATATTAGTTGCATTACTAAAAAATTGAATATTAAACATTCCATCTTCTCCTAATGCGACCTTCTCTGGAAACTTCACATTATTTTTCGTTATTATGCTATTTTTATAAATTTTGTTTACAGCAGTATTTAAATTATCGCTTTTAAGAAAATAGGTTAATATCTCTTTATTTATATATTCTTTTTTTAGAACGATATTAGTTGGAAATGGATATTCAATTGTTACCTTATGCCCTTCAATCTCACTTCTTAAATTTGATATAATTACATCACAATTGCTTTGTTTTGCTGAATTATACAGAGTTTCATACATATCCGCTTCTACATAATCATCAGCATCAACAAATCCAATATATTCACCATTAGCTATAAGAAGTCCTTGATTCCTTGCAATACTCACACCTTGATTTTTTTGATTTATAAGTATAATCCTGTCATCTAGTGCCCTATACTTTTCAATAATCTCTACGCTATTGTCCGTTGAACCATCATTAATAAAGATAAATTCGCAGTTATGAAGCACCTGATTTAACAGTGATTCTATACACCGAGTAATATATTTACCAGCATTATAAACCGGTATAATTACACTGACATTTCTATTCATGGGCAATTCACCCCTTTGCTTTGAATCCCTTATACTTTCATTTTTAAAAATTTTTGTAGTTGTACCAATACACTTAATAAACTTTTAAGCCTCTATAATTTCATACAACTTATTTAATTCATATTTATTACTATAATCAGTATTACTACAATTGTTAGCTAACTGCTTTCTTACGGTAGCATCCTTATACAATTTTTCTATTCCATCTGCTATTCCTTCAACGGATAATTCCGTAATATATCCGTCAACCCCATTTTTCACTTGACTGTTTGCGGTTGTATAATTTGTAATTAGGACTGGTTTTGCAAGTATCTGAGCCTCTCCTACTGTAACAGCTTTTCCCTCATATCTAGATGGTTGGACATATAAATCAGCTTCTTTTATATATGGATATGGATTGATTTGCTTTCCTAGCAACACAAAGCTATTTTCTAATTTCAAATCCCTTATTAGATTTTTAATCATTGTTTCGTCTCCACCATATCCAACTACATACCAGGCTATATTCTCATAGCCTTTATCTTTCAATATCCTTAAAGCCCTAACAGCATTATCGATTCCTTTTGCATGAGATAGTCTAGCCACAGTTATAACTTTAAAACGGTTATCAAGAAGCATAGGGGTATCTATTTCTTCATTCGCCATATCTCTAATAAACTGCGGGGAGGTTATATTTTCCATTACTATAACCTTATTTTTTAATGCACTATATTTTTTTAAAAATGAATTTTTGCATGCCTCTGATACAGCTACAATACAATCAAATTTATTCCATACTTTTAAATCCATCTCTATATCTGTCTCAATTGTAGAATAATCTGTATGAATCCATGCTATTTTTTTCTTAGCCTTGACCTTATCTGCTACAAAATAATGTGGCCACAAATAACTAATTGCAACATCATACTCTTTATCTAGTTTAGGTAAAAATGGAATAGCATATTTCCACATTAATTGCATTTGATAATATCCTGTCTCTACTATTCCTTTAGCTTTTCCTGCAAAACGAGTATTTATCTTAGATAAAATTCTAGAAAATCCAATGCCATACTCTTTATCCTTTAATGTTTCTCCGATTGACTTCCTAAAGGTGGTGTATTGTGGAATTTCTTCTAATAAATTTACCTTGTTACAAACTAATTCCATAAAATCCCCTTGATGCCTATACAGCATTAAATCAACAGCGTATTTTTTGTAATCAAAACCCTCAAGCATACTTATAAGGCTTCTTTCTACTCCTCCAACTTCCATATCAAATGAGGCCACCAGTATATCCTTCATATATGCCTCCTAATTTTTTGTAACAAATTTTCTTATCCGCGCTATATTTTCTCCACCTATAACCTTAGATGCTAACAGTTTTAAACCACTCTTCAATCTTGCTTTAGGTGGTAACCAACTTTTATAAAAATGATGCATTGCATATGTATTTGGAGTAATAAATTTTCTACAGTTAATATAATCATATGGAGAAAAATATGTTTGAGGATAGAAGGCTCCTATCCCACTTATTTCTTGATATTTTCCATTCAACTGTAATCCTTTATTTTTTAGTATCTCGCTTATAATGGCCACATTGGTTAAACTGTCATACTTTCCGTCCTCTTTAATAAAACTTTTTTCTTCGTATGAATCTAGAAACATTCTTATTAACACATTTCCTTTAGTCGCTCCTATTGTACTTGTAGCTATATAGTTCTCTTGTTCAAATCCCCAAAATGAATCATGATGTAGCATATCATCAAAAGATTTGAATACCTCCACATCCGTATCTAAGTAAATTCCTCCAAATTTATAAAGAGCGTATACTCTTACATAATCACTTACAAATGCAAATTTTTTGTATTCATAGGCTTCCTTGACATATAAATTACAATTTATATCAAAATTATCTTCATTCCACTCAATTATTTCATAACCAGCTAAATTCTCTTTCCAGCTATCTATACATTTTTTTACTATTATAGGTTTTTCTCCTTTACCAAACCAACAATAGTGAATGGTGCGTGGAATCTTTTCTGTAAATGCCAACTCAGTATCCCCTTTCTAAACTATATAGAATAATATACCTATACACCTAAATTTCCATATTTCATTGATCAACTAGTCATTAACATATTTCACCTTAAAAAACTTAGAAATTTAAAAAATTACTTTTATAAATAATGTTTAATGTTATTACATTCTCGTATGCATAGAAAATAAAATAAAATACTAATATTGCATAATAAACTAGTTTTTGGTCTTTATCAGTAAATAATTTTATAATCCATGAAATTAAAATTAATTGGTATAATCCAAAATATATAGAAAATCTTGCAAAAATCCAATTTTGTGTTGAAATTATCATGAATACAAGTCCTAATATAGACATATTTACTACATAGTCACTTTTAGGAAATATTTCCCTAAGTTTCTCTCTTCCAATGTAAGCAATAATAATTGGAGGAATATTAACTCCAACTCTAAGTATATTTGCTCCGCCCTCAGAAAAGTTCTTGTAATCTCCATACTGACTATCTCCTATGACTGAGAATAACGTATCTAAAAATTGATTAAACCCTATAACTATGAATACAGAGCAAAAAAGGGTTACATACGTTTCCCATGACCATGCTTTTCTCCTAATCATAAAATATATTGGAATAAGGATAAGTGCAGTTTGATGTATTGTTGATGCAAATAGAATAATTAGAATATACTTTTTCCAGTTACCTTCAAATATATATTTTGTTGCAGCAAAAATAATTGCTGCTGCAAGAAATTGCCTTATCCCATTCATTGATATTAAATACATTCCACCTGTTATATATACATATAAACTTAATTCGAACATTCTTGTATATTTATATAAAACCAACACAATAAGTACATTTGTTATTAGTGCCGTTACAAAAATCAATATTTGAGGGTCATTAGAGAACTGTTTTAAAATCATCTGAAGCACATTAAAACCCATATCTTTTCCTTCTTTTATATGTTCCCAATCAAACGTATCTTTTTTATAAGAATACATATAAAAAAAAGTATCCCCGATATTATTACGGAGACCAGACACCATTACAAGAATAACTATTGTTAAAAATACTAACAGCTTATTTGGCTTTGATTGAACAATGTGTGGTCCCATTATTACAGGAGTAGAAAAATATCTTGCTAAAAAAGAAAGAATATAAACTAAGACCAGCGTAACCCAAAATATAAACATTTTTAAATTCCTTTCATATTATAGATTGTAAATATAAAACTCTTTGCTATTCTTTAACCAAATAATTCAATAATATAGCCTATCAGTCCTATATTTCTCTTACAATCTAAATACATGTGACAATAAAATACATAGTTAATTAAAGACCTACTATTTATTTTTCAAAACAGTAGCTTTACTCGTCTTTTGAATATAAAAATGAAGCATAATCCCAAAAGGTGTAGCCACCAAAGTAATAAGCTTACATGGGGACTCAATAAGAAATTTATAGTTTTTGATCATCAAGTTGCTAGATACATAATGTATAGATTCTCGAAATTTTTCTTTTAATGTAGGAGCATATTTCATAGCAACTTTTCTAAAGAATGAGAACCCTTGGGGGTTTTTTCTATATTGCTTAATAATGTTCATGCTAGATCCATCTGCTAAATACTCAACATGACAAAGAACTTTATTCATGATGAGTAAAGGCTGCTCTTGATCAATAAGAATATATTTATAACTTAAAGGACAGTACTTTTCGCCCGGAAATATTGGATATGGTGGGGTTTTTCGTGTTAACTCTGATCGATAAACTAACTTTTTATCACCTGTGACTTTATATTTCGCATGCAAATCTGTCAGTTTAGATTCCTTCACATGTTCCGGCATCATCGTTCCAATAACTTTTCCATTTGGATTAGCGTCTAATCCTATTATGCCAGCGTAATCATTACTTCCATACTCCTTCCAAAAACGAGTGATATTTTCAACGGCATCATCCGCCATATAATCATCAGAATCAATACAAACATTAAGTTCCGTATCAATTAATTCGTAAGCAGTATTATGTGCCCCGTGCATTCCCTGATTCTCTTGATAATGATACTGAATTGAGATACTGCCTTGGGAAATCCAATTTTCTATTAACTCTCTTGTGTCATCTGTAGATCCATCATCAATAATTAACCAAACAAAATCCTTACTTGTCTGTCGCTTTAAACTTTCATAACATAAATGCAGCGTGTAAGCACGGTTAAATGTAGGTGTAAAAATTGTAAGAGTAGGTTTCAATTTACATCTCTCCATCAATCATCTAATCTATTAAAATTCATTCCCTAATATTGTTAATATACTATTTAATACTAATCTATCAGGTCTTACATATTCATGGTAATATCTATAATTGTTAATCATCATTTGATATCTATAATTTTCATCATTTGATAAAGTATATATTTGATTTATACATTCTTCTGGTGTTTTAAAAACAAGATAATTTTGACCATCACGAAAATCACCTGGGACTTCATAATGTAATTCTTCTGTTACTATAGCCTTGCTTGCTGCAACATACTCTGCAAATTTCCAACCAATAGATTGATGTAATCCCATAGTTGCAATACAAATTGCAGATTCTTTTACCTTTCTTAGGTAATTATTCCGTTCAGTAGCTTTTCCGTCTTCTATAACAATATCTGCATAATTTTTATATGCAAATTCTGATGGTGCTACTCCTCCATAAAATTTATCTCCAAACTCTTTTCGACAAAGTCTAATGCATGTTGCTCGAAAATCATTAATATATGCACGTTCTTCCTTTTTATTCGAAGAAATTTGCCCTTCATAATCTCCATTTACATCCCATAACCTAGCCATAAAAAGAATTTTTGAATCTATTTCTTTATGAGGTATATCTTCAAAAGAATTAATACGATATAAACCATTGTAATATTGAGACAACGGAACCTTCCGTATTACTTTCTTAATTTTCTCCCTAAGTGGATCTTGAGGCATCGGTGAATGCGCAATATTTCCAGGTATTGTAACCATATAATTTAATCCAAGAGGATAAATTTTTTCCTTATGCCTTAACTTTGAATTATAAAAACTATTAAAACTTCGCTTAAAGTAAAAGTCGTATTTTTCTAACAACACATTCATAAACTCAACATAATCCTGATTTTGCTTAAGCAAATTATCATAACCATCATTAACATCATATAACACTCGAGTTTTCCCGTTGATTATAACTTCCATCATATTATAAGGTAATTGATCTTGATGATTCTTACTAAGTTTCTCTATCCTCAAGTCTATTACTCCTTGTTGAGCAAGTAGAACAAAACCTGCAGTTATATTATAGAGATGCAGCGGAACTTCTCCTAGCCTAAGACAACATGAAACTCTTGACATCATTGTGCTCCTTTTTAATCCTTTAGACATTATTTAAAATATAGAAGTTACTATTAATTAAAGCGCTTGAAGATAAAAATTCTCAAGCCAAGTAGCCGATTCACTTATATCATATCCTTCTTTCTTGATATATCCTTCTACATCTTGCATACGTTTATTGACATCCAATATATCCTGCGCCCATATTTCGGGAGAGGTATTTATGCTTTCAAAACTCACTAGACCTGCTCCCATGTCTACTTCTTTAGTTATCGCATCCGAGATTACACAAGATAACCCAGCTCCTTGCGCTTCTATAAGAGTAACAGGCAATCCTTCATGAATGGATGGGAATGCAAATACATCAAAAGCTTGAAGTAAATGGTCGATATCGCTCCTTATGCCAAGAAACTTTACATTAGCCCCTAAATTTAATTCTTCCACTTTTTGTTCAATCTTTAACCGTAACGGACCATCCCCCACCAAAACAAGAACGGAATCTCTTCTAAGTTTAACTAACTGAGCAAACACTTCGATAAGGAATCCATGATTTTTTTGATGCGCAAACCTTCCTACATGCCCTACTACAAAGTTATCAACTGTAAGATTTAGTTCCTCTCGTATCTGTTTTCTAATTTCGGGGGAAAATGAAAACTTTTCAGGCTCAATTCCATTTTTTAAAATCGTGGCAGTATCTGTTTTACCTGCAAATAACCAGCGAGATGCTGCATCCGAACATGCTAAAAGATGTGTCGCACTTCGTAATATATACTTCCCTGCATACCACTTATATACTTTCGCAGCAACTCCACCTTCACTGCTAGTATTGTGACTATGTGCGATACGAACTGGTATACCGGCTTTCTTAGCTGCACGTAACACAAATCCACTCATCTTATCCATGTGTGAGTGTACAATCATATATTCTTGATGAGATTCAAAAAAATTATCTAAAGACTTTATGTATTCGTTATGACCACCATCAGTAATATATGGAATCCTGTGCACTTTCCCACCTAATTCCGATATTTCTGTATCGAAAACACCTTCCTTACAAGTAAGAAAATCAAACTGCACTTTATTTCGATCTATATTCCGGTACAAGTTCATAATAAGGGTTTCTGCACCACCACGGTTCATATTGACTACAACATGTAAGATTCTTAATGGACAATCCAATCTAACGCCTCCGTTCTACTCATAAACATGGTGTAAATATAGCTCTTTTCTTCTAATACTTTATTGACGGCATAATTATTTTTAATAATCTCACGACCAGACTCTCCGAATATGCCTTGTAAGCTACTATTTTCAGCAAGATATTTTATCTTTTCTGCCATTGTCTGTATGTCTTCACGACCTACTGTCCAACCATTTACACCATTTTGAATTAACTCTTTATGGCCCCTGTTCTCACTGGCTATAACAGGCAATCCGCAAGCCATCGCTTCCATAATATTAACTGGTAACCCCTCACGTAGACTGGATGCAACAGAAATATCACAAATAGGTAAAATTTTTGCAATATCATTCCTATAACCAAGGAAATCTATCATTTCAAATACACCCATTTGTTTAGCTAAATTTTTGCAATCATTTATCAAAGGACCATTCCCAGCCAATAGAAGCCTCGCATTGGGAACATGATCTTTTATTAAGGCCAATGAACGAATCAAAAACTGCTGATTTTTATTTTTATTAAACTCAGCCGCATAAAACATTAAAAAATCATCCGGTTTATAACCCATCTCAATCCTTAGACAATTCTTTTGAGCCTCACTAACTGGTTTAAAATATTCTGTGTCCACTCCCACCCCATGAATTTGTTCAATTTTAGGTACTTTAAACTTTCGCTGAACAGCCAAGTTATAATCTTCTTGGTTAATTGTAATGAGGCAATCTGTATAATTTGCTAGCATTTTTTCAATTGGATAATATAACAGCCAATTTGCAAGCGGGGCACCTTTACAAAAATGAAATCCATGCGCAGTATATAAAACTTTTGTTCCATGCTTTCTAGACTTTCTTGCTGCCAAACGTGCAACGGCTCCCCCCATCGGGGTATGGCAATGAATAATTTTATATTGATTTTCATCAATAATATCTTTCAGCTCTTTATAAGCCTTAATATTCTTAAATTGCAAAGGTGACCTTTGAATAGAAATGTCATACTTCTTATCCACATATGGAAGTTCCATGTTGCCAGCAGCAGCAACATGGACTTCCCAGCCTTGTTCTTTAAACCATTTCATATACGGCAAATGAAATGCTTTAAAGTGAAAGTCTACCGTCGCACAAAATAATACTTTATTTTCCATATATATCACCCTACAATTGTTATATTGTAACTAACCACCTGTTCATACTTCATTCTCATTTCTCTACATAGTAAAACATAAGTCTAAGCATATATATGCAGATCAAAATCCATATTTACATCATATTTTGTGGAGTTATATGACTATTTGCCAATGTCAATACACGTTTTCTTAATTCCGTCTTCTCCAGATTCTTATAAGTTTGGAGAACTGATTCAATTTCGTTTATACAAAGGTTCGATGTTTTACCTATATAAATTTTAGGATGAATTTGTTGTTCATGTATTTCTTCTTTTTTCAATAGTTCTTCAAAGAGCTTCTCTCCAGGTCTTATTCCAGTAAACTCTATTTGTATTTCTTCTAGCGAATTTCCTGATAATGTAATTAAATTTTTCGCAAGATCTACTATTTTCACAGGATCTCCCATATCTAATACAAATATTTCTCCTCCTTTAGCTAATGCACCAGCCTGTATTACAAGCTTGGATGCCTCTGGAATTGTCATAAAGTAACGAATCATATCTGGATGTGTAACCGTAACTGGACCACCTTGCTTAATTTGTTTTTTAAACAACGGTATAACACTACCGCGGCTTCCTAATACATTACCAAATCTTACAGCCACAAACTTTGTATTACTTGTTTTGTCCAAGTTTTGAATTACCATTTCAGCAAGCCTTTTTGTTGCTCCCATTACACTTGTCGGATTCACAGCTTTATCTGTAGAAATCATTACAAACGTCTCGACCCCATTCCAGCTTGCCGCTTTTGCCACGTTTGTTGTCCCAATTAAATTGTTTTTGATAGCTTCTTCGGGGTTACGTTCCATCAATGGTACATGCTTATGTGCAGCGGCATGATAAACAACTTGAGGCTGATATTGACTCATTACTGACATCATTTTCAGATCATCCTGTACATCAGCAATTTCTGTGGTAACGACAATATCTGTGTCACCGTATAGCTCTTTCAATTCCATTTCGATAGAATAAATACTATTTTCACCATGACCTAATAAAATCAATTGTTTTGGGTTGAATTTTGCAATTTGACGACAAATTTCAGATCCAATTGAACCACCAGCACCAGTTACTAAAATAATTTTATTAGTAATAAATTCTGAAATACTTTCAATATCCAATTCAACAGGATCACGTCCTAATAAATCGTCTACTTGGACATCACGAAATTCATTCACTGAAACTTTTCCAGTCACTAAATCCTCTAGCATTGGAAGAATTTGTGTTTTTACTTTTGTCTTGGAACATTCTTGAAAAATCATATTTAATGCTTTCTTGCTAAGTGAGGGAATTGCTATTATGATGCTATCGATATCTAATTGCTGAACAGCAAATTCAATACGATCAATTCCTCCAACTACCGGTATTCCAAGAATATCCAAACCTTGTTTCTTTATATTATCATCTATAAATACCACAGGCAGTAATTCAGTATCATTACTATTCAAAAGTTGCCTTACAACCATTGTACCTGCAGAACCCGCACCAATGATTAGTGTTCTTTTTTTGTCGTCCCCTTTTTGAATATAAGCATCTCTGAACATCCGCCATAGAAAACGTGATCCTCCAATCAGTAAAATATGAATCATCCAAGTTACAACAAGAAGACGGAAATAAATATCTTGAACCAATATTTGTTGTACTACTGCTGTTGTGATAACAGAAAGTGTGATTGCTTTTAAAATAATTAGCAATTCCCCTACACTTGCATACTCCCATGCTTTTTTATAAAGCTTATAAATAAACGAAAAAATATGATGGCTAAGTAGCAGCGTCATTGCACTCACTACGATGGGAAATGTTATGACATTGAAATCAGCACTTACCAAGAAGCGACTAAAGAAAACCGTAGTTAATACGATTAAGGAATCAATTAAAATTAATAAGGATAATCTCTGACGATATGTCATAATAGGCCCCCCTCTCTAAATTTTTTATATATAACAAAAGGAAATCCTCATAATTGTTATCTTAGAATTAAAAGATTTATATATTGAATATGTCTAGCTAAACATATAGACAAGGAAAATAATCAATAACCAACTAATACAAAGTTCCTATCTACAAAATCCTTTAGAAAGACTTTCTAGACAAGAACCTCAAATAAGTTTGGGCATCTAACCCTCCCTCACACCACACTCTTGACGACTAACGTCTAAGGTTCTTCAACCCACAGTATGATCGAGTGTCTCCATTGATAGTGGTAAGGAGACATCACCGTACCCTATAATTTTTTATAGGTGGTCTTTCATTCTCTACTATAAAACATATGAAAAGCTTCTCATCCTTACGTCACCCATTAGGAAAGCGCTGTATTATCATTTTATGTATAATCAATTCTAATAAATCTCTTATACTTTTTTATTTAGAATAGCCCCTACAAGCTTTCCTTTTGTTAAATCTAAGGCCCTATTCGCTTCAACAACTGCTTCACTAGCAGTTTGATAGCAACTTAACACCAATAATACCCCATCACATTGACTAGCTAGTATATTTGTATCTATAACCTCAAGAAGGGGCGGAGAATCAAATAAAATAATGTCATACTGCTCTACGGCTTTGCTAATTAAGTTTTGCATAGATGGTAAACTAAGCATCTCAGCTGGATTATTAACTTCGGGACCACTTGTCAATATATGTACATTTTTGATTTCTGTCTGCATTACCACTTTTTCTAATGCTGATTTTCCCTCCAAAATATTTGTTAATCCAGATTTATTTTCCATCCCAAAAATCGCATGTAGTTCCGGAGTTCGCAAATCCGCATCAACAACTAAGACTTTTTCATCTCGCTGAGCCATAGAAACCGCCAAATTTGCCACAGTGGTGGTTTTACCTTCTCCATATCCAGGAGAAGTAATAATTATAGTTCTTGTTTTGTCCGTGCCGATTGCAAATTGAAGGTTAGTACGAATTGTTCGATATTCCTCAGCCATCTTCGATTTCGGAGCGATATGAGCAATTAAATGACTATTATCAAGGATACGGCTTTGCTTTTTATTATGAATCAAATGTTTTCCCCTCCACTATTACACTTTCTCTCTTACTTGTTTTATCTACTATATTATTTTTCTTCATTTGAGAAACACTTCCTAAAACGGGAACCGGTAATAATTTTTCAATGTTACGTTCCGATTTAATTGTTTCATCAAGAGAATCCAATACAAAGACTACTCCGATACTCAGTATAAGACCGGCAGCCAAGGCCATCTCAATCGCTTTTGCATGATTCAAGTTTATCGGTAAAGGATGCTCTTGTACTTTTGCTTCTGTTAAGATGCGGACATTCGAAAAATTTAGGATAGCATTGGCTTCTTCTTTATAAACATTTGCTGTAGCATTGGCAATTTTGACTGCCTGGGCTGGATTAGTATCCACAGCCGTAATAACAAAAACCTGTGACTCTTCAATCTTTCCAACACTGACCTGTCCGTTCAATGCATCTGCTGATTTTTGCGAATTTAATTGCTGGGCCACTTTCTCTAAAACAATAGGTTCCTTTATCATCACTTTAAGTGTAGCTATAGCATCGGCATTAGCTGGAATGAGGATTCTTGCAGAAGACGCATATAAAGGCGTTTTCATGAAAATGCTATATATACCACCAATACATGCCGCTAATATCGTAATTACTGCAATAATCCAAAATTTTCTTTTTATAACATTAAATAATTTTTTTAAGTCTATTTCCTTTTCCATGTTTCCCCTCCATTACTGTCTATTTGATTAATAAAAAAGCAAATCGTAGGTAAATTAAATCGTATAACCTAAGTTAATTTTGATTATACCGAACATAACTTACTAAATCATAAACAGGATGAATTTTCCGAGTATATATTTTATTCAGAAAATATATACCTTTTTTCATTAATCTTAATATACTCGATATTCATTTTAGTTCTTGATAATGAACCCGTCAATATAAATTTATACATCAAACCCATCGATTACCTTAGTATATTTCATTCAATTATCCTTATATAAATTCAAAAATAACGGAGTTAGTATAGTCATATGGACACAACTTAGTTAAGTCCTTACACTGGATTTCAAGGAGGCAGTGTCCGGATGACAAACAAGAAATTTAATGAAGAGTTTAAAAAATGGTGGTTGAATTATATCATTCGGGACAATCTGTAAAAGCATTAAGCAGCGAGTATGGCGTATCAGAAGTAACCATTTACAACTGAATTAAATAATGTTCTACAAGTACGATGACCGAAAAAAGAAATATCATTAAAAGGTTAATCCCCAAAACAGATTTACCTTAACTTTTTACCAAGTATATTGACTCTAATTCATAAAAATTTAGCATCCTTTTCTAAAAAAAGACTTCATTTCTAATGAAATAGAAGTCTTTTTTGTGTCGTTAAAACTTAATTATAAACCATTTCGCTTTCTACTAACTTTTTCATATAGTCTAATAGCTCTTTTCTTAGGTTTTCATGTTGCAGTGCCATTTCAACAGTTGTTTGAATAAATCCAAGCTTTTCTCCAACATCATAGCGTATCCCTTCAAAGTCATAAGCAAACACACGTTGGATTTCATTTAAACGCTGAATTGCATCTGTTAACTGAATTTCTCCACCTGCTCCAGTTTGTTGATCTTCTAGGAACATAAATATTTCTGGCGTTAATACGTACCGTCCCATAATTGCTAAATTAGATGGTGCTGTTCCTTTAGCAGGTTTTTCCACAAATTTACTCACTTGATAACTACGATCCTTTTTCTCTAATGGATCAATAATGCCATAACGGTGTGTTTCATTTTCTGGAACCGTTTGAACACCAATTACTGATGATTTTGTTACCTCATATTGATCCATTAATTGACGTAAGCATGGCGTTTCAGCTTGAACAATATCATCGCCAAGTAATACAGCAAATGGTTCATTCCCAATGAATTTACGTGCACACCATACAGCATGTCCTAGACCTTTAGGCTCCTTTTGACGAATATAATGAATATTGATTTTCGAAGACTCTTGTACCTTCTCAAGAATTTCATGCTTTCCTTTTGATAATAGGTTTTGTTCTAATTCAAAAGAATGATCAAAATGATCTTCAATTGCGCGTTTTCCTTTTCCCGTTACAATAATAATATCTTCAATTCCAGACTCAATTGCTTCTTCCACAATATACTGAATTGTTGGTTTATCAACAATTGGTAGCATTTCTTTCGGCATAGCCTTTGTCGCCGGTAAAAAACGAGTTCCTAATCCTGCAGCCGGAATAATGGCTTTTCTTACTTTTTTCAATGAAAATCCTCCTAGTAATCTAAAACGTATTTATATAAATCATAAATCTAACCACTAATAAAAAGAAATAGAGAATTTAATTACAATCCTATATAAAATAAATTATCTATATATTTTATATTTTTAATTTTATGATGTCTACCTATTCATATTTCACACGTTATTATTCTATGACTAAAGATATTACTAATACAACATCAATAAAATATTATATCGATATCTCTGTTAATGCCTTCTTATTCTGTTTTATTTTTTTGTACTTGCTCTTCTAAAATATTTTCCCACTTGTCACCAACGATATTAAAAGTATACCCCTCAACATTCTTTTTAGCCTTGTGACCATATTCTTTTCTTAATTCTTCAGATCCTATTAAAGTCATTAATGAATTAGCAAGATCATCAATATTTCCTTCTTCTACAAGCAATCCGTCTTCTTTATTTTTAATTATTTCAACAGGACCTGTACAAGCAAAACTTACACAAGGAACCCCTACTGACATGGCTTCAATGATACCCCCCCAAAAGGTTCCTATCTGGAACTTAAAACATAAATTGATGAATTAAGCATCTCACCAATAATATCATTCGTCTTTGGCATTAGAAAAATATTATTATAAGCTTTATGATCAAAAATCTGTTGTCGAAGAAGTTGTTCATCTTCTCACGAACCAAACATTCCCAACTTCCAATCCGGATATTTCTCTATAACTTTAGAAAAAACAGGAACTAAAAGATCGAAATCTTTCTGAGGTACATATCTACCTGCAGCAATCACTACCTTTTTATCCAATCCAGCTGTTTTCTCAGGGATTGCTGTAGCATTTTCTGCTTTATATAACTTTACCCGAGTTCCTTCTAATAGTAATTGATAGTCATTAATTTCTGAATCTGTCAAACAAGTTAACAATCTAATTCCCCATGATATTGACTCAAATCCACATTATCACATTAAAAATTTCCCTTGTTATATTAAATATTGATTCCTTTAAATAAGATCAAATGTACCGTATGTAATTACCTTTTTCATACTTCATTGTCCCCTGTGAAATATTCCCTTTATAATTGGTTAAAGAAAGTAAATTAAAACAGAGATTTCCCCGCATCATGAAATCATAAAAGCCCCTGTAAACCTAAACAAATTTACATATAATTTACATCAGGTTCGCATAAAATTCACAATAGTGATTATCGCATACTTTTCATTTACAAACTATTACCATTAATATGCAGTTTTTGTCATACACACTCTAGGAAAGCGCTTTCTTAGTTAATTCTACAAAGTTCTATTTATCTTCTTCAACTACAAAAAAATCAGGAAGAAAACATCCTCTTCCTGATTTTTACTACTTTTATACGTTTTTGAACCTTATCGTAATGCACGACGTGGTAATTTATCGATGTTTTCTAACATGATACCTGTACCAACAGCAACACATTGCATTGGGTTTTCAGCAATTAATACTGGTAATTTTAACTCTTCTGCTAGAAGCATGTCGATACCGTGTAATAAAGCTCCACCGCCTGTTAGAATAACACCACGGTCAATAATGTCCGCAGATAGTTCTGGTGGTGTGCGCTCTAGTACGCCTTTTGCAGCTTGTACAATGATAGCCGCGTCTTCTTTTAGTGCTTCTGTAATTTCTTCAGAGCATACTGTAATTGTACGTGGTAAACCAGTTACCATGTCACGTCCGCGAATTTCAAGCTCTTCACTACGTGCACCTGGGAATACTGTACCAATTTTAATTTTAATATTTTCTGAAGTACGTTCTCCAATCAATAGCTTATACTTACGTTTAACGTAGTTTAAGATCTCCATATCAAACTTATCGCCAGCCATTTTGATAGAGGAAGAGGTAACAATGTCACCCATAGAAAGTACGGCAATATCTGTTGTACCTCCACCAATATCAACAACCATGTTTCCGCTTGGCTGGAAAATTTCCATACCAGCACCAACTGCAGCTACTTTTGGTTCTTCTTCTAAAAATACTGTTTTACCACCTGAACGTTCAGCAGCCTCACGAATTGCTTTTTGTTCTACAGATGTGATATTTGTTGGGCAGCAAATTAAAATGCGAGGTTTTGAAAAGAAGCTCTTCACGTCCAATTTGTTAATGAAATACTTTAACATTGCTTCTGTAATTTCGAAATCTGCGATTACACCATCTTTAAGCGGACGAATTGCCACAATATTACCAGGTGTACGTCCCACCATACTTCTTGCTTCTTCACCTACTGCTAATACTTTTCCACTATTACGATCAATTGCCACAACAGATGGCTCATTTAATACAACACCCTTACCTTTAACATGAATTAATACGTTAGCCGTACCTAAGTCAATTCCGATATCTCGCGCAAACATTCCCGTCTTTTCCTCCTCGATATTCAAAATCAGGTTACACCCGAATTCTTTTACACCTAATTTCTGATTTTATCATAAATTTAACAGAAACGTAATATTCGCAAAAAGAATTTTTCTGAAAAACATTACCGAATCTGTAAGGAATGTTTGCTGTTTTGCATTTATTGACGTACAGGCTTTTCTATATCTTCTTTTCTATACTTCTGCTTCGTTGCTTCTCCCCCTCTTAAATGACGAATAGACTTATGATAATCAAGAATTTCTTTCACTTCATTTGCGAGCTCTGGATTAATTTCTGGCAAACGTTCTGTTAAATCTTTATGGACTGTACTCTTTGATACCCCAAACTCCTTTGCAATTACACGCACTGTCTTTCTTGTCTCCACGATATACTTGCCAATCTTGATAGTTCTCTCTTTGATGTAATCGTGCACACCACTCGCCTCCCTAAATTGGATGTGAGAAGTGTGAAATGAGACTCGCTGCATACGACTATGAAGTAAATGTGAGTGCTGTTTGTAAGCGTTAAACATTCTTGGATTTATAATGAAAGGATTCACGATTTCTCACCTCAAACACTCTCTTTGCATTGGTTTATACCATTGTATTGCCCGCACTACTGATATATGCTACATGTTCACTATTTTTGCGGACTAAGTTAAGAAAAATTACATTTTTTTGTGAGAAATACGTTAAAGATGACAATTATAGCGAAAAAAAGTGACACCTCTTTATAAAAGGTGTCACTCTTCTCGGTCACAATCTTCTTTCAACAACTGTTGGTGGGGAACTTCCTTCTTACTGGCAATATAATAATATAAAGCGAATAAAACAAACAACAAAATAATAGCAATCGACAGAACAGATAAAAATGACACAGTATCCCCTCCCTTTTGTAATATATATTCGAGAATCTCGTCATTTTTCCTTGTTATTGCAACTTTTTTCTCGAAATTGATTATTTTTATATGAAAGTGAAAAAATCAGCTCTCCTAATGAGAACTGATTTTTTCACTTTATTATTCTTGTGAAGAAGAACCGTTAGATGATTCTGTAGAACCATTCGTTGATTTTTCTTCTTTTTGAGATTGCTCATCTTGTTTGCCATTCGTTTCTTTATCACTAGTCGAACCGCTTGTTGATTTCTCTTCTTTTTGAGACTTATCTTCTGTTTTACTTTCTGGTTTCGTGCTTGTTGACTTTTCTTCTTTTTGAGATTTGTCATCAGCTTTTTTACCAGAAGCATTTGTCGCCTTTGCAGCACCTGCATCAGCTTTAATTTCTGCTACTGATTTATTTAAATAACGCTCAGGATTCACAGCCACATTGTCTTTACGTACTTCAAAGTGAACGTAAGAACCTGCATCTTTATTCATTGCACTTAGACCTGATTTCCCTAACACTTCACCTTGCGCAACTCTTGCACCTTTTTCTACTTTCACACTGCCTAAGCTTTGATAAGATGCTGCTACACCATTTCCACTATCTACTGTTACAACATAACCAAGAAGTGAATCTTTTTCAGCTTTCGTTACTGTACCACTTAAAGCAGCTGTAACATCAAATTCTTTTCCGTTCTTCGCAGCAATGTCGATTCCTTTATTAGGGGAATATGTGTTGTTATAAAAGACAAGTGCTTTTTCTTGTTCCGCCTCTGATGCTGCATCTTCATAGAATTTCTTCTGTACTACTACTTCTGCATTTGCTGCAGCTGGCATTTTCACTACTTCTGAAGACTTTGTTACTGGTACTGCTGGATCTTCCGTTTGTGTATACGGCGTTGCTTGATCTTGGTTCGGAGCTTTCTTTGGATTAGCTCCTTGGAACCATAGCGCAACCATTAAGATTACCGCTGCACAAGCAATGTATAGTGCCGGAAACACCCATCTTCTTTGAAATAAATGTACTACTTTTCGCGACTTTTTATTATTTCTTCCTCGCATTCCATCATCACCTCAGCAATCATTTTGAACAATATTCAATCATCCTATACAACCTATAACTAATTAATTTTCGACAAAATATGCGAAAATATGTATAGGAATTGCAAAATTTCCGAGGAAATGATAGAAAAAGGAAAAAACTGAGCGTTTGAGCTCAGTTTTTAGTCCATTTGTTTCTTTCTATAAATGAAGAGCGTAATAACAAGTACTGCAACTAACCAAATAGTTATGTTCAATAAATTACTAGTAATTGCACTTAAACCTCCACCTTTTATAACACCGCTAACTGCAAGACCGATATGACGAGTTGGTAAATAATCGATTATTTTTGTAACGACTTCATTCTTCACAAACATTCCAATTAAATCACCGAAAAGAAATGTCATTAATATTGGTAATCCAATTGTTGATGTTTGCGGCACATTTTGAGCTAATAATCCAATACAAGTACCAATGAGGTTAAATATTAGCATTCCAAGAACAAAGATGAGTAATAATAATGCAAAATTACCTTCTAATTTACCTAAAATAAGTAGATTAATAAAACAGATTGCAACTGTAATCATACCTGTTAATGAACTTTTACCAATTAATACTTCAATAGATGATGCTGGTGATAGCATAAGAACACGAAGCGTATTTTTTTCCTTTTCTTCAGCGATAAGCATCGCCTGTACAAAGCCTCCAACCATAACTAACGCCATCGCAGTTAACGTACTTGCTCCAACTTCTCTCATATTATCTGAGCGACTAAATAATACCGAAAAGACAAGTGGCATTACCAACATAATTAAAGTTTGTGAATTCGTTTTAAAATCCTGTAACTCTTTCCGGAAAATCGCTGAAAATCGTCTCATTGAAAATGTCATTATAATCCCCTCCCAGTAACTTCAATAAAGATATCGCCTAACGTTGGTTCGTGCGAATGAATAGATAGTAATTCGCCTTTTTTCATCCATTCTGAAATGCGTTTTGCCCCTAATTCATCTTTTTTCACAATTTCTTTCTTCTTATCTGTTAACACAACTTGTATTTGATCTTTCGCATATTGCAAGCGAAGGTTTTCTGGTGTATCAAGAGCTACTATTTCTCCTCCACATAGAAAGGCAATGCGGTTACAAAGCGTTTCTGCTTCGTCCATGTTGTGCGTTGTTAAGAAAATCGTTGTTCCTTCTTTATTTAAGTCTTTTAAGATTTTATGAATGTTTTGTACGTTTACTGGATCAAGTGCAGATGTTGGTTCATCTAAAAAGAGGATATCTGGTTTATGAAGAATTGCTCTCGCTAGTATGACGCGCTGCTTCATTCCTTTTGATAACTTTTTCACTTGTGTTTTTTTATCATCTAGTAAGTTCACTTGTGCTAACACTTCATCAATTCGTTCTTTTTTACAATCGTATAAGTCACAAAATAATAGTAAGTTATCATAAATGCTAAGTCTTTCATATAAGCCGCTATTGTCTGTTAAAATACCAATTCGTTTGTAATCGATGCTACTTGGTCCCGTAATGTCTTTCCCTAACACTCTTACTGTTCCAACGCTATGAAGCAATTGAGATGTTAATATTTTTACTGTTGTTGTTTTCCCGGATCCACTCGGTCCGAGGAATCCAAAGATTTCTCCTTGCTTCACCTCAATATTTACATTTCGAAGGGCCGTTTTTCCATCGAAACTTTTCATTACATCTTTCATTTCAATTGCCAATGTCATTTCGTCATCCCCTTTGTTTTTTCTTTTTATAGATGAAAGTCGCCTTAGCGCTTTTCGTTTGTTTGTTTCGCTTTTCTTGACTCAATCATATGAAAAACAAAGGGTTTACGCAGTAAAATACCGGTAAAAGGAGTATTTTTACCGGTGAACGAATCGTATTTTGAGCTTATTGGAGCATTTTTTATAGCCCAATTACACCTTTTAATTCATCCATTCGCCCTTTCGAAAGCGGAATCGAACTTTTTCTTTCATCATCCAAAATTAAACTGAAACTATTACGTGTCCACGTAATGACTTCTCGCACCCTTTGTAAATTAACAAGGTACGAGCGATGACATCTAAAGAAACCGAATCCTGTTAATCTCGTTTCTAGTTCACTTAATGTTAATGCACATACGAAATCGCCTTCACGAACGTGAATATGTGTTACTCCGTTTTGCGTTTCAATAAAATGAATCTCCATTGGGTCTAATAAAATGATTTTATCGTTCACTTTCGCTGGTATTCTTTCTAACTTCATTTGCGGAATCATTTGAACGACTTTTTCTCCGTCCACTTCTTCAACTTCTTCTTGCTCAATTTCTACTTTTTTCACACCATCGTTATTTAATATGTATACATCTTCTGTTAACGAAAGGGCGTCCGATAAGAAAGATGACGTAATAAAGATTGCCTTTCCTTGCTCTTTCATTTTCATAATCGCTTTTCGAATAATAATTGTACTCTCTGTATCTACGTTTTGCTCTGGTTCTTCCAAAATAACTAAATAAGGATTATGAATCATAACTCGCCCGATATGAAGACGGCGTTTCTCTGAAAAGGACAATTTTTCTATTTTAACGTTTAACTTATCTAGGAGACCGACATATTGTACTACTTCTTCTATACTCATATGTGATTCATAAAGCCCTAATAAGAACTTGAAGTATTCCTTCACCTTCAAACGGTCGTATGCTTCATCTTTCAAAAAACAAAAACCGATGTGTGAATATACTTTCTTTCCAATCGGCTCCCCTTCAAATAACACACTGCCCGAAGAAGCCTCTTCTTCTCCGATAATAATGCGATGCAACACTTTAGCTGTATGATTATTACACTGCAAAACAACACATTGTCCTTTTTCAACCTTCAATTCAACTGCCGGTAACTGGTTCGTCTTCCCTAATTGTTTCAACTCCAATAACGCCATTCTGTCTCCCCCAAATGTTTTTTTATCCTATTATACCAAACAATTAATGGAAAATTATGATATTTAATACAATGTTTTTATACTATATCAGCAAAGAAGGCTATCCATCAGGATAGCCTTCTTCTCTATTTCTGCTCTACCATATAAGTCTTCAGCTGATCACGAAGTGCTCTTTTTAGGAATTTCCCTACAGATGTTTTCGGAATTTCATTTACGAATAAAATATCATCTGGCATCCACCATTTCGGGAATTCGGCTTCTAGTAAAGCATACAGCTCTTCTCTTTCTACTGCTTGTCCTTCTTTTAACACGACGCAAGCAACAGGACGTTCTTGCCATTTTTCATGCGGAACTGCCACGACAGATGCTTCTAATACGTTATCGTGTGACATTAAAGCATTTTCTAAATCTACTGAAGAAATCCATTCACCGCCGCTTTTAATTAAGTCTTTCGTACGATCAGCAATTTTAATAAATCCTTCCGAATCAACTGTAACGATATCTCCTGTATGGAGCCAACCATCTTTCATCGATTCCTCTGTACGCTCATCTTTATAATAGCTACCAGCGATCCATGGGCCTCTTAGGCAAAGTTCTCCCATTTCTTTCCCGTCCCACTTAACTTCACCGTCTTGTCCAATCGCTTTCATTTCTAGCCCAGGGAATAAATATCCTTGGCGAGAGCGCAAGTTATAATATTCTTCTTTCGGTAAATCGCGTTGATATGATTTCGGACAATTAATTACAACAGCAGGACTCGTTTCTGTCATTCCATATATTTGTCTAAATGCAATTTCGTATTTCTCTTCATACGTACGAATCATACTTTGCGGAGCCGCTGATCCACCTGACCATATCGTTTTTACGCTACTAATATCATATGGATGCTTCTCAAGTTCTTGTAATAAGCCAATCCAAATTGTCGGCACGCCAGCCGTAATTGTTACTTTCTCACTTTCAATTAACTCCGCTAAAATTTTCGGTGTGAAATGCGGTCCTGGTAATACGAGTTTTGTCCCAAACCATGTACTCGCAAACGGTAATCCCCATGCATTAACATGGAACATTGGAACGATAGGCATACAAGTGTCTACTTCTGATATATTCCCGCCATCCGCAAGCCCAAGTGTATAACTATGGAGCGCAATACTACGGTGTGTGTAAACTACACCTTTCGGTTTTCCTGTTGTAGCTGATGTGTAGCACATACCGGCTGGTTCTTTTTCATCTAAATCTTTTACAAACGGAAATGTCTCATCGCCTTCTTCGAGTAATTGGTCATAATGATATGCTGGTGATAGTGTTGTGTGAAGTAGTTTATGATCGTCTGTCATAATAATAAAGGCTTTTATATGCGGGATTTCGTGTTGAATGCTCTCTAATATGGGTACCATATCTTCATCGACAAGAATGATTTTATCTTCTGCATGATTAATAATATATGAAATGTGATCAGCAGAAAGCCTTAAATTAATCGTATGTAGCACCGCTCCGATTCCTGGAATCGCAAAGTATGCTTCCAAATGCCTATGATGGTTCCAAGCAATTGTCCCTACTTTATCCCCTTGTTCAATTCCCATTTTCGTTAATACACTAGCAAGCCTTCTCGTCCGCTTTGCAATTTCTCCGTATGTTAATGTATGAATACGCGATACAGTCCTTGAAACAACTTCCTTTTTCGAAAAATATTTCTCCGCTCGTTCCATCATGGACGGAATGAGAAGTGGTACATCCATCATCATTTTTCATTACCCCCTGTTATTATATTTTATATATTCACATAACTGTATTATAACACGCGGTATACAGGGTAACTTCCATTTATTTCTACAAATAATGACAAAAAGGACGTTCCAAAATTGAACTTCTGACTAAAGCTATTTTCTTCTTTGTTACGATTGCAATGATAATCGAATTTAAATCAACGCAAATTGAATTATATCGACTTAACTGCAGAATACGACAAAAATAACCTACCTACCAACAAAAGAAAACCGTCCCAACTACCATTTGGGACGGCCTCTTTTTCACCCTACTTCTTCACCATCAATTTTCCTTCATAATCATTCATCGTCTTTATTTCAACGCCTTTATAATAATGAGCGACGATATCTGTATATTTCTTACCTTCCGCTGCCATGCCATTCGCTCCGTATTGGCTCATGCCAACGCCATGACCGAATCCTTTCGTTGTAACGACGATTTTATCCCCCTGTTGTTTCCACGTGAAGTCCGACGAGCGTAAATCTAATTTTTCACGCACTTCTTTTCCTGTTAATGTTTTTCCTTGAAACGCTACATCTTTTACTCGTTTGCCTTCTGTAAGGTCTTTAATATCGCCGACTTTTCCGTCCGCTAGTACTTTCACACCGAGACGTTTTTGAAAGTCCGCTACTGTAAATGTTTGCTCGCTCGTAAATTTTGGAGATGCTTGATCCCACGGACTATCTACGCTTTTCAGGTACGGATAATCATTTCCCCAATAATCAGCTGCATTTTCCGTCCGGCCGTTACTCGTTGAGAAGAAAGAAGCTGAAATTGGTTTTCCATCATACGTTAAAACTTGTCCTGCGGTTTTCGAAACGGCTTCCTCGATTTTCTTTAAATTATTTTCGTAGTTATTACCCCATTGTTTCTTCAATTCTTCTTTGCTTTTGTACACTTGATCTTTCACCGTATCTGTCACGTCCGCATTGTTTTTCTTACCTCCGCTTAGCATACGCTGGACTACAAATGTTCTCGCTGCTAATGCCTGCGCCTTTAGCGCCTCTATTTCAAAGCTGGCATTCATCTCAGAAGCTACTACACCGGTCACATACTCCTCCATAGGTAATGTGTCTACCTTCTTCTGCCGATCACGATATACAGCAACCTGAACCGCTGTATCCACTTTCCCTGGAGCTGGTATACTTTCTATCGCTGGAGGAGTTTTAGAAGCTGCTTCTTCTCCTACTTTTGCTTTCGCAAACGGAATAACAAGAGCAGCAGGTACAATGATGACGAGCGCTATTAAAAGCGCTACTGTAATGAAAAGTGGCTTTGAAAATTTCATCCTATTCCCCCAATATAAAGTTGGCTTCCTTTCATCCTTATGAATCTATGGAATCTTTTAGAACATGCTTTGGGATATCGATATAAAGTGAAATTTTAATGCGGTGAAGTTGTACTGACCACAAATAGCGAAATAAAACGAAAATTTTCTAAATATTTTTACTGAGACGTGCATAAGTATTGAATTTCTTGACTATAACAGTAATAGTAAAAAAAATAGCCCCTATGTCAAAAGACATAGAGACTACTTCAATTAAGCGTGAAGATCAGAAACTTCTTGTTCTGTCACTTCTTCTACTTTTTCGTTTACACGTTCAATAGTTGCACCTAATGCAGCTAATTTCTTATGGAAGTTTACATAGCCACGGTCAAGATGTTTTAACTCTGTTACACGAGTATAACCTTCTGATACTAAACCAGCTAAAATTAATGCTGCTGCTGCACGTAAATCAGTCGCGCCTACTTCAGCACCTTGTAAGCTGTTTGGACCGTTCATAATTACAGAACGACCTTCAATTTTAATATCAGCATTCATACGACGGAATTCTTCAACGTGCATAAAGCGGTTTTCGAATACCGTTTCAGTAATCATGCTTGTTCCTTCAGCTTGTAATAATAATGCCATCATTTGTGATTGCATGTCTGTTGGGAAACCTGGGTGAGGCATAGTTTTAATATCAACCGCTTTTAACTTATCTGGGCCGATAACACGTATACCTTCGTTTTCCTCAATAATTTTAACACCCATTTCTTCCATTTTCGCTGTAATTGAGCGTAAATGTTCAGGTACAGCATTTTCAATTAAGACGTCTCCACCAGTAATTGCTGCTGCAACCATGAATGTTCCTGCTTCAATACGGTCAGGAATAATAGGGTGGTTTGCACCATATAATTTATCAACGCCTTCGATACGAATCGTTCCAGTTCCAGCTCCGCGTACTTTCGCTCCCATCGCATTTAAGAAGTTAGCTAAGTCAACGATTTCTGGTTCTTTCGCTGCGTTTTCAAGGACTGTTGTCCCTTTTGCTAATGTCGCTGCAGACATAATGTTTTCTGTCGCGCCTACACTTGGGAAGTCTAAATAAATTTTAGCTCCTTTTAGTTCTCCCTCTACGTACGCCTCAACAAAACCGTTACCAACTTTTACTTTTGCTCCCATTGCTTCGAAGCCTTTTAAATGTTGGTCAATTGGACGTGAACCAATTGCACATCCACCAGGAAGTGCAATACGAGCACGACCGTTACGTGCTAATAATGGGCCCATTACTTGGACAGATGCACGCATTTTACGTACATACTCAAATGGTGCTTCAATGTTTAATTCTTTAGAAGAATCGATTGTTACTTGGTTATTTTCAAATACGACTTCAGCATTTAAATGACGTAATACCTCGTTAATTGTGTATACATCAGACAAAACTGGTACTTCAGATAGTACATTCTTTCCATCACTCGCTAATAGGGCTGCAGCGATTATAGGTAATACAGCATTTTTTGCGCCCTCAACACGCACTGTGCCGTTTAACCGCTTTCCGCCACGGACGATGATCTTTTCCAAATTATTCCCCTCCGTGTCCTTTTTTCAGTATCTATTCACTCAATACTCAGAAGTTATGATCGGTGTGCCAACCACAATTATATCTTTGTTGTCTGTAGAACGTATTGCTATTTGCACATTTATTTTCTCTCTATTTATCGAAAGAGCGTCATTCCACTTTTTATTATATGCGGAGACTGACACAAATGCTCTTTCTTCTGTCTGTTCGATCGCTCTTGCTGAAAGATCTTTCAAAACCTGATTGGTTTTATTTTGCAAAACACCTTCAATCTTATCATTCAATACACCTTGAACACAAGTATAAATTGTAGGTTTTCCGTTAAAAATTTTATTCATTTTCTGAACGTACTTCGGGTCCCATTTCGCCCCGCTTACTTCAAATATAATGAAAGTGTTTTCTTTAGTATTTTCCTTAGTCCAAGTTACTACTACTCGTTCTTCATAGGAAGAAGATTTTTTATAGGATGTAGCTTTATATCCATCTGGAGATTGTTCTAATTCCCAACTTTCGATATTTGCCTTTTCCTTCACATCGTTTAACAATTTTTGAAACGTATGTATATTAGAAATTGTTTTTGTTTCTCGCGCTAACCATGACCACCGCTCTACTTTTGCATCATTCTTCTCTAAAGCCTTGATCATGCTCTCCATCTTCTGTTCATCGCTTATAGGTTTCATCTCTCTATATCCAACCAAAAATAAAACAACACTTAAGACAACGATAAGAATGGCTTTAAGCTTCAATTTCATCCCCTCCTATCCCCATTGTTAACGGAGATATGAGGTTCTATACACTTACTTTACTAAATACGTTAAACTCTTTGAATAGCCTAAATAATCAAGGAAAAAGTTACTGACAGATGTCCCAATTGCAATCGTAACTAGGATGAGTAATACCCTCGTCTGCACCACTTTCCCAGACTTCATTAAACGCTCAATGTGAATACCTTGCAAGGCCCACCACGTAATAGTAATAAACAATAAATGCGAAACAATGGCAATCAGTGCTTGTTGCCCTAAAAGTTGTGCCAAAAAATCGACCCCTTTTTTGTTTGGCTACTACTTACGCAAAATGTAAAAACGATACCATAATAAGTAGGAGCCACACTTTTTCAAACGCGAATAGGCTTCTTACATTTCAAATCGTAATTTCCTCTCAAAAAACATATACTTATATACGTTTCCGTTTGCTGTTACTCCAAAATAAAAAGCGCAGAGTATGGACTCTACACCTTTTATTTTCACTATTGTACCACGTTCCCCAAGAAGAAGAAATCCTTCATTAATGGAAAATATTCATAAAAGAAATTGTAACCAATCATCGGCATAATTCCCAGTATTACAATCGAAATTGCACAAAAACTCATGACAATCTTTATATTTAACGGTAACCGAAGCTTTTCTTCTGCCCCTCCTGTGCGGAAAAACATTTGCTGTAATATCCGGAAGTAATATACGAATGAAACAACTGTTGTCCCCATCATAATAGAAGCTAATACGTAATGAGCAGGTTCAACATGGAGTGCCCCTAAAAAGATGTTAATTTTCCCGATAAAACCAGCTGTCCCCGGTATTCCAGCTAACGATAAAATAAAGATTGTCATCACTATAGCTGTAAATGGAGATCGCTTGTATAATCCTGTAAAAATCGTCATATTTTCCTTATCATTTTGTAAGATTAATCCGTGGATGATTGCAAATGCCCCTATATTCATAAGCATGTATGCAAGCATATAAAACCACATACTATCCATCGTGAACTGCGATAGCGCCACAAGAGGCACGAGCAAATACCCAGCGTGCGCGATACCTGAATAGGCAAATAGACGTTTTACATTGTATTGCTTTAACGCTACTACATTCCCAATAATCATCGTAATACTAGCTAGCACAGCAATGTATATACTCATACGCCCGTACAAAGATTGTGCGTCTCCTTGGATTGCCACTCCTGCAAAAACCATAAGAAACAAACGCGTAATGAGTAGAAAACCAGCAATTTTAGAAATCGTTCCGAGAAAAGCAGTGACAGGTGTAGCCGCTCCCTCATACACATCCGGTGCCCACATATGAAAGGGAACTGTTGCAATTTTGAATGAGAGTCCAACAAGTAAAAGTAGAAATGCGAGAGCTAACAATAACTGAATGCCCCCGGCCAATCCTTGCGTAAATGCCTTTTGCATTTCCACTATGTTGGTCGATCCTGTAATACCGTATAAATAACTCATTCCAAAGAGCGTAATTGCTGTTCCAATTCCTCCGTTAATGACGTATTTCATCGCCGCCTCATTCGATGCGCGGTTTCTTTTCCGGATTCCTACAAGAATGTAGGAAGAAAGCGACAGCAATTCTAAACCGACGAATAGTGTGATGAAATCAACGCTTGAAGCCATGAACATCGCTCCAAGAAGCGCCATTAACATTAAGTAATAATATTCTCCCTTATCCTCGATAGGATCCTTTTCATCATCGCTCATTGCCATACATAAGACGAGAGCTGCCCCGATTAATAACAACGTTTTAAACCCTTTTGAAAATCCATCTAACACAAACGATCCATTTAAAATATCTCCCGCTGGTTCACTATATAGCGTAATTAATGACACGGCCGCTAATACGACGGCTGCGATTGCACCAATCGCAACGTGCCTATGGTTCAGCTTAAAAAACAAATCACATATGGAAAGAAGGATGGCTGCCCCAAGAATAATGAATTCCGGCACCATCAGATGCCACGACAAGCTAAGTAACGTATTCATATCCATCCTACTTCACCCCCAATGTTTTCAACGTATTTTGAAGCGGATCCCCTAGTAGTTCTGGCATTACTCCAATTGCGATAATACAAACGATAAGTAATATAACAGGAACATACTCCCATCCGTGTATATCAGATTTCGCTTCCCATTCTTTCTTACCAAATGTCACTTGAAGTGTCGCTCTTAATACGTATACAGCGGTTAAAATAATTCCAAGTACACCTACGGCAGCTATAACTGGTTTCCCTTGAAATAAACCGAGAAAAGCAAGGAATTCGCTAATAAATCCAGACATCCCTGGCATTCCAAGCGATGCCATACCTCCCGCTAGGAAGAAGCCGCTAAGCACAGGAACACTTTTTGCGAGTCCACCAAGCGCTGTAATATCTGAAGTCCCAAAACGCTCTTCAATCCTGCCAAGTAAGAAAAAGAGCAATGCCGCAATTAAACCGTGAGACACAACCTGGAACAGTGCCCCTTGTATACCTGGTGCGTTTAACGCCGCAAGCCCCATTAACACAATGCCCATATGCGAAATACTAGAGTAAGCAAGCACCTTTCTAAAGTCCGTTTGGATGAGTGCTAGAAAGGCCCCGTACAATAAATTAATGACTCCTAAAATCGCAATTAGCGTTGCAAAATCACGAAAATGTTCTGGAAATAATCCTTTCCCGAAGCGAATAATACCGTATGCTCCAATTTTCAGTAAAACTCCCGCATGAAGCATAACTACAGCAGGATGCGCTTCTATGTGTACATTGACCATCCAGCGATGCAAAGGGAAAACAGGAAGCTTAATCGCAAAGGCAATCATTATGGCAAGAAACAAGCCGAACTGTAAGCTACTTGAGACAGCCATCCCTCCCCCAGCACCTACACTCGTTAATATTTCTTTAAGCTCCGTAATATTTGTTGTACCTGTTTTCGCAAATAAAACCGAGAAAACGATAAGTAAAATAGCTGATCCGATACCGTTATATATTAAATAACTATATGCAGCCTTTTCACTCGACAATTTCCCCCACTTGCCAATTAATAAAAACATTGGTGGCAGCGTAATTTCAAAGAAGATGAAGAACAGCATTAAATTTTGAGCAGCGAAGACACCGAGCATCCCTATTTCTAGCATGAGTAATAGCATGTAGAATGCTTTTAAATTTCGTTTAATGGAAAATGCCGCAATTGTTGCAAGCATTGCTAGTAGGGCCGTCAGCACCATCATTACAAGCGATAAACCATCAATACCAATCTCGTAATAAATGGAGAACCATCTTTTATCTACCGCTGTAAAATCCCCAAATTTAATCCATTTCACTTTCTCATCAAATATCGATAAACTCTTTCCTGAAGCATATGTACAAGCGAGGACGATAGCGATACCAAATGGAAGCGCCGTCCCAAATAAACCAAGCGCTCGCACTGTACGCGATTCTTTTTTCGGCGTTAATACAAGCAAGAGAATCCCTAAAAGCGGGGAGAAAATGAAGAACGTTAATAGCAATCCATTCATCGTAAATCCCCTCCCGTATATAACAAAATAATTATGAGCACAGCGAGCGAAACGGCCGTTACAGTTCCGTACACTTGTACATTACCATTTTGAAGCCGCGATCCTAGACGGCTCATACCTTTAACCAATCCCGCAATTAAAACTGCAATTCCTTCTACAACGTATACTTCAAATAAACGAAGTACATGAGCGATTCCTTTCGTAATAGGAAGCACCGTAACATTGTAAAGTTCATCCACATAATATTTTTCTTTCAAAAGGTTATAAAGAGGCGTCCCTTCTCCGCCTGCCCAATCTCTAGAGATAGCTTTCTTACCATATATGAAATATGCGAGGACAATTCCCGCAAATGCAACGAGCGTTGCAACAATCATAATCCAAACCGGTCCATGTACTTCCTGCACTTTGAATCCTACATCTTTCGTGAGCCAATCCCCAAGAAACGTTCCGAACCACGGTGTATTTATATAGCCTGCCACTACCGCAAGAACACCAAGGACAATCATCGGATACGTCATTGTGCGAGGTGATTCATGCACCGCTTCCTCCGTCTTCGTTTCCCCTGTAAAAACAAGAAAGTATAGACGGAACATATAAAATGCTGTTAGAAATGCCGCAATTACTGCTAAAACGAATAGAAAGTAATTGCCGTTCATCCAAGTCGCCACTAAAATTTCATCTTTACTAAAAAATCCGGAAAGAAGAGGAACACCACTAATTGCAAGTGTGCCTATTAAAAATAGTGCACCGGTTACTTTCATCTTTTTCTGTAAACCGCCCATTTTATTAATGTTTTGCGTATGGACTGCATGAATTACACTTCCTGCCGCCAAGAACAGTAATGCTTTAAAGAAGGCGTGTGTCGTTAAGTGAAAGACACCAGCTACATAACCAGCAGAGCCTAGCGCAAGCATCATATACCCGAGCTGACTAACTGTAGAATAAGCAAGAACCCTCTTAATATCCGTTTGTACAAGACCAATAGAGGCCGCAAAGATTGCGGTGAAAGCCCCAACGATTGCAACAGTTTGCATCGCTACCACACTTGCTGAAAATAGCGGGAACATCGTCGCTACTAAATATACGCCGGCAGCAACCATCGTTGCTGCGTGAATAAGCGCCGAAACAGGCGTCGGTCCTTCCATTGCATCTGGTAACCACGTATGAAGCGGAAACTGGCCCGATTTCCCCATCGCACCGATAAAAATTAATATCGCCGTTATTGTAATCATAGAAGGAGAGAGATCGCCCGTATGAATCGCTTTAAAAATCGCGTCATATTCAAAACTACCTGCATGCCAAAAAATTAAAATCATCCCAATAAATAGCCCAACATCCCCAATGCGTGTCATAATAAAAGCCTTTTTCGCAGCAGCCTTCGCTTCTTCTTTAAAGAAGTAAAAACCGATGAGTAGAAATGAACCGAGTCCTACTAACTCCCAAAATATATAAAGCTGTAATAAATTCGGCGATATAACAAGCCCGAGCATCGCAAATGTAAAGAGCCCTAAATATGCATAAAAGGTCGGTAATCTTTCCTCCCCTTTCATATAACCTTTTGAGTACACATGTACAAGAAAACTCACAAGCGTAACGATAAACAACATTAAAGCTCCTAATGCGGTAACTTCAAAACCAAATGATATATCTATATCTCCTGTTCTAAGCCATACCCACTTATGCTTCACTGCCTCGGATGAAAACCGTTCTATTAGTACCACTACCGCGGAGAGAAAGGAGAGAAAGGTAAAGAAAATACCTAGTACACTACTTCCCTCTCTAATTTTCTTCCCGAACATAATAAGTATCAAAAACGAAACAAGCGGGAAAAGCGGTATGAGCCATGCATAATCGATCATTGTTTCCTTCCCCCTTTTCGGTCACAATGCTATCCTTTGAGCGTATCCATCTCATCTACATGAACTGTCGGGCGATTACGGTACAAAGCAATCAAAATTGCAAGCCCTACCGCTGCCTCCGCTGCCGCTACAGACATCGTAAACAGCGAAAAAATTTGTCCTGTTAAATTCGGAAACAAACCTAATTTACTAAACGCGACTAGATTTAAATTAGCGGCGTTTAACATCAATTCGATACAAACTAATACAATTACTGTATTTCGCTTTGTTAAAGCTCCAAATAAGCCGATGCAAAACAAAATAATCGCAAGTGTTAAATACGCAGAAGCCGGAACGCTACTCATGGGAATCCTCCTCTCCCTCATCCTTCTTCGCAAGGATAATCGCTCCTACAAGTGCTACAAGTAAAATAACTGAGGTTAATTCGAATGGAATAATATATTTTGAATAGAGAAGTGTACCGATTTGAAGTGTGTTATTTTCATGGAGAGGTAAACTTCCTTGTGTGCTTTGATTTGAAAAATCGATACTATTAACAGCGAAATACATAACTGCTCCAAATGCTACAACCGCAAAGAAGATAATCCATTTTCGAAGAGTAAGGCGCGACTCATTTTCCGCATTATGTTTCGTTAACATAATGCCAAAAATCATAATAATAGTGATCGCACCAGAGTAAAGTAAAATTTGTGCAACTCCGATAAATTCGGCCGATAAAAGAAAGTACAAACCTGCAATGCTAAGGAATGTAAGCACAAGGGCCAGCATCATATGCATTACTTTCGTTAAGTTCAGCATAAGAACGCCGCCGATAATCGCAGAAAAGGATAGGATAAAGAATGCTACAAACTCGCCATTCATGCTTTATTCTCCTTCCTGACATTTTCGTCGTTTTCGTCGAGCCACTGCAAATTTTTAAATAAATCATCACGTGAATACTCTGCGAGTTCGAAGTTATTCGTCATTACAATTGCCTCTGTCGGACAAACTTCTGTACATAAATCGCAAAGAATACAAATTTCAAAATTTATATCATACGTGTCGATAATTTTTCCTTTTTTCATAGGATCAGGATGTTTTTTTCCCGTTAATTGAATGCAATCTGTCGGACAAATGTTAGAACACTGATTACAAACAATACATTTCTCTGGATAAAACTTTTGAATACCCCGAAAGCGATCTGGTAATGGTAACGGCTGGTTCGGATAATCATACGTCACCTTTTTCTTACTTAAATTACTAAGCGTATATTTTAACCCTTTAAATAGTCCCTTCATCTCTTACTGGCACCCCCTTTATAGATTAGAAGAATAACTCCTTAATCAATGCCGTTAAGAAAATATTTGCAAGTGCGATCGGTAATAATACTTTCCAGCCAAACTCCATTAACTGGTCACCTCTTATACGCGGGAACGTAACACGGAACCAAATTAACAGAAAGACCACACTACTGAATTTCAAAGCAAACCATACGGATCCTGGAATAAATCCAAGGAACATAACTGGGTTCCAGCCTCCTAAAAAGAGTACTGTAATTAAAGATGCCATCCCGAAGAAATACACATACTCTGAAAGCATGAAAAACGCCCAGCGAAACCCTGAGTATTCCGTATGGTATCCAGAAACAAGTTCTGACTCCGCTTCAGGTAAATCAAACGGCGTCCTATTTAACTCTGCAACTGCCGCAATTAAGAAAACGACGAAACCAATCGGCTGTGCGAAAATGTACCATACCTTCTCCTGCGCCGCTACAATCTCATTTAAATTAAGGCTACCCGCTAACAAAACGACGCCAATTACACTCATCACAAGTGGAATCTCATAAGAGATCATTTGTGCTGCTGCGCGCATCCCTCCTAAAAGGGAATATTTATTATTTGATGCCCATCCCCCAGTTACAACTCCAATCGTCGTAATCCCAGAGACGGCAATGTAATACAGCAATCCTACGCCAATATCCGCGAACTGAAATTTATCAGTAAACGGTATAACCGCAAGCACCATAAATGCTGGTGCGAATGCAATAACAGGCGCTAATATAAACAACGGTTTATCTGCAGCTTTCGGAATACTATCTTCTTTTAATAATAATTTCAAAACATCAGCTACCGTTTGTAGTAAACCGAATCGGCCTCCAACTTGGTTTGGTCCAATCCGCCCTTGCATAAATCCCATCACTTTCCGTTCCGCCAAAATACCGTATGTAACGAAGCCAAGGACTGCAAATAATAGAAGCACCGCTAATCCGAAAAAAATAAAGAAATTCGTCCAGCTTGAAGGTGATTGTAAGAGCGTCTCAATCATTAGCCATCGACCTCCCCAAGTACAATATCAACTCCACCTAAAATCGTAATTAAATTGGCGATGTTCTCACCTTTCAATAACTTCGGTAAGATTTGCAAATTATAAAAAGACGGTCTGCGAAATTTCAAACGGTACGGCTCTTTCTTTCCATCACTAGCAATATAGCAACCAATCTCTCCCCGCGGTGACTCTATACGGACAAACGCTTCTCCCTTAGGTGCTTTAATAATTTTCGGCACTTTTGCCAGCACGGCTCCATCTTTTGGGAACTGCTCAGCTGCTTGCTCAATAATTTTTAATGACTCCTCAATTTCCTTCATCCGGCAAACGTAGCGGTCCCAAGCATCTCCCGTGCTCCCAACAGGAATATCAAAGTCAAAACGATCATAAATAGAATACGGCTCGTCTTTGCGAAGATCAAAGTGGACTCCCGTGCACCGCAAATTTGCGCCGCTTAAAGAATACGAGATCGCCTCTTCCGCGCTATATATGCCAACGCCTTTCACACGATTTAAAAAAATTTCATTTCCGCTAACAAGGTCGTGATAACCTTCCAATTGCTCTCTCATATACGGAACAAACTCTTTCACCTTTTCAATCCAGCCATCTGGCGCATCCCACTTCACGCCGCCAACTCTCATGTAGTTGAAAGTAAGCCTTGCACCACACAATTCATTTAATAAATTAATAATCATTTCCCGTTCACGAAACGCGTATAAAAATGGACTAACCGCTCCTATATCAAGAAGATTCGTCCCCCACCAGACGAGATGACTTGCAACCCTTCCCAGCTCCATCGCAAGCACACGTAAGTATTCAGCACGCTCGGGAATCTCAAGCCCTATCATCGTCTCTACAGCATGGCAAATGACGTAATTATTCGTCATCGCTGATAAATAGTCCATTCGATCTGTATACGGGATAATTTGCGTATACTGCAAGTTCTCAGCAATCTTTTCTGTTCCGCGATGCAAATACCCGATAACTGGTGTAGCCTCTTTAATAATTTCCCCGTCAATCTTAATTACAAGCCGAAACACACCATGTGTACTCGGGTGCTGCGGTCCAACATTTAAGAGCATCTCTTCCGTACGGATCACAAGCTACACCTCCACATCATACGGTTCATAATCTTTCCTAAGTGGATACCCTACCCAATCATCCGGCATTAAAATACGAGATAAATTCGGATGACCTTTAAATACAATACCTAGCAAATCATACGCTTCACGCTCCGGCCAATCTGCCCCTTTCCAAAGCGGCGTCACCGATTCTACTTGCGGCGCTTCCCTATCCAGCTTTACCTTCACTGCTACTGACTGTTTCTTTCCATATGAAAATAAATGAACATATACTTCCATATGTGTCACAAAATCCGTCGCATGTAGCTCTGACATATAATCAAAAGCAAGTCCCTCATGCAATCGCATTAACTCCATCACTTCATAATATTTTGAAGGCTCCGCCACAAGAGTTGGAACACCTTTTGAAAGTTTATTAATATAGGAATCTACTAATGCATATTCCCCTAACTTCTCCTTAACAACCTCCACATATCGATTTAAATATGGTTGGTTAACTGATGGTTCTTCCTGCTGCGGTTCATCTTCTACCTTATTTACAGCCCCCTTTGCTCTTGCCGCAGCAGCGGCTTTCGCTTTTGCGGCTGCAATAGCCTTTGCTTTTTCATCTCCAGAATTCCCATCACCTTGCGAAGATTTTGCTTTTGCTAGTGCCGCCGCCTTTGCCTTTGCAGCTGCTACAGCCTTTGCCTTCGCTTTTTCTTCGTCCGTTACTTCTTCTGTTCCTCCTCGCTTTTGCTTCGCTAGTGCCGCCGCTTTTGCCTTTGCAGCTGCTGCGGCCTTTGCCTTCGCTTTTGCTTTTTCTTCGTCCGTTACTTCTTCTGTTCCTTCTCGCTTTTGCTTCGCTAGTGCCGCCGCTTTTGCCTTTGCGGCTGCTGCGGCCTTTGCCTTCGCCTTCGCTTTTTCTTCGTCCGTTACTTCTTCTGTTCCTTCTCGCTTTTGCTTCGCTAGTGCCGCCGCTTTTGCCTTTGCTTTTACTTTTTCTTCGTCCGTTACTTCTTCTGTTCCTTCCCGCTTTTGCTTCGCTAATGCCGCCGCCTTTGCCTTTGCAGCTGCGGCTGCAAGACGTTTTGCTTCTTCTACATTAACTTTTTCATCATTTGGTAGCGCTTTCTCTTTTTCTCGATGTTCTCCTTCAAGTTTAGACATTTCCGTCTCATGTTTCGCGGCAAGACGTTTTCGCGCTTCCTCTTTCGCATGACGGGCTGCTTCTCTCTTCATACTTTCTAAATCTTTATTTGGATCACTCATTTATTCGTCACCTGCTTCCCTGTCTTCGCCTCGTAACGAATTTTTTCTTTTAATTTATTAATTCCATAAATTAAAGCGGCAGGGTTTGGTGGGCATCCAGGAATATATACATCAACTGGTACAATTTGATCTACACCTTTCACAACCGCATACGAATTCACATACGGACCACCAGCTGTTGCACAAGATCCCATCGCAATTACCCACTTTGGTTCAGGCATTTGATCATATAAGCGCCGAACAATAGGCGCCATTTTCTTCGTTACCGTTCCTGACACAATCATGACATCCGATTGTCTTGGTGACGTCCGAAAAAATGACCCAAATCGATCTAAATCGTAATGTGATGAACCTACTCCCATCATTTCAATCGCACAGCATGCCAGTCCAAATGTCATCGGCCATAAAGAGTTGCTCCGCGCCCATCCCTTGAGCTGTTCCAGTGTAGAAAAAAAGATATTCCTTTCTAATTCCGCTCGCTCCTGTGGGTGTAATTCCTCAAAATTTATAACCATTGTAACACCTTCTTTTTCCAAGCATACGCTAATCCAACCAACAACATCACAACAAAAATGAGCATTTCAATCAGTGCAAATAAACCCAGCTTGTCATATGCAACAGCCCATGGATATAAAAATAAAGTTTCTACATCAAAGATGACGAACAATAAAGCAAAAATATAATAACGAGCATGAAACCGAATATTCGCATCATGAAAAGGCTCAATTCCACTCTCATACGTCGTTGCTTTCGCTGCACTCGGTTCATTTGGACGCAGCATTTTCCCTAATGTAAGAGCCACTACCGGCAGCAATATACCTAATAGCAAGAAAATCAAAACAATCATATAACTATTTTCATATACACTTGCCATTGTGAAACCCTCCCCCCTGAATTAAGAACAAGTTCACATAGTAAACAATATGTCTTACTTGCATCATTTATTATTTTTAAATTTTTCTAAATAATGAAACTATTTTAATCATTATAGCAAACTTCAAATTCCTATGTCGATATATTGGGAACAGAAACAACAATTAATACTTGCTAAACAAATCTATTTTTACAACTCATTATAAATGTGTAAAATAAATATAGAAATTCTATATATTTTTCAAACAATCCTAAAAAACATAAACTACAAAAGGTGGTTCTTATGTATATACAGTGGGTGATATAAATGACAAAACAAGCACACGTAAGTATTCTTATAAGCATTTCATTATTGTATATAGCTATTCATTACGTATCAATGTCCTTTTTATATGAGTACGCACTCCCATTTCAAATATTAACTGGCATCAGTACCATATTAATTGATATTACAATTTGCAGTTATATATTTTATTTTTCAAATGTAAAACAAGGGTTATCTCGTTTGTTTTGGATAACATTAACTATCGGATCCTTCTCTTATTTTATCGGCGATATAGTAGTTGCTTATCAACGCTTAATTCTGCATGACTACTATACATTCGTTGATCCATCAGACTTTTTTTACTTATTATTTTTAATTAGCTTTGCATTTGCCTTTCTATATGAAATTATTTATGGCCGAAACTTATTGGAACAGCTTTCTACAATATGTGATATTTGTATTATTGTTACAGCTCAATTTACTTTAAGCTACTATTTACTTATCGAAAGAACCATTCATATTTTCACAACATCATATATCGACATGTTTGTTCAACTCACGTATCCAATGGCTGATTTACTCTTTCTTTTAATAGGAATCAATCTTTTATTTAGACCATTATTCTTACTACCAAAACAAGTTGGTGCTCTTCTTGGTAGTGCTTTAATTTTGTATGCTACTACGGATGCTATTTATGCTTATATAAAATACTTCCAGCCTGAGCACTCTATGTTCACAGTTGCTCCATTCTATCAAGTAACTTTAGTATTGGTAGCAATCGCTTGTATACTTCACACAAAAGAGCCCGAAAAACAAGAACAAGTATTACTAACACCTCGATTGGGTGAATCCATCCGATTATCATTACCTTATATTTCTGTAGTGATGCTTATTGTTTTTATATTGGTCAAAAATGTTTTTGCACCTATCTTAGTAATTGGACTGATGGTAACCTTCGCCTTCGTTCTCATACGCCATATGTTAGTCCGAAGACAAAATAAAATATTATTGCTAGCACAAATGCAATTCAACTCGGAACTCGAGAAACAAATTGAACTACGTACAGAAGATTTAGTAGAACAAAAAAATGAGTTATATCATAACCAACAAATGTTTAAATCTTTATACGAGCATCATCCAGATCCAATTTTCACATTAGATTTGTATGGTAATTTTCTAAATGTGAACAACGCTGGAACTACTTTACTCGGTTATCAAACGAATGAATTATTAAACCAACCATACTATTCACTTATGTATGAAGAAGATTTGGAAGAAATCATTAATGCCTTTCATCACGTAAAAAAAGGGAACTCTATTTCTTTAGAAATACGGGCATATCATAAAAATAAAGATATTTACTATTTGCATGTTACGGCTGTTCCCATCTTTCTAAAGGAGCATATTTCTGGGGTCTATTTAATGATTAAAGATATTACGGAAAGTAAACAACAACAAGAACAAATTAACTTCCTAGCATATCATGATACTTTAACGGAGCTTGCAAATCGTCGTTCATTTCATCAACATTTAGAAAAAGCGATTGCACAAGCAAAAATATCGAAAAGACCTTTTGCTGTTATGTTTATCGACCTAGATCGCTTTAAAGTTATTAATGATACCCTCGGTCACCGAGTAGGGGATCTCCTATTAATTGCAGTAGCAAAAAGGCTCGAACGAATATCGACACAGAATATGAAACTTGCTCGACTAGCTGGGGATGAGTTCACAATCCTTATCGAAAATTATAACAAAAGAACAGATGTACAAAGGATAGCTGATATGATTGTAGTGACCATGAACGAACCATTTGAAATCGAAAATCAACATTTACACATCTCACCGAGTATCGGGATTGCCATATACCCTGAAGCAGGCGAAGACCCACTGTCTATTTTGCAACATGCCGATATGGCCATGTACGAAGCAAAAAATAAAGGGAAAAATCGTAGCTCTCTTTACACGAAAGAACTATATAAGAAAATGGAACGAAAAGCTCGAATCGAAAAAGACTTGCCACTCGCTTTAGTAAACAACGAATTTTATCTCGTCTATCAACCCCAAATTGATACGACAACAAATACAATTATCGGTGCTGAAGCATTAATACGTTGGAAACATCCACTATTAGGTGACATTTCACCATGCGAGTTCATTCCAATTGTAGAAGAGACACCACAAGTCGTTCCGCTTGGACATTGGGTGTTAAGAGAATCTTGTCGTCAACTAAAAATATGGAAAAGTTTTGGATACACAAACTTAAAAATGAGTGTCAATTTATCAGCGAGAGAATTTCAACAAAATCAATTAATCGAAAATATTTCACGAATACTAAAGGACGTTGAGATTGACCCGAAAGATGTAACACTTGAACTAACAGAACGAATTGCGATGATTGATGAAAAAGAAACATTATCTAGACTAAAGCAATTAAAAGAATATGGTATTCAAACGTCCATCGATGACTTCGGTACCGGCTATTCTTCTCTTGCTTATTTATCAATTTTCCCTATCGATACATTAAAAGTACCAAAAGAATTTACACAACTAGCCGATCATCGACCTGAAGAAAGAGCCATCGTTTCCACTATCCTTTCTCTGGCAAATACTTTAAATCTCTCAGTCGTTGCTGAAGGAATTGAAACAGAAAAACAGCTTAAATTTTTGAAAAAAAATAACTGTAAATACATGCAAGGTTACTATTTCAGTAAACCTCTAACAAGTAAAGAATTTATAAGATTTCTACAAAAAACACCCAGTATGAACCAATAGTTCACTGGGTGTTTTTATCTCGCTATTTGCGGGCAGTAAGATTCCCACCTCAAAATTAGACTGGAGCGAAGAAGTTAGGTGGGAGATCAACTGCCCGTAAATGCCCGATTGGTTCAACTAATAATCAGTGGGATACCCCCCACTGATTAAAGTTTCACTTTATAGTGTTGGAATTTTTTTCTCGTAATATTCTTCTGCAATCTCTTCGTAAAAAGCTGCTGACGTAGTATAAAAATATGGAATTAACCATAAAAATCCAATCCCTAATGTAATACAACTCAATATAAACCAACCAATAAAACTTAAACATAAAATGAAATACTCCATTTTATGTCCGTCCATCATACGACGGCTTTCTGTAATAGCTTGATTTATGGAATACTCCGGATGATCATTTATTATAAAGTACGTCATTGCATAAGAAAATGATTTAATAATACCTGGAATAATAAATAGTAAGCACCATAAGAAAATATAAATGTTTACTACTATATATAATAAAAATGACTTTATAAACTTACTTCCTTCTGTAAACCATCTGAATATATGCCCAATACGCGCTTCTTTTTCACGAATAAAATGTAGCGCTAAATAATAGCCACCTAGCGTTAATGGACCTACCAGAAATATTGTAATAACGTCTACTGTAAGTGAGTTATTTACTTCTTTCCAATCCCAAACCTGAGAGAAAATGAAATCAATACTAAAACTAAAAGCTGACATAAGAATCGAAATAAGTAATGTTGCCCCAACAGCTAATCCCCATTTTCCTTCTAGTGAGTCCAGCGCTTCTCCTTTTAAATCACTAATCATACTTGGCCTCCTATACGTAACAATTCTATTAGTATAGCATGTTCTTACCGCAATTCATCTTTTGAAATATAGCGATAAAAATGAGATGTCGTTGTACCCATATACGGACTAAGCCAAAGAGATCCTATTCCAAGAGTAAAAATCGCTAAGATAGCCCATCCTATGAAGCTAAGCCATAAAAGAAATAAATCTAGTTTATGCCCCTTCATAAGGTTCTTACTTTCTTTCATCGCCTGTGAAACACTATATGCTGGTTTTTCAACCATCACATAATACGTCATCGAATATGAAAAATACATCACAGTCATACCAACGATGGAAATAGCTAATAGTACGAAGAAAGCAATCGCAAACGATGTATTCCCTTCTTCACCTAAAAATGCGAATAGGCCTAATAACAACATCGGAATCCATGTACCTGTATATAACAAAATCGCAAGCATTGCCCACATTGTTTTCATCATTCTTTTAAAACCACGAAATCCTTCGAATAAGTGATCTACTGTAGCACCTTCTCGTTTACTAATCTGTAGACATACATTCGTATAACCGTATGATGTAATACCAGACGATGCGTTACTCAAAAGTATCATGATACAATAAAATACCCCAAAGGTAATACCTGCTCCAATTGATATTGTTTCCCTTTCAATTGAACCAGCGAAGCTAACAATTAAAAAAAATATAATAAGTCCTGGAATTAAAAGTATAAACATTGCAGCCATTGAAACAACATAACTTAAAATAAAATATAAAATCGTCGATCCAACACCTAAGCCCCATTTCCCCTTCAAGGAATGTAATGCTTCTTGTTTCATTTCACCGATCATTTGTTCATCTCCTTTATAAAATATAAATTGCTCTATATTCTCTACTTATACAAGCAATAACATAATTATACCATTTTTGTTAATTCATTCATAAACAACAAAAAAATCCGTGAAGGCGAAGCCCTCACGGATTTTTATTTCATATCGGAAACGTTTAAACGGTTCACAGCACGCTGCAAGGCCATTTCTGCACGTCTAAAGTCAACATGTGCTTGTTTATCTTGCATACGTTGCTCAGCGCGACGTTTCGATTCATTTGCACGATGGATATCGATATGGTTTGCTTCTTCAGCAGATGATGATAATATAGTTACTTTATCTGGACGAACTTCGATAAAGCCACCACTTACTGCTACATAATCAGTGTGCCCACCATTTTTCAGACGAACCGCACTAATTTTTAATGGTGCAACAGTTGGAATGTGACCTGGTAAGATCCCCATTTCCCCACTCTCTGCTTTTACGCTTACCATTTCTACTTCTTTTTCGTAAACCGGTCCATCAGGAGTTACAATACTGACTGGAAATGTCTTCATAATTCGTCCCTCCTAAGGCCTTACGCCATCATTTTCTTCGCGTTTTCAATAACTTCTTCAATGCTACCTACTAAGCGGAATGCATCTTCTGGAAGGTCATCATATTTTCCTTCTAGAATTTCTTTGAAGCCACTAACTGTATTTTTTACAGGTACATAAGAACCTTTTTGACCTGTAAACTGCTCAGCTACGTGGAAGTTTTGAGATAAGAAGAATTGAATACGACGAGCACGATGTACAACTAACTTATCTTCTTCAGATAACTCATCCATACCTAAGATAGCGATGATATCTTGAAGCTCTTTATAACGCTGTAAAGTTTGCTGTACTTGACGAGCTACTTCATAATGCTCTTCTCCTACGATTTCTGGAGAAAGTGCACGAGATGTAGATGCTAATGGATCTACGGCTGGGTAAATACCCATTTGTGTTAAACGACGCTCTAAGTTTGTTGTTGCATCTAAGTGAGCGAACGTTGTAGCTGGTGCTGGATCCGTATAGTCATCGGCTGGTACATATACCGCTTGGATAGACGTGATAGATCCTTTATTTGTAGATGTAATACGCTCTTGTAATTGACCCATTTCTGTTGCAAGTGTTGGTTGGTAACCTACCGCAGATGGCATACGACCAAGAAGGGCAGATACTTCAGAACCTGCTTGCGTGAAACGGAAGATGTTATCGATGAACAATAGTACGTCTTGTCCTTGCTCATCACGGAAATGCTCAGCCATTGTTAAACCTGTTAATGCAACACGTTGACGTGCTCCAGGTGGCTCATTCATTTGTCCGAATACCATCGCAGTTTTCTTGATTACGCCAGAATCGCTCATTTCATGGTATAAGTCATTACCCTCACGAGTACGCTCACCTACACCAGCGAATACAGAGATACCACCATGCTCTTGTGCGATGTTATTGATTAATTCCTGAATTAATACTGTTTTACCTACACCGGCACCACCGAATAGACCGATCTTACCACCCTTAATGTAAGGAGCAAGTAAGTCTACTACTTTAATACCAGTTTCAAGAATTTCTACTTTAGTAGATAATTCTTCGAATGCAGGTGCTTGACGGTGAATTGGATCACGGTGTACATCCGCAGGAAGTTCACCATCTAAGTCAATTGCATCACCTAATACGTTAAATACACGACCAAGTGTTGCATCACCAACTGGTACAGAGATTGCTTTACCAGTATCTTCTACTTCTGTGCCACGAACAAGTCCATCTGTGGAAGACATTGCAACTGTACGAACTGTGTCATCACCTAAATGAAGTGCAACTTCAAATGTTAAGTTAATGCTTGCTCCGTTTTCGTTGCTTTGTTTTACCGTAAGGGCGTTGTAGATTTCTGGTAGCTTTCCGCCATCAAACTTAACGTCTACAACCGGACCCATGATTTGCGTAACGCGCCCTTTATTCATCGGGTTCCCTCCTAGCTTTCTTTTAATTAGCCAGCTTTCTAAGAGAAGTCGGCTTTTAATTTTTTATTAGTTTATAGCGTACGCGACTCTCCTAAAAGAGCCGCTTCCATTTTTTATTGAATCTAGCTCCGGTGGCTAGAAGGGTCGGTCATTTCACCCCTTCTGAGCAAGCCACCTACGCTTTTTATTACTATTCTAACGCTGCTGCTCCACCAACGATTTCCGTAATTTCTTGCGTAATCGCTGCTTGACGTGCACGGTTGAATGAAAGTGTAAGTGAATCGATAACTTCCATTGCGTTGTCTGTAGCACTCTTCATTGCTGTCATACGCGCTGCGTGTTCACTTGCTTTACCGTCTAGTAATGCACCGTACACTAAGCTTTCTGCGTATTGTGGCAATAATACTTTTAAAATTTCTTCTTCAGAAGGTTCGAATTCATAAGCTGTCGTCGGTTTGTCAGACGCCACATCAGTAAGCGGTAAAATTTTATTTTCCGTTACTTCTTGTGAAATTTTACTTACATAATGGTTGTAGTAAATATACAGCTCATCATAAGCACCATCTGCGAACATCGCAATTGCTCGAGAAGCAAGATCTTTAATATCAGTAAATGATGGGTGGTCAGATAATCCAACTACTTCATCAATGATGTTAAATCCGCGACGTTTTAAATAATCACGTCCTAGTCGGCCAAGCACAATAATTGAATATTGGTTTGAATCCATATTATGACGTTCACGAATCACGTTACTAACTGTACGTAATACGTTACTGTTATAACCACCTGCTAGTCCGCGATCAGATGTAATAACGATGTATCCTGTACGCTTTACAGGACGCGCATTTAGCATTGGATGATTAATTCCTTTACTTCCTTGCGCAATGCTCGCTACTACTTCTTGAATCTTTTCCATATACGGAACGAAAGATTTAGCATTTTGCTCTGCACGGTTTAACTTAGATGCAGATACCATCTCCATCGCTTTCGTAATTTGGCTCGTTTTCTTTGTCGAGGTAATCTTCGCTTTTATATCGCGTAAAGATGCCACAGGTTTTCACCACCTTTTTTCCAGAAGTTGGCACGATTAGTAAGAATCCTCTTCCTAATCTACGTTGCAAGATATTCTTGCTCATGATTGAAGGAAAAGAATAGGTGCACCTACTCTTTTCCTTTACATAACCGTCAGCAATCTCAGAAATTGAGATGCCTATATATATTATCTAGCTCCAGCAGCTTGACGAGCCGCTTACGCTTTTATTATTCAGAAGCTACGAATACTTTTTTAAATCCGTTAATTGCTGCTGCAAATTTGTCGTCATCCGCAAGTTTCTTAGTTGTGCGGATTTCTTCTAATAAGTCAGTCGCATTTGAATCTAACCAAGCATGGAATTCTTCTTCGAAACGAGTGATATCTACTACTGGGATATCATCTAGGAATCCACGTGTTAAAGCGTAAAGAATGATAACTTGTTTCTCTACACGTAACGGTTTGTGTAATCCTTGTTTTAATACCTCAACTGTACGAGCACCACGGTTTAGTTTCGCTTGTGTTGCTTTATCAAGGTCAGAACCGAACTGAGCGAACGCTTCTAACTCACGGTAAGATGCAAGGTCAAGACGAAGTGTACCTGATACTTTACTCATCGCTTTAATCTGAGCAGATCCACCTACACGTGATACAGAAGTACCCGCATCGATCGCTGGACGTACGCCAGAGAAGAATAGGTCAGATTGTAAGAAGATTTGTCCATCCGTAATCGAGATTACGTTTGTTGGGATGTAAGCTGATACGTCCCCTGCTTGTGTTTCGATGAAAGGTAGTGCAGTTAAAGAACCGCCGCCTCTTGCATCACTTAATTTTGCTGCACGCTCTAATAAGCGAGAATGTAAGTAGAATACATCCCCTGGATATGCTTCACGACCTGGAGGACGACGTAATAGTAATGAAAGCTCACGGTAAGCCGCTGCTTGTTTTGATAAGTCATCATATACTACTAATACGTGTTTACCATTGTACATGAACTCTTCACCCATTGTTACACCAGCATAAGCAGCTAAGTATAATAATGGAGCTGGTTGAGAAGCTGATGCAGTTACAACGATTGTGTAATCTAATGCACCGTGCTTACGTAGTGTTTCTACTACGTTACGTACAGTTGATTCTTTTTGTCCGATAGCTACATAGATACAAATCATATCTTCATCTTTTTGGTTAATGATTGTATCAAGTGCAACTGCTGTTTTACCTGTTTGGCGGTCACCGATGATTAACTCACGTTGACCACGGCCAATTGGTACAAGAGCATCGATCGCTTTAATACCTGTTTGAAGTGGCTCATGAACAGATTTACGATCCATTACACCTGGTGCTGGACTTTCGATTGGACGAGTGTTTGTTGTATTGATTGGGCCTAAACCATCAACTGGTTGACCTAATGGGTTTACAACACGACCGATTAGTTCTTTTCCTACTGGTACTTGCATGATGCGACCAGTACGACGAACTTCGTCACCTTCACGAATTTCTGTGTAAGGTCCTAAAATAATGATACCTACGTTGTTTTCTTCTAAGTTTTGTGCTAGCCCCATAACGCCGTTAGAGAACTCTACAAGTTCACCAGCCATAACGTTATCAAGACCATGAGCACGCGCGATACCGTCACCAACTTGGATAACTGTACCAACATCACTAACTTCGATTTCAGACTGATAGTTCTCGATTTGTTGCTTTATCAGTGCGCTAATTTCTTCAGCTCTGATGCTCATGTGCTTCACCCCTATCTATTCTTCATTAATTCACGTTGAATACGTGCTAATTTTCCTTGTAAACTTCCATCATAAATGCGATTTCCAATACGTACTTTAATGCCGCCTAGTAAATCTTCATCTACAACATTTTTCACGCGAATTGCATCTTTTCCCGTTCTCTTTGCAAATGCTTCTGCAACGTTAAGCTTCTCTTCTTCAGATAGAAGACGAGTAGAATATACAGTTGCATCCGCTACGTTACGTTCTTCATTAGCAAGAACAACATATTCATCTGCAATTTCAGGTAAGATTTCAATGCGCTTGTTATCAATTAAAATATATAACGTATTTAAAATAGATTCAGAAACAGATCCGAATACGTTTGCAATAAACGTTTTCTTCTGCTCTTTTGAAATGTTCGGTTGCGTTAAAAAGCTATGTAGTTCTCCGTTCTTTACATAAACGTTTTGTACAAGGCGTAATTCCTCTTCAAACATTTCTAATACGTGTTTTTCTTTTGCAATTTTAAAAAGAGCGACAGCATAACGTTTTGCTACAATCCCATTGCTCATCGCGCTTCTCCTACTTCTTTAATATAATCGCGAATTAACTTCACTTGATCTTCTTCTTTTAACTCTTTTTCAATTACTTTAGAAGCAATTTGAACAGATAAAGAAGCGACTTGTTCTTGTAAAGCAGCAATCGCTTGCTCTTTTTCGCGTTGAATTTCTTGTACAGCAGATGCTTTAATTGATTCTGCTTCTTCTTTCGCAGCAGCAACAATCACATCTTTTTGATCTACAGCTTGTTTTTTCGCTCTTTCGATTAACTCTTGTGCTTCAACACGCGATTGTTTTAACATTTCACGTTGTTCTTCTACTAATTTCTTCGCTTCAGCGTTACTTCTTTCTGCAGCGTCGATTTCACTAGTAACATGCTCTTCACGTTCTTTCATAATTCCCATTAAAGGACCCCACGCAAATTTGCGTAGCATTACTAATAGAAGTAAGAAAATGAACAATGTATAAGCAATCGTTCCAAATGGAATGGCAGCCCCTAATAATAAAGTTGGCACAAGGATTCACTCCCTTCAAAATATCTAAATTGATCATATGAAAAAAAAAGACATACGTTTCGTTCATAAAGCAATGGCGAAGAAAGTTCAAAAAACACTCTTCGCCATCTATGTAAGGGGAGTCTCCCTTATTTGTTCATTACGATGAAAGCAATAACTACACCGATGATTGGAAGTGCCTCAACTAAAGCAACCCCGATGAACATAATTGTTTGAAGTGCGCCTTTTAATTCTGGTTGACGAGCAACACCTTCGATTGTACGTGATACGATAAGACCGTTACCAATACCTGCACCTAATGCTGATAAACCAATTGCAATTGCAGCTGCGATTACACCTAAACTCATTTAATTTGTCCTCCTTTGTATTATAAAAAATTAAATTTTTTCTTACTTAAATTATATTAATGGTCATGGCTTACTTTATGGGCCATATAAACCATCGTTAACATAACGAAAATAAATGACTGGATTGATCCAACGAATACGCTGAATCCCATCCATGCTAACATTGGTACAAGTGCACCTAATGCTCCAAGGAATGATGCTCCGCCTAACTTAGCAAGTAATCCTAACAGGATTTCACCTGCATAAATGTTACCGAACAAACGAAGACCTAACGTTAATGTGTTAGCAAACTCCTCAATAACCTTTAATGGGAATAAGAATTTCATAGGTTGGAAATAACCTTTAACGTATTCTTTCGTACCCTTCATCTTAATTCCATAATAATGGGTGAGGGTAACTACCATCACGGCTAATGTTAATGTAACTGCTGGATCAGACGTTGGTGATCTCCACCATGCAATATGTTCGCCAGCCTCAACTGTTGAATACATGAATGGTAAACCAAGGAAGTTCGATACGATGATAAACATGATAAGCGTAACGCCAAGCGTTAAGAAACGTCCACCTGTTTTCCAGTCCATCGTACTATTGATAATCCCTTTCACGAAGTCAAATACCCATTCCATGAAATTTTGCATTCCTGTTGGGCGAAGAGCTAAACTGCGAGTTCCGATAACAGCGATTAAGAAAACAATAACTGCTGCTACAGTAACCATCATAACTGATGACAAATCGAACGTTAAACCTAGAAATTTAACTAATTTACCGTGTTCCACTAGTAATTCACCTCTCTTCCCTGCTCTTATACTCTAAATAAAGAAAATCTATGATCATGACAAGGTATCCTGTCAGCAATCCTACACCTAGGCCCCACATCGCAATTAACTCTTGATATTTGGCTGCAAATAAAATTAATAACCCAATCGTCGCGAATCTCGAATATGTACTTACCGCTGTTGCCTTAAACTTCACGTTTTCTCCATTTGTTACGCGATCTAATAGCTTGTCTGTTCTACGTGCAATGATGCGCAAACTAAGAAAACTGAAAATCGTTCCGATAATCAGCCCAAGAAATACATCCTTGTAAGAGGTAAATCCCCATCCTAGCACTAGAAGCGCAAGCAAGTAGTACATATATTTCTTTTGTCTTTGGACAAGTCCATGTACGTCTATCATCATTGCTCTCCCGAATAGTAATGTCGAATGAGTCGAATCATTGCGTATATCCCTGTTCCTAAACCGAGTAATAACCCTATAATAAGAAACAATGGAAACGTTCCAACCTTATTATCAATCCATTGCCCACCAAAGATTCCAATAAGAATAGAACCGACTAACTGAGCAAGAATTCCTGACATTAAAGCATATGCTTTTATATGGCTGCGATCGTTTTTTTGCAAGGATTCATCCCTCCAATATGTAGCCCTCATTCACGATGTGTTAATAATAACTCATTTTTCTGCATAAATTCTATACAAAATAAAAAGTTTACATTTTCGTCACGGAATAGATGTATTTTTGTCACTGAAAGCCCTACCATCTATCCCCGTTGTTAGCATACAATAGGGTATTAACAGTGTCAACGAGAAATCGTAAAAAATCAAAAAATTTGAGTATTAGTCATTTACTCCCAAAAATGAAAACGTTCCCCTTCTAAATACTGGTTAGAGATATGCAATTTCTAACAGTTTTCTCTTTATAATAGAAGGAAATGTTCACAAGTTTGTCACTATTATATTTTTAAGATATAGCGCTTTCCTTCCATAATATAGTGTTCCCAAGACGTAAGACTTCTATATTATATGTGATGTGTATGCAACTTATGTTGTATAGACCCTGTATATTTATCTCCCCCTCCCCCGCACGCTCAGGGCGAAAAAAAAAGACGAGCGGGGACTCCCCTCTCGTCTGTTGTCTTACTTCGTTCCGAATAAACGGTCACCAGCATCACCAAGACCTGGAACTACATAACCATGGTCATTTAGCTTCTCATCTAATGCCGCTACATAAATATCAACATCAGGATGCTCTTCTTGTACTACTTTTACTCCTTCTGGAGCAGCTACGATACACATTAATTTAATTTGCTTTGCACCGCGCTTTTTCAGAGAATTAATTGCTTCAGCTGCAGAACCACCTGTTGCTAGCATTGGATCTAGTACGATAAAGTCACGCTCTTCTACATCCGTTGGAAGTTTCACATAGTATTCTACCGGTTGCAATGTTTCAGGGTCACGGTATAAACCAACGTGTCCTACTTTTGCTGCTGGAATTAATTTCAGAATTCCATCAACCATTCCTAAACCTGCACGTAAAATCGGAATTAAACCAAGTTTTTTACCAGCGATCACTTTTGTTGTCGCTTTGCTTACAGGCGTTTCAATTTCAATGTCTTTAAGTGGAAGGTCGCGAGTAATTTCGAAAGCCATTAAGCTTGCTACTTCGTCCACTAATTCACGAAAATCTTTCGTACCTGTATTCTTATCGCGAATATATGTAATCTTATGTTGAATTAACGGGTGATCAAATACATACAGTTTTCCCATGTGAATCTCTCCTTTAGATGATATTCATGCGTTTACACGCTTTTTTACACTATTTACGATTGTAAAGAAAACGCTACTAATATTCAAGGGCAAATTTGGCAAAATCATGATTTTGTGATGAATCTATCTAGTATCTTTACCAATTATGGGAGGTGTATCCTTCATTATATCGCCAAAATTTATTCATCATTTGTATACATACTTTAAAAACAATATATGTCCAAAAAAAGACTACTAAAACAATTACGTTTCAGCAGTCTTTTTCAATCTATTATAGATCTGTATACATTGGAAATTTGCTCGTTAACGCTTCTACACGTTTACGCGCTTCTTCTAATGCAACTTCATTCTCATGATTTTTTAATGTATAAGCAATTAGTGCTGCAATTTCATCCATTTCTTCTAAACCGAAACCACGAGATGTTACAGCTGCCGTACCGATACGCACGCCGCTTGTTACAAATGGGCTTGCTGTTTCAAATGGAATTGTATTTTTGTTCACTGTAATACCAACTTCATCTAATACGTGCTCTGCTACTTTACCTGTGATTTCTAAGTTACGAACATCAATCAAGATTAAGTGATTGTCTGTTCCACCAGAAACAAGTGTAAGTCCTTCTTTTTGAAGGCCTTCAGCTAAGCGATTCGCATTATTAATGATATTTTGTGCATATGTTTTAAACTCATCTTGTAGTGTCTCACCAAATGCAACAGCTTTTGCAGCAATTACGTGCATAAGTGGACCACCTTGGATACCAGGGAAGATTGATTTATCAATTTGTTTTGCAAATTGCTCTTCACATAAAATCATACCACCACGTGGACCACGTAATGTTTTATGTGTTGTCGTTGTAACGAAATGTGCATGTGGTACTGGGTTTGGATGTAAACCAGCAGCTACTAAACCAGCGATATGTGCCATATCAACCATAAAGTATGCACCCACTTCATCTGCAATCTCGCGGAATCGTTTGAAATCGATAACACGAGGATATGCACTTGCACCTGCAACGATTAATTTTGGTTTATGTTCTTTCGCTTTTGCTAATACATCATCGTAATTAATACGGTGAGATTCAGCATCCACGCCATATTCTACGAAATTATATTGTACTCCACTGAAGTTAACAGGGCTTCCGTGTGTTAAGTGACCACCATGAGATAAATTCATACCAAGTACTGTATCGCCTTGCTCTAAAATTGTGAAGTATACTGCCATATTCGCTTGTGCACCAGAATGTGGTTGAACATTTACATGCTCTGCACCAAAAATTTCTTTCGCGCGATCACGTGCGATATCTTCAACTACGTCTACGTGCTCACAGCCACCATAGTAACGTTTTCCAGGATATCCTTCAGCATACTTATTCGTTAAAACAGAACCTTGCGCTTCCATTACCGCTTCACTTACGAAGTTTTCCGAAGCAATTAACTCAATCTTTGAACGCTGTCTTCCTAGTTCTGCCTCAATTGCAGCAAATACCTTTTCATCTTGACGTTTTAAATGATCCACCAAAATCCCCCTTTTCTGAACGAATTACATCGATTCCCAATAGTTTTTTCTCATTTATTCAGAAAAAACGAAAATTCAGGTTGTAATTCTTTCGAACCTTCATGTTTTCAACTACATTCTAACATGACTTTCTATATCATAAAAGAAAAAAAAAGACCGAAATCGGTCTTTTCTTTCTTCTATTATAAAGTCAGACTACATACCTTTTATCTTTCGATATAAAGCTATTATGCGACTTTATAATTTTTCACGTTTAACGGCAAGGAATAACTTCTTCATTTGCCGCATAAACAGCACGTGCTCCACCTATTAGTTTTCCACGTGTTTTCGCCATTGTTACATGCGCATTTCCTATTTCCTTCACACTTGTACGAACCGGAACAGCTACATGTTTTAAATGCATACCGATAAATGTATCGCCGATATCCATTCCTGCATCTGCTTTAATAAACTCAATTACTACCGGATCTTTAAAATTGTGATACGCATACGTCGCTAATGCACCACCTGCTGATCTAACAGGCGTAACTGTTACAATTTCAAATTGATATTTCATCGCTACATCTCTCTCAACTACTAAAGCACGATTTAAATGCTCGCAACATTGAAACGCCAATTCAATACCTGTTCGCTCGTGAAATTGTTTTAATTCAGAAAAAATCGCCTCTGCCACTTCCATCGTTCCTGATGTTCCAATTCTTTCACCTAGCACCTCGCTCGTGCTACATCCCACTACAAAAATTTGGCCACTTTGCAGCGTGGCTTGTTCTTGGAAATCAGAAAGCGACATTTGTAGCTGTTCTCTTACCTTTACGATTTCTGTCATTACGCCTCTTCCTTTCACAGGTTGGTTCACCAAATTATATTTCATACTATTTATAGTTAGAATCTATTACTTTGTTTCGTACGTTTTAATTTTTCCTACGCGGTTTTCGTGACGGCCACCTTCATAGTCAGTTGTTAACCAAATTTTTGCGATATCACGCGCTAGACCAGCCCCAATTACACGCTCGCCCATAGCTAGCATGTTAGTGTCATTATGCTCTCTCGTCGCTTTCGCACTAAAAGTATCATGAACTAACGCACAACGAATACCGTTTACTTTGTTTGCCGCGATTGACATGCCAATGCCTGTCCCACAAACTAAAATACCACGATCTACTTCACCATTTGCGACCATTTCTGCTGCTGGAAACGCAAAATCAGGGTAATCAACAGAACCAGCTTCACATTCACAACCTAAATCAATATATTCAATATTTAATTCTTCTAATAAACTTACAAGTTCTTTACGGATATTCATACCGCCGTGATCAGATGCTACTACTACTTTCATTTTTACCCCTCCAAAGTTTCAATCAATTATCTTCATTTCACACTCGCTTCCTTAATGGAACGAAGTGATCTCCAATATCGTATTATACACGAAACATTAACCTTCTGAATGTTTTTTCAGGAAAGTTTGTACAAGTTTTTCCATCTCTTCTAGCGTTTCTTTATAAATAGAAAGCGATCCGCCAAATGGATCTGAAATATCCTTACTTATACCCTCAGCTAATCCATATAATGTATCCAATTTCTTTTCAACACTCGGATAATGCCCAAGTACAATTTGCTTATGGTTTTCCGTCATTGTTACTACAATATCCGCCCAATCAACCAAAGTTTCATTTACCTGCTGCGCGGCATGATCGATTGCAATCCCCTTTTCAGCTAAAGCTTCCTTTGCACGTACCGACGCATCGCTTCCAGGATAGGCGAAAACACCAGCAGATTGCACTTCAAATTTACCTTCTCCGTAATGACGAAGCAAAGCCTCAGCCATCGGACTACGGCATGTATTTCCAGTGCAAACAAATAACACTCGTTTCATCTAAACCCACCCCTTTTTTTCTGTTTCCTACCATTTATCATAGCGTACATTAGAATAGAACAAAAGAAATGTGAATATACGAAAGGCGCATTTCTCTTATATTTTTTCTAAGAAAAATGCGCCTTATCCACATATATGTGAAACCCTATTTCCAAGTGCCCAAAGTATTTTACCATACATGATGAGCACACTACAAAACAAAATAAGGAATCCATTTCATACGAAACAGATTCCTTTCATACAATAATTATTTCATTGTAACTTTCATTACTTCTGTTGAACCTTTTGTAGCTGTTACACCTACAGTTGTCTTAATAGACTCAGCTGCATCTGTGTTTGTAATAACGATTGGAGTAATTGTACTTTTCGCTTTTTCACGAATTAATTCTAAGTCGAATGAGATTAATTTATCTCCAGCTTTTACAGCTTGTCCTTCAGAAACGTGAGCTTCGAAACCTTCACCTTCCATTTTTACAGTTTCTAATCCAACGTGGATTAAAATTTCTGTACCGTTTTTCGCTTTAATTCCAATAGCATGTTTCGTGTGGAATAATTGTACGATTTCACCATCAACTGGAGATACAACTACACCTTCAGTAGGATCGATCGCAACACCGTCACCCATCATACGACCAGCGAATACTGGATCTGGTACTTCTTCAATATTTTTCACTGCTCCAGTTAATGGAGCTACGATTGTTTCTTCATTTGTTTTTGAACCAAAACCGAATAATTTTTTAAACATAGGATAGTCCTCCTTATAATTTACCTAAAAGTTTATAGGGCAATCTCTATTCAAGATCGAAATACACGTAAGACTTCATACTTCGAATGTTATACTGTAAAAACGCTTTCGAAATAAATTATGCCATTACTACTAGACTCTTATTGTAGCGCCTCACAAAATTCCAGTCAATTCTGATTGTCTGAATAACAATAAGAAGTTAACTTCTACTTATATTTTCTCTTTTTTTCACTTACTTGTCTAGAGGTCTTTACCACATTTTATTTTTTGTTGTTAATTTGTAAAATTTCTTTCATAATTTCTTCAAAATCCACTTGACTAAAGTAAGTAACTACTTTATTATTACTTACATAAGGTAAGTTAATAACTTTTAGGAGGTTTTTAAAAATGATGGATTTCGGTCTTCTTATTATTCGTCTTATTATAGGTATTACATTCATGGGTCATGGTGCTCAAAAATTATTTGGTTGGTTCGGTGGTTACGGTTTAAAAGGAACAGGTGGCTGGATGGAGTCAATCGGTTTACGTCCTGGTGTATTCATGGCATTTATGGCTGGCGCAACTGAATTATTAGGTGGTTTCTTATTCGCATCAGGTATTTTCACTGCAGTTGGTTCACTATTTATCGTTGGAACGATGTTAATGGCAATCTTCACTGTTCACGGAAAAAATGGTTACTGGGTAACACAAAACGGATATGAGTATAATTTAATGCTAATCGCTGTCGCTATTGGAGTAGCTTTAATCGGACCTGGCGCATACGTTTTACTTTAATATTTATCTCGATTTCAAGATGTTTACTTAAAAAGAGATTACTTCAGTATAATTGAGGTAATCTCTTTTTTACATCATTAAAAAAATATTATTTCCAGCAGGAGTTTCCCACTAACATCTTGTAAACAAACAATAAGTCGTCATATTCAGAAAGGGGATTACAAACATGCTATCAATTAATCCAAACGAACAAACTGAAAAAGATAATTACAAATTACTTACAGGAAGTATCATTCCACGCCCTGTCGCTTTCGTTACTTCTGTAACAAAAGACGGCGTATTAAACGGCGCACCCTATAGCTACTTCAATATCGTCGCAGCCAATCCACCACTTATCTCAGTTTCCGTACAACGAAAAGAAGGAAAACCAAAGGATACTTCCCGAAACGCAATCGAAAAAGGCGAATTTGTCGTACATATTTCTGATGAATCTTACGTAGAAGCAATTAACGAAACAGCAGCTAACCTACCTCCTAATGAAAGTGAAATCGAATTAGCAAAACTAACACCGATTGACAGTGATGTCATTTCAGTACCTGGGGTGAAAGAAGCAAACATTCGAATGGAATGTGTATTAGAACGTGCTATCCCACTCGGCGGAACTGAAGACTCACCAGCTTGCGACCTACTAATTGGCCGCGTCGTTCGCTTCCACGTCGCAGAACACTTATACGAAAACGGTCGCATTCACGCAGAAGGACTAAAACCAGTAAGCCGCCTAGCAGGACACAACTACGCAAAACTAGGAGAACAATTTGAATTGGTGAGGCCTGTTTAAAAGCGGAAGCGGCTCGCTCAGAATCGCAGGACACTTCGATCGAGAGAGCTCCATCACCCAAATATAAAATCCCCCGCTAAAAGCGGGGGATTTTTTCACTGTCATTCTTCCTTCTTCTCCTCTAATGCAGGTAATTTCTCTTTTTTAGATTTACCAAGCTTTATTACAAAGAAATATAAGGAAAGCAATGTAATAAGAAAAACAATTAAAAACGGGTATGGAGAATAAAAAGTACGTGCTGCCTCCGTTTTTCCTGCAACAAATTTTAATGACTCAATATCTAAAAACTCGGCAAACATTTGTACACCGAGCATACTAAACCAAAAAACAAAAAAACTAATAATAATACCAAAAACTTGCTTCAATCTCGTCATTCATCTCATCCTTTCTATATTTGCAATTTTTTAGTGCGATCAATATAGTACAAACAAAACTATGCACAGAAAGGAGTCATCTTACCATTCACGAATTAATTTAATCCAACCTAACATCGAAATTCGCAAAATAATACCCAAAATTATAAGTCTTCTTAGCCATCGAGGAAAGAAGGTTAAAAACTTAACATACCATCCCCATAACTTGTTCATAATTCCTTCCTACATAAAATTATATAGGAAAAAGGATATATAATCCAAATCCAACTAGAATGATACCACCTACTATTTCACCATATGTACCAAGCATACCTTTCGCATGTCTACCAATTAATAAGCCAATCCATGCCAATAACATGCTTACAAATCCAAATAGTAATATCGTAATAATCGTCTGCGCACCATAAATCCCAAGACTAAGACCTACTGAAAAACTATCTATACTGACACCAAATGCAAATACAAATAAACTAATTCCAATTGGAGCAGTTCTAGTCTCTTCACCTTCTAAAATAGACGAATATACAATATAGAACCCTAGTCCAATTAATAAAATAGCCCCCGCGAAATTCGCGACATCCCCATACCTCTCTGATAGAAAACGTCCTAGTACCATTCCAATAAACGGCATAATAATATGAAATATCCCTATCGTCATACCGATATAAAGGATTTGTCTTAACTTTAACGTTACCATCCCCATACCGAGGCTCACTGAAAATGCATCCATCCCTAGGGCGAATGCCATAATTATTAAAGGTATTAGCTGTTCAAGCGTCATTCATGTCCCCCCTCGGACGTGCTACTTCACAATATGCTTATCCGAGGAGAAATATTCTGTTTGCTAAAGGTACATTATCATTCAGTAATAATATGATGTCCCGCTGCTTTTGTTAAACGATTCATAATTGCATTTCCTATTCCTTCATTCGGGAATGATTCACTAAAGATAACATCTACTTCACTTGCATCAAACGTTCTAAGCACATCATATAATTTAGTCGCAACGCTAGCTAAATCACTTCGCATACCACAAGATAATACAACATCAGCACTATATACATGTTGATACTCTTCGGTCGTTAATACACCTACTTTAAATCCTTCTTTCTTTTTCTCATCCACAATACGCTGAATAAACTCACGGGATCCTTCAACAATACTAAGTGGTGCTTTCGGTGCATAATGTGTATATTTCATTCCCGGCGATTTCGGTTTTTCTTTCTCATCCTTTAAAGCTGGATCTAAAGAAACATTTCCTATTACTACTTCCAATTGTTCCTTCGTAATCCCACCAGGACGTAAAATCGTCGGAACTTCGCTCGTACAATCAATTACAGTTGATTCAACGCCTACTCCTGTGGCCCCGCCATCAACGATACCAGCAATTTTCCCGTTTAAATCTTCATACACATGAGAAGCTAATGTTGGACTTGGGCGTCCAGAACGATTCGCACTCGGTGCTGCAACAGGCACGTTTGCTTCTTCAATAAGAGCGAGCGCTACTGGATGATCTGGCATCCTTACTCCAACTGTATTAAGTCCCGCCGTAACCCTCTCTGAAATCCCTTCTTTTCTCGGTAAAATGATTGTTAATGGACCTGGCCAAAAATGCTCCATTAACTTTTCTGCAACCGGTGGAATTTCTCTTACAATACCATCTAACTGAGATTTTGTTCCTATGTGGACAATCAGTGGATTATCACTCGGTCTCCCTTTCGCTGCAAAAATTTTCGCTATCGCTTCGTCGTCCATTGCGTTTGCTCCTAACCCATATACCGTTTCTGTCGGGAAGGCTACCGCTTCATTTTCTCTTAATAATCTCGCTGCTTCTTTTAACTGTGGATAATATTTTTTTCTTTCCACAACATTATCCACAACCCACATATTTGTATGCATTTTTTCCCACGTCCTTTTCTACCATGAAATACTTGTCTATTTTTAGTTTACTATGAGATTTATCCAAAAGACAAACAAGGTTTATCCACAAAATGTGGATAAACCTTGTTAATCCGTGGATAACTTTGTGAATAGCTGACAATTTAGTATTATTGCATTTGGCTCTTTTATATTTTTACAAAAGTGTTCTAATTGTCGAATTCCCTCTGGAACTTTCTCTTTCTCTATAATGACAAAGTTAAAGAACTGAAAGATTGTCGCAGATTGTGGATGGTTTGTGAGTAAGTACAATTGTCGAATATTTTTTTCTTTCATATACTGCAAAAACATTTCAAAAAAATATAAGAAAGTCTGCTTATCCACATTAGGTGTGAATAAACAAGAACGAATAAGTGCATCTCCTTCACTTTGTTCATATCCAATTACAGCTCGTATTTCTCCCGCCTCTTCCAAAATCATAAATTGCGCGTACAACTCATTTATTTTATCATCTTTTTTATTAGCTTGTCCGAAAAAAGAATGCAATCTTTCCACATCTGCTTTCGTAGCAAAATACACGTTCTTCATAGTAAATCCCTCCTCATTTTTATATATGAGGAGGGATTTACTAATAGTACTATTTAGAGAATAAAGATGTAAAAGCTTCGACGATAAATAATTTAACCTCTGGTTTTTCTTCTTCCTCTTCTACTTTTACATACTCATTTTGCTTTTCTTGTTTTTGCTCCACAGATTTCTCCACTTTTTCCACAGATTTTGTTTCTATTTTTTTTACAGGCTGTTCTTCTACTTGTGTTTCATTTGTCACTACTTTCTTTTCAGGTGCTGTTACTTTTTCAGCTTTTTCCATCTTTACTACTTTCTTTTCTTTCACCTTATCATCTTTCTTCTCCGGTACATCCATTAATTCCTCATCTGATTGTTCCACCTGCTCTTCTTCAGGAGATTCAGCTTTCACAACATGTTCTTCTTTCCTTACAGCTGTACCACTCGAAAAATCTAAGAAACACATCGGTGGAAATAATACACACCACCAGTTTGCACCTTCACCTTTTCCAATTGTAATAAGTACCGCTTCATATTCCCCTGCTGGATAAATAAAATTCCCATATACCTTTGTAGGAAACTTCACATTCTTACCGAATTTCACTTGAAAAGTCTCTTTACTTCCTTCCCCTTTCAGCGTATTCGCCACTGTCTTTTCAATTTCAGGAATATGATTTTGAATTACTTTTTGAGCTTCTTCAAATGACGTTAAATCCGCTACCCATCCATCGATTTGCGCTTTCACTTCATCACGTACTTTACGTTTTAATGCCTGATCTTTATCGGAATCACTATTAGCTAAAATACGTAATCGAACGGCCTCTTTCGGAATAACAGTAGGCCCTTTTGCATCAGCTTTCATATATCCAAACTGCACAAGTAACTGTGCACCAATTAATAATAAAAGAAAATAAGCAATAACTTGTTTTTTCATTTCCTCCACCGTCCCCTCTAGAAACAGTGTGGACAGAGTTACTTCTTTCTAAACTATTAAATTCAAAATCTATATAAATTTTTTCAAAAAAATAGAGTAAGGTTTTAACCTTACTCCATCTCTGCAAATACCATGCGATCTTTTCCATTAATATCAAAGACAACTTCAACGTGAGCGTGCGGGAAAGTTTGCTGTAATAATGCTTTTACATCTTCACCTTGCCCCACACCAATTTCAAACGCCACAATCGCCTTTTTCTTTAATACGTTCGGCAATTCCTCCATAAAACGACGATAGAAATCTAGTCCATCTTCACCGCCAACAAGCGCCCTTTTCGGCTCATGCTCTTTCACAACAGTAGAAAGACCACGCCAATCTTCCTCCGGTATATACGGAGGATTTGAAACAACGACATCTAACTTCTGACCAGTTTCATAAAACGGAGACAGTAAATCACCGTGATAGAAAGTTACTTCCGCTCCTAAAGCCTTTGCATTTTCTTTTGCAACTTCAATCGACTCCTGTGCAATATCTACCGTATACACATGAAGATTTTTATTTTCTAAAGCGAGCGTAATAGAAATCGCTCCACTACCTGTGCCAATATCCGCTACATGAAGCTCCTCATTACCGAAATGACGCTCAATTCTCTCTAGGACCCCAACTATAAGTTCCTCTGTTTCTGGCCTTGGTATTAATACTTCTTCATTCACAAAGAACGATCGTCCATAAAACATTTCATAACCAATCATATATTGAATAGGAATACCTTCTACATGCTTGTGGATAAACTCCGTAAAGCTTGTCTCTTGTTCCGCAGTTATTTCTTCACGCATATTCATGAGCATTCCTGTTCTGTTCGTCTTTAATACATGACAAAGGACAATTTCTCCCGCATTCTCATCTCGTCCATTTTCTTGTAAAAAAGAAGAAGCCCATTTCAGGGCTTCATAGACACGCATTACTCAGCTGCCTCCATCTTTTGCGCCTGATCTTCCATCACTAAGGCATTGATGAAATCATCTAACTTACCTTGTAGGATTTGATCTAGCTTTTGAATCGTTAAGCCGATTCGATGGTCAGTAACACGGTTTTGCGGGAAGTTATACGTACGAATACGCTCTGAACGATCTCCCGTACCAACAGCTTGTTTACGGTTTTGATCGTACTCAGCTTGTGCTTCTTGTCTAAATTTATCATAAACACGTGCACGTAATACTTTCATTGCTTTTTCTTTATTCTTAATCTGTGATTTCTCATCCTGACAAGATACAACTACACCAGTCGGTAAATGCGTTAAACGTACCGCTGACATCGTTGTATTAACGCTTTGTCCACCAGGACCACTAGAAGCGAACGTATCAACACGAACATCTTTTTCATGAATATTAATTTCTACTTCTTCCGCCTCTGGTAACACAGCTACCGTTGCTGTAGATGTATGAATACGTCCACCAGATTCCGTTTCAGGAACACGTTGTACACGGTGAGCGCCATTTTCGAATTTCAGTTTCGCGAAAGCACCTTTACCGTTGATCATAAAGATAATCTCTTTATATCCACCTAATTCTGTATAGCTAGCCTCAATAATTTCAGTTTTCCAACCTTGTACCTCAGCGTAACGACTATACATACGGTATAAGTCACCGGCAAATAAAGCCGCCTCGTCACCACCAGCTGCACCACGAACCTCAACGATAACGTTTTTATCATCATTAGGGTCTTTAGGAACAAGTAAAATTTTCAGACGTTCTGATAATGTTTTCTCTTGTCCTTCTAATTCAGAAACTTCTTCCTTAACCATTTCACGCATCTCAGCGTCTAACTTATCTTCTAACATTGCTTTTGCATCTCGTAATTGCTCACGAACATCTTTATACTCACGGTACACCTCTACCGTTTCCTGCATATCAGATTGTTCCTTTGAATACTCACGAAGCTTATTTGTATCGCTAATAACCTCTGGGTCACTTAACAATTCATTTAACTTCTCATAACGATCTTCTACAGCTTGCAAACGATCTAACACACCATTCACCTCTACATCCTAGTATCTAATACAAATAGTATATGGTACTTAATCAAAAAAACGCAAATTATATTTAAAAGCGGAGCCGACTGCTTAGGTCCAGTGGCTAAGGTTCTCTCGCACAGAAGACGCTTTTTGTCTTCTCGTGCGGGAGGTTCTTAGACTCAAGGACCTAGGAGGCGGAGCTAGATAATATTTAAAAGCGAAAGCGGCTCGCTCAGAATCGCAGGACACTTTCAGCTCTCGACCTTGAAGCGCTTTTTGCTTCGAGCGAGAGAGTGAAATGGCCGGAGATTCTAGCCGCTGGAGCTAGATAATATATTTAAAAGCGCAAGCGGCTTGCTCAACTCTGACTGCCTAAAGTTCTTAGCTGTGCGAAGAGCTGGCCACCAATCTTCATCTATTTTCGAAAAAAACCCGCTCTACATAGCGAGTTTCATTTATCTTTGTTTTGTAGGTACTGCATGACAATGACGACAACGTGGTTCATACGATTCTGAAGCCCCAACTAAAATAATTGGATCATCAAATGCCGCTGGTTCTCCATCGATTAAACGTTGCGTACGACTTGCAGGAGATCCACATGCAGAACAAACTGCCTGCAATTTAGTTACATGTTCAGCAATCGCCATCAGCTGAGGAACTTGTCCAAATGGTAGACCACGGAAATCTTGGTCTAATCCAGCTACAATGACACGATAGCCACGATTTGCCAATACTTGCACCACTTCCACAATGTCCCCATCAAAAAATTGTACCTCATCGATTGCAATAACATCCATTTCTTCTGTTACATGGTTAAATATATCTTTTGAAGCTGAAACAGGAACTGCTTTAACCTTTAATCCATTATGTGATACAACATCTTCTTCACTATAACGATTATCAATACATGGTTTAAATACAATTGCATGTTGTTTCGCAAATTGTGTACGGCGTATACGGCGGATGAGCTCTTCTGATTTTCCAGAAAACATACTCCCGCAAATCACTTCAATCCAACCATTTTGATTCATTAAGTACATTGAGCTCTCCTTTCATCTACTTTCCTAATCCAAAGTAGGGTAAAGGTTTAATATTTTTGCAAAAAAAACAGACAAGCGAATACATACACTTGCCTGTTTTATGTTCTTTATTACTTGATGCCGTATTTCTTATTGAAGCGGTCAACACGTCCGTCTGCAGTAGCAAACTTCTGACGTCCAGTGTAGAATGGGTGAGAATCAGAACTGATCTCAATTTTTAGTAATGGATAAGTGTTACCATCTTCCCACTCAACAGTTTCGCTAGAGCCTTTAGTAGACCCGCTTAAGAATTTGAAGCCTGTGTTCGTGTCCATAAATACAACTTTATTGTAATTTGGATGGATTCCTGCTTTCATTCTTTTCATCTCCTTCCGCCCTGAATCATTTTCGAAACAGAGTTTTTCATCTTCAGCTGCTTACACAACTATATTGATGAAACACATATGATGAAATTATAACAAGGCTAACTCCATTTTGCAACTACCTGTTTTTGTCTTTTTAAAAATTAAAAGCACAAGCGGCTCGTTCAGAATCCAGGACACTTCAAGCTCTCTCGCATGAAGCGCTTTTTGCTTCAGGCGAGAGAGCGAAATGACCGGAGATTCTAGCCGCTGGAGCTGGATATTAATTAAAAGCGCAAGCGGCTCGCTCAGAATGGAAGGTGGATGGAGCTTCTGACGCAGAGGCGCTTTTTGCCTCGTAGGAAGACGCGAAGCCACCGACCATTCTCGCCGCTGGAGCTAGATAACACCTGAAAGTGGAGGTGGCTCGTTCAGCTTTGACCAGCTAAGGTTCTTTCGCCCTAAAGGTGCTTTTTACCTTTCGGGCGGAAGGTTCTTAGATGCGAAGAGCTAGCCACCGGAACTGGATATTAATCAAAAGTGGAGATGACTCGCCCAGCTCTAATACAAAATATGATTTCCATCTCAAAAAACATAATTATTCCCATATATTACTCTCTCTAATATTCCCTTAAAAAACATAAAAAACTCGCTTACTACGAAATAAGCGAGTCCCAATCTTTTCCCTTTACTTAGTTGTTACATACCTTTTTGAGTCTGCAACAATGTTTTGTAAAAATTCTTCATTTGTCTTTGTTTGACGAAGTTTACGTAAGAAACTTTCAACAAAGTCTGGTGTATCACGCATCGTTTTACGAATACCCCATAATTTGTCTAAATGTTCTTTCGGAATTAACAGGTCTTCTTTACGCGTACCAGAGCGACGAATATCAATCGCTGGGAAGATACGACGCTCAGCTAATGAGCGATCTAAGTGAAGTTCCATATTTCCAGTTCCTTTAAACTCCTCGTAAATTACATCGTCCATACGAGACCCTGTATCAACAAGGGCTGTTGCTAAAATTGTTAAGCTACCGCCTTCTTCAATATTACGCGCAGCTCCGAAGAAGCGCTTCGGTCTATGGAAGGCAGCTGGATCGATACCACCGGATAATGTTCTACCACTTGGCGGAATAACAAGGTTGTAAGCACGCGCTAAACGGGTAATACTATCCATTAAAATGACAACATCTTTTTTATGTTCCACAAGACGCATTGCACGCTCTAATACAAGCTCGGCTACTTTAATATGATTTTCTGGTACTTCATCAAAAGTAGAGCTTACAACGTCACCTTTAACAGAACGTTCAATATCTGTTACTTCCTCTGGACGCTCATCAATTAAAAGTACAATTAATTCTGCTTCCGGATGATTTGTTGTGACACTGTGTGCAATTTCTTTTAACAGACTTGTTTTACCAGCCTTTGGAGGCGCAACAATTAAACCACGTTGTCCAAATCCAACTGGTGCGATTAAATCCATGATGCGTGTCGGTAACTTTTTCGTTTCCGTTTCCAATTTCATTTGGCGATCTGGGTATAACGGTGTTAATGCAGGGAAATGCACACGCTCTTTTGCTGATTCTGGATCATCACCGTTTACAGCTTCAACTTGTAATAATCCAAAATAGCGTTCATTTTCTTTCGGAGGTCGTACTTTACCAGAAACCTTATCTCCATTACGTAAATCGAAGCGACGAATTTGCGAAGCTGAGATATAAATATCTTCTGAGCTTGGAGAATAGTTGATAGGACGTAGGAATCCAAATCCTTCTGATTGAATAATTTCTAATACGCCTTCCATGAAAAAGAAACCTTCTTTTTCTGCTCGAGCTTTTAAGATAGCAAAGATTAGCTCTTTTTTCGTTAACTTGCTGTAATACGAAATCTTAAATTCTTTCGCAAGCTCGTATAACTCTTTTAATTTCATGTTTTCTAATGCTGCAATTGACAAATTCATTCAGACACCACACTTTAACGTTATTCTCTTTTCAAATGGGTAAAGGGAAAAAATACGGAAGGCAAATAATTAATAATGAAAGGCAATAAGTTCAAGTAGGGTAATATTCACTATTGTAACCCTTTTGTCTAGTTTTAATCAATACGTTGAAACACAAATACAAGAAGCGAAGACAAGAAAATTTGTCTTCGCTTTTTGCATGAACGGGCTGTAAGACTCCCACCTCAAAATCTGGCTATAAAGTACAGAATTTAGGCGGGAGATCAACCGCCCGTAAAAGCACGATTGGTGAAGGTTAATAATCAGCGGGGGATGAAGCTCCCCCCACTGATTAAAGTTTCACTTTATATTTCTTTCTTTTTTCTACTCACCTGATTTTAAGGAAGAATAGATGAGGCATTTCTACTTTTATTTAATCTAGTTTCGGCGGCTAGAATGGTCGGTAGATTCGCTTCTTCCTCCCATTCTGAACGAGCTGCCTCCACTTTTTATTTAATAACCAAGTTCGGTTTTTTATTTAAGCTATGACGTCCGTCTACGAAGCGTACTGTACCTGACTTCGCACGCATAACAAGGGATTGTGTTGTTCCTACGCTACCTTTAAATTGAACGCCGCGTAATAGTTCTCCGTCTGTTACACCTGTTGCAGCAAAGATTGCATCGTCACCTTTTACTAAGTCTTCCATACGAAGGATGCGATTTATATCTTCAATGCCCATTTTTTTACAACGTTCTAATTCAGCTTCGTCTTGTGGTAAGAGCTTTCCTTGAATTTCTCCGCCTAAGCATTTTAGCGCAACCGCAGCTAGTACACCTTCAGGAGCCCCACCAGAACCGAATAAAATATCTACACCTGTACGGTCAAATGCTGTATTGATTGCTCCAGCTACATCTCCATCATTAATTAACTTAATACGTGCACCAGCCTTACGAATTTCTTCGATAATTGCTTGATGACGTGGACGATTTAAAACTGTCGCTACAACATCTTCAATATCTTTATTCTTCGCTTTCGCAACGGCACGTAGGTTATCGATAATAGGTGCGTTAATATCAACTGCCCCAACTGCTTCTGGGCCAACCGCAATTTTATCCATGTACATGTCAGGAGCATGCAACAAATTACCATGATCTGCAATTGCAATAACAGCAAGTGCATTCCATCCGCCAGCTGCTACGATGTTAGTCCCCTCTAAAGGATCAACTGCAACGTCTACACGTGGTCCATATCCTGTACCTAATTTCTCTCCGATATACAGCATTGGTGCTTCATCCATTTCACCTTCGCCAATTACAACTGTCCCTTTCATCGGAACTGTATCAAATACATCACGCATAGCTGATGTTGCTGCACCGTCTGCCTCATCTTTTTTCCCGCGCCCCATCCAACGCGCTGATGATAATGCTGCAGCCTCCGTTACACGTACTAACTCCATAGATAAACTTCTTTCCACGATAATCCCTCTCCTTTAAGTCTTTATATTTCTGCCGTATTTTGTGAACCGTGTTTTTCTATAAAGTGTACTTCCGCAAGTGGTGATTCTTCGCTCCCCACTTGCGGAAGTATCATCACTTTAAGCGTTCTTCATTTCTTCAATCTCTTGATTTGTCATTTGTTCCCGCCAAATGTTTGCACCAAGCCCTTTAAGCTTGTCTACTATATTTTCATAGCCTCGATCAATATGTTCAAGTCCGGTTACTTCTGTAATTCCATCCGCCATTAACCCTGCAATAACAAGGGAAGCCCCAGCTCGTAAGTCACTTGCCTTCACTTTTGCACCTTGCAATAAAACAGGACCAGTTACAATTGCCGAACGACCTTCTACTTTAATTTGCGCATTCATACGACGCAATTCATCAATATGTTTGAAACGTGCGCCGTAAATTGTATCCGTGACAACTCCCGTCCCGTGCGCCTTTGTTAAAAGCGTCGTAAACGGCTGTTGTAAATCTGTTGGGAAACCTGGATATACAAGCGTTTTTATATCAACTACTTTTAACCTTCTATTACCGTTCACTGTAATTTGGTCATCGTTCGTTTCAACTTGGACACCAGCTTCTCTTAGCTTCGCAGTTACTGACTCTAAATGCTGAGGAATAACATTATCAACTGTTACTTCTCCTCCTGATGCAGCTCCTAAAATCATATACGTACCAGCTTCAATACGATCTGGAATGATAGTATGGTGACAACCATGCAGGGAGTCCACACCATCAATTCGGATTACATCTGTACCAGCACCTTTAATGCGCGCTCCCATACTTGTTAATAATGTGGCTACATCAATAATCTCCGGTTCTTTCGCTGCATTTTCAATAACAGTTCTACCTTTCGCTCGTACAGCCGCTAGCATAATATTGATTGTTGCTCCTACACTAACAACATCTAAATAAATACGTGCCCCGCGCAATTCATCGGCTCTTAAATAAATGGCACCTTGTTCATTTGTAACATGTGCCCCTAACGCTTCAAACCCTTTAATATGCTGATCAATCGGTCGTGGCCCTAAATGACATCCACCTGGAAGCCCAATAACAGCTTTTTTAAAACGGCCAAGCATTGCACCCATTAAATAATAAGAGGCGCGCAATTTTTTCACTTTTCCATTTGGTAAAGGCATCGCAACCATGTTAGAAGGATCGACTACCATCTCTTCTTCCTGCCCATAAGTTACTTTCCCTCCAATTTCCTCTAGTAAGTCTCCTAACATTTTCACGTCCGAAATATTAGGAACGCCACCGATAGTTACTGGAGTATCTGCTAAAATTGTCGCTGGAATTAATGCAACAGCACTGTTCTTTGCACCACTCACACGAATTGTTCCATTTAAAGCTCTTCCGCCTTCAATTAGCAACTTTTCCATATTGAGCTCCCTTCTCGTGAATGTATTTATCTTCTACTGCTTTATAAAAAGAAGTAAAAGGTTCCCCTTAAGAATCTCAACCACTCTTTCCACCCTAAAACTCAATAAGTAGAAAACCATCACCTGTAGCTCCCCTGCTGTACAAATAGATGAAGATTAACTATTCATCGAATCAAATTCCCCAACTCAGATACTCATCACATTTATTAATAGGACTATGCACATTATTTTCTATATTTGCAGGCTAAAAATTCATTTTATAAAATCTTTAGACTTGTTCACGCTTTCATTATACAACGAAAGGAAACCGTCTAAAAGACTAGACGGTTTCCAAAACGGAATTTTATTCTTACGCTTTACCGTTAGAACCGAACTCACGCATTTTACCAGCAACAGTTGCTTTAATAGCGTCGCGGCCAGGTCCAATAAATTTACGAGGATCGTAAACTTCTTGGTCTTTGTTTAATACTTCACGAACAGCTTTTGTAAACTCAATTTGGTTCTCAGTGTTTACGTTGATTTTTGAAGTACCTAAAGAAATAGCTTTTACGATATCAGCAGTTGGGATACCAGTACCACCGTGTAATACTAAAGGTACGCCAGTGAAGTCACGCACTTGTTCCATTTCAGCGAATCCTAAGTTAGGCTCACCTTTGTAAGGACCGTGTACAGAACCTAAAGCTGGAGCTAGGCAATCGATACCTGTTGCTTCAACAAGGTGTTTACACTCTGCTGGATCAGCGTAAATTACGCCTTCAGCGATGATGTCGTCTTCTTGTCCGCCAACTGTTCCAAGCTCAGCTTCAACAGATACGTTACGAGCGTGTGCGTATTCTACTACTTTTTTAGTAGTTTCAACGTTTTCTTCGAATGGGTGGTGAGAAGCGTCGATCATTACAGATGTGAAACCTGCATCGATTGCTTCTTTACATTTTTCGAAGCTTGAACCATGGTCAAGGTGAATCGCTACAGGAACAGTGATGTTCATTTCTTCGATTAAAGCTTTAACCATAGCTACAACTGTTTTGAAACCAGTCATATGACGAGCTGCACCCTCAGATACACCTAGGATTACAGGAGATTTTTCTTCTTCCGCAGCAGCTAAGATAGCTTGAGTCCACTCTAAGTTGTTCATGTTGAATTGACCAACTGCGTATTTTCCTTCTAGTGCTGTGTTTAGCATTTCTTTCATAGAAACTAAAGGCATGGTGAATCCTCCTAAAAAACGTTTTTTGTATCCGATAAGTTCTTATCGCTGGTAGTATGACCAGAATAAGGTAAAATATGTATATCTGTATACCGGACTTTTTTCTACACTCATTAGGATAACAACTTGTACTAAAAAACTCAACCGTATTCACCCGCTCAATAGTCCATGTAAACGCTTTTTTCCATATTTTTTATAAAAAATTCATTTTTTACGCCTCTACAGCAAGTTGATCTCTCACTGCTTGACGAATCTCATCAATATCAAACGGTTTAGCAAAGTGCATTAAAGCTCCTAAATCTTTCGCTTCTTGAATCATATCCAATTCTCCATAAGCAGTCATTAAAATCACTTTAATACTCTCATCAATTTCTTTTACATGTTTTAAAATCTCTATACCATCCATACCTGGGATTTTCATATCTAACACTACTAAATCTGGATTATCTTTTTTCACGATATCTAAAGCTTGAAATCCATTCGCTGCTTGGAACGTCTGATAACCTTCTTTTTGGAACACTTCATGTAATAACACACGAATGCCATATTGATCATCAACGATTAAAATTTTACCTTCCATAACTCCCAACCTTTCTGTGTAAGTACAAGATTTACAGCTTCTTATATCTTATCGATTTATTTTCGCTATTCTTTGCCAAATTCCTTCCTATTCTTTCTTATTTTACCGTTTACTATTTCGTTACGCTACCTACGATTTCACCTTTCTAAAAAAATAAATTATAATGAAAGCCGGCAAACACGTACGAAGGGAGTAACATTATGTTAAAAATTTTTTCAACTCAATTAAGTGGTTATTTCTCCAGAGTTTCTCAAAAAGAGGAAATGAATATAGAAGATAGCGCTCGTCTACTTGCTCAAGCACTAGTTGGCGATGGTTTCATTTATTTACATGGTACAAATGAAATGGAGGGCGTTGTTGCTGAAGCACTATTTGGTGCTGAACCAATGAAACAAGCAAAACGTTTAATAGAAGACGGCGAACTAGCGGCTGTAACCTCTGCGGACCGCGTGCTTCTTATTAGTCGTTTTTCGACGGATGAGGAAATTGTAAAAATCGCAAAAAAATTTCAAGAAGAAGGTCAATCTATTGTTGGAATCTCGGCTATTCAAGAAGGTACGGAATCACTGGAACAATACACAGATGTACATATCGATACAAAACTGTTAAAAGGCCTTATTCCAGATGATGAAGGTAACCGCTACGGGTTCCCAAGTTTAATTGTAGCTTTATTTGCTTATCACGGATTGAAATTTACAATTGATGAAATGTTAAACGAATATTAAAAAAAGCGCCCTATTTCAGGCGCTTTTTTTTATTACTTGCTCTCTTTATTCGTAATAGAAGCACTTACGAAGTCATGGAACAATGGTTGTGGACGGTTTGGACGAGATACAAGTTCTGGATGGAACTGTGCTGCCACGAACCAAGGGTGGTCTTTTAATTCAATGATTTCAACTAGACGACCGTCTGGGCTTGTACCAGAGAATACAAATCCTGCTTTTTCCATATCCGGACGGAATTGATTGTTGAACTCATAACGATGACGATGACGCTCATATACAACCGGCTCGTTGTAAGCATTGTAAGCATTTGTTTCTTCAGCAAGCTTACATGGGTATAGACCAAGACGAAGTGTACCACCTAAGTCTTCTACATCTTTTTGTTCTGGTAATAAATCGATAATTGCATAAGGTGTGTCAGGATTAATTTCAGAAGAGTTAGCTCCTTCTAATCCTAATACGTTACGTGCGAATTCGATTGATGCAAGTTGCATACCTAGGCAAATTCCTAAGAATGGAACTTTGTTTTCACGAGCATATTGAATTGCAACGATTTTACCTTCTACACCACGATCTCCAAAGCCACCTGGTACAAGGATACCATCTGTATCGCCAACTAATTCTTTCACGTTCTCTGCTGTTACGTGCTCAGCATTTACCCATTTTACTTCTACATCTGTGTCGAATGAATAACCTGCATGACGAAGTGCTTCTACAACAGAAATGTATGCATCTTGAAGTTCTACGTATTTACCAACAAGAGCGATTTTTGTTTTCTTAGAAAGGTTACGTACTTTATTAACTAGCGCAGTCCACTCTGTCATATCTGCAGCAGGATTGTCTAATTTCAAGTGATCGCAAACGATTTGATCCATGTTTTGCTCTTGAAGAGATAATGGAACCGCATATAAAGTATCTGCATCGCGTGCTTCGATAACTGCTTTTGTATCGATGTCACAGAATAATGCAAGCTTATCTTTCATGTCCTGAGAAACAGGTAGTTCTGTACGAACAACGATAATATTTGGTTGAATACCTAAGCTACGAAGCTCTTTAACGCTATGTTGTGTTGGTTTTGTTTTCATTTCACCCGCAGCTTTTAAGTACGGGATTAACGTACAGTGAATGTACATTACATTGTCACGACCGATGTCGCTCTTAATTTGACGAATTGCTTCTAAGAATGGTAGAGACTCGATATCACCAACAGTTCCACCGATTTCTGTAATAACAACGTCCGCGTTTGTTTCGCGACCAGAACGATATACACGTTCTTTAATTTCGTTAGTAATGTGAGGAATAACCTGAACTGTTCCCCCTAAGTATTCACCACGACGCTCTTTTTGAAGAACTGAAGAGTAAATTTTACCTGTTGTTACGTTGCTGTATTTATTTAAGTTGATGTCGATAAAACGCTCATAGTGACCAAGGTCTAAGTCCGTTTCTGCACCATCATCTGTTACGAATACCTCACCGTGTTGGTATGGGCTCATAGTCCCCGGGTCTACGTTAATGTATGGATCAAACTTTTGAATAGTTACGTTTAAACCACGATTTTTTAAAAGTCTTCCAAGAGATGCTGCTGTAATACCTTTACCTAAAGACGATACTACACCGCCTGTTACAAAAATATACTTAGTCATGAAAATACTCCCTTCTACCTTGTTGTTATATAATCACCGTTGCAAAGCGCAACGTATGTAGATAACACTGTACCTATCTTATTGTTAGACTCTTTTTATTTTCTAAACAAAAAACAAAAAAGAAAATTGCTCCCCTCATCACATAAGTAATAAGTAGGGAGCAATTTTCTTTTATATTTACACTTTAAAAGTATTATCGTCCTGTTTTAAAGAGCCCAAAAATGATTCTACATGGACGATAATGAAAAGTCAAGAACTACAGCTCTTCCTCTTCTTCTTCAGCTTCATCGTACTCAATTTCTTCTTCTGCGAATTCTTCATCATCTTCTTCTAAATCATCAAGATCATCATCTTCGTCATCTGCGTCTTCTTCTTCAAGAACCTTGTCCAAATCTTCTACATCATCTTCTTCGTCTGCATTTCCGTCTGCATCGTCGAATTCATCTTCATCTTCTTCGATGTAGTCGTCAAAACCGTCCTCTTCAACTTTACGTTTCTTCTTCGGCTTTGGCTGAGGTAAGATTTCTTCATCAATTTGCTCATATGGGTACCAGCTGCGTAGTCCCCAACGATTTTCTCCTAAATTAATGAAACGTCCATCGATGTTTAAATCTGTATAAAATTGTGCGAGTTTCGCATTAACTTGCTCTTGAGATAGTCCCAGCACTTGAGCGATTTCTTGAACCAACTCGTTGAATGTCGTTGCTTGTCTTTTATCCCCTAAAACGCTATGTACAACTTCAATCATTGAACATTCTTTTAGCTCTTCTGGTGAATATTGCTTAAAATTCACTTATGCGGCACTTCCTTTCTTCAAATATAACCTTATATATAACGGTCTGCTTAAAAAAATCCATACTATTCATTATAAACAAAAGTCGCACAAATATGCTACAAAAAAAACGGGAAACTTTAATATGGTAATAAAATTATAATTTGTCCATTCCTTATTTCGGAAGCATATGCGCCCCTTGCAATACATACCTAATTTGCATTTCTGTATATTCTTCAAGCGTATACAGTTTTTGCAGGGCCCAACGTCTAAATCCCCACATTTGTCCTTGTATGAAAATATTATGTGCAAGAAGCTGTATTTCTTTTTTATTTAATGTAAATGTTCCATTTTCCGTACACTGTTCTAAAATATTCTCGAACATTCCTACCATTTGAAACTCTTTTTCTAATACATATGGGAGTGATTCTTTCGGTAAAAAACGTACCTCTTGGTACATAATTAATACTTCTTCTTGCAATTCATCCATCACTTTAAAATAATTCGTTATTGCTATCTTTAAACTTTCTATACTTCCCTTCTCTGTACACACTACTTCCTCTAACCGCTCTTTTACATGTTCATATATACTATCACAAACTAAATATAAAACATCATCTTTTGTACGAATGTACTCATAAAGTGTTCCAATACTAAACCCAGCCGCCTTCGCAATTTCTCTCGTTGTTGTACGTGGGAACCCTTTTTGCTTAAACAGTTGCACCGCACCTTTAATCATTTGTTCACGCCTTAACGCAACTAATTTTTCATCTTTCACTGATGCATGTACATTATGTTTAACCATCCCCTTCACCTCTCTCTATTATTTTTGGAAGGAAAAAGCGTAGGAAAATACCTACGCTTTCGTTCCTATTTCGTTAACATACGAGAAATTACAAGTCTTTGAATCTCTTGCGTTCCCTCATATATCTGTGTAATCTTTGCATCGCGCATGTAACGCTCTACTGGATAATCTTTCGTATAACCATAACCACCAAATACTTGTACTGCTTCAGTCGTTACCTTCATCGCTGTATCACCTGCAAATACTTTTGACATCGCTGACTCTTTCCCGTACGGAAGCCCTTCAGATTCAAGCCAAGCCGCTTGATATGTTAAAAGACGCGCCGCCTCTACATCCGTTGCCATATCTGCAAGTTTAAAGCCAATCCCTTGCTGCGCCGCAATTGGCTTACCGAACTGATGACGCTCTCTTGCATATTCTACAGAAGCATCTAAGGCTGATTGTGCAATACCAACCGCTTGCGCCGCAATACCATTACGACCGCCATCTAACGTTTGCATCGCTACCTTAAATCCTTGCCCCTCTTCCCCTAGTAAATTCTCTACAGGAATGCGGCAGTCTTCAAACATAATTTCAGTAGTCGGCGAAGAGCGAATCCCTAGCTTGCTCTCTTTTTTCCCAACTGAAAATCCCGGCGTATCGCTCTCCACGATGAATGCGCTCGTACCGCGCTGCTTCGATTCAGGGTCTGTTAGTGCAAAAACAACATAAATATCAGCAATGCCACCATTTGTAATAAAGATTTTCGATCCATTTAAAATGTAATGGTCTCCATCTCGTTTCGCAGTTGTCCTCATTCCGCCAGCATCTGAACCGGAACTTGGTTCCGTTAAACCGTATGCGCCAATTTTCTTTCCTTCTGCCATTGGTCGTAAAAACTTTTGCTTTTGCTCTTCCGTTCCAAATTTAAAAATTGGCCAACCAGCAAGTGAAGTATGTGCAGACAATGTTACGCCTGTAGAAGCACATACGCGAGATAATTCTTCAATGGCAATTACATACGCTAAGTAATCGCTTCCAATTCCACCATACTCTTCAGGCCACGGAATGCCGGTTAAACCAAGCTCTGCCATTTGATCAAATAAAGCGCGATCAAATCGCTCTTCCTCATCACGCTCTGCCGCCGTCGGTGCTACTTCATTTCTTGCAAAATCCCGAACCATTTTTCTTATCATTTCATGTTCTTCTGATAATTTAAAATGCATTCCCGTCTCCCCCTCGTCTTTTTATAAAGCTCGACTAATTACAAGCTTTTGTATTTCGCTCGTTCCTTCATATATTTGCGTGATCTTCGCATCACGGAAAAATCTTTCTACTGGATAATCTTTTGTATAACCGTAACCGCCAAATACTTGCACCGCTTCAATTGCAACTTCAACAGCCGTCTTAGAAGCAAATAATTTCGCAATAGAAGCTTCTTTACCGCATGGTAATCCTTGCGCTCTTAGCGATGCCGCTCTGTATACAAGTAATCGCGCTGCTTCTACGCTAGTCGCCATATCTGCAAGTTTGAATCCGATTCCTTGCTGCGCCGCAATTGGCTTACCGAATTGCTCGCGCTCTTTCGCATAATCAATCGCACATGCAAGCGCCGCTTCCGCGATTCCTAATGCCTGCGCTCCGATTCCAATTCGCCCAACATCTAAATTCGCCATCGCCACCTTAAATCCTTGTCCTTCTTCACCAAGTAAATTCTCGGCCGGTACTTTCATATCTTCAAACGTAAGTTGCACTGTACGAGAACCAAGAAGACCCATCTTATGCTCATCTTTTCCGATGATTAAGCCTGGCGTATCTTTCTCTACTATAAATGCAGAAATGCCACTTTTCCCCGCCTCTGGATTTGTAGAAGCGAATACAATGTATGTACTTGCTTCGCCGCCATTCGTAATAAATACTTTCGATCCATTAATGATGTAGTGATCGTCTTTTTTTACAGCTCTTGATTTCAAACTACCTGCATCTGATCCTGCATTTGGTTCTGTTAGAGCAAATGCGCCTAAATACTCACCAGTCGCCAATTTAGAAACATATTTCTGCTTCTGTTCTTCTGTTCCGAAGTATAAAATCGGATTCATTCCAACTGACGTATGTACAGCTAAAATTACACCAACCGTTGCACTTACCTTTGAAATTTCCTCAATTGCTAGAATGTAAGAAATAAAATCCATTTCTGCCCCGCCATATTTTGCAGGCGCTGGAATACCCATTAGTCCAAGCTCACCCATCTTTTGCAAAATCTCTTTCGGGAACACCCCTTGTTCCATACTAGGAACAGAGGGAGCTATTTCCTTCTGCGCAAAATCTCGAACCATTTTCCTCATCATTTGTTGCTCTTCAGTAAAGTGAAAATTCATGTACTTCGCCTCCGTTTGCTATATATCTTTTTAACAATCTGGTAAGACCACTATTTTAATAAAGGGAGGACTTTATTCGTAAACGTAGAAACCACGACCCGTTTTACGTCCTAACCATCCTGCATTCACATACTTGCGTAATAATGGACATGGGCGATATTTACTATCTCCTAATCCTTCATGCAACACTTCCATAATGTATAAACACGTATCTAAACCGATAAAATCAGCGAGTGTCAAAGGTCCCATCGGATGATTCATACCGAGCTTCATTACTTCATCAATCGCTTCTTTCGTTGCTACACCTTCATATAACGTATAGATCGCTTCGTTAATCATTGGTAATAAAATACGGTTCGATACAAACCCTGGGAAATCATTTACTTCCACTGGCACTTTCCCGATTTTTTTCGTAATATCCTCAATCGTTTCGTACACTGCATCATCTGTAGCTAAACCACGAATAATTTCAACGAGTTTCATAACTGGAACTGGATTCATAAAGTGCATGCCGATTACTTTCTCAGGACGTTTCGTTACCGCTGCAATTTCCGTAATTGGTAACGATGACGTATTCGTCGCTAAAATTGCGTGTTCTGGAGCGATTTCATCTAGATTCGCAAAAATTTTCTTTTTAATATCCATTTTCTCAACAGCTGCTTCAATAACAAGATCCGCTTCTTTGACACTATTTAGATCGAGCGTCCATGTAAGACGATTTAAAGTCGCTTCTTTCTCTTCTTCCTTCATACGGCCTTTTTCTACTTGACGGGCTAAATTTTTCGAAATAACAGCTAGCCCTCGGTCTAACTGCTCTTGCTTTAAATCTTGCACTTTCACATCATAGCCTGCCATTGCACACACTTGTGCGATACCTGAACCCATTTGTCCTGCACCAATTACAACTATTTTTTGTACACCCATTCTTTCTTCCCCCTTAATATAAGTTGTTAATAAACCCAAAATTTCCTGAACGTAAATTAATGAACCTCAATCATCACTGCATCACCTTGACCGCCACCGCTACAAATAGAAGCAATTCCAATTCCGCCGCCGCGCTGCTTCAGTGCATGGATAAGTGTAACGATAATACGTGCTCCGCTCGCTCCAATTGGATGCCCCATTGCTACAGCACCGCCATTTACATTCAATTTTTCCGGATCAATCCCTGCAATTTCAGTACTTGCAATTGCTACCGCCGCAAATGCCTCATTGATTTCAAATAGATCAATTTCTTCAATTGTCTTACCTGTCTTTTTCAGCAATTCATTAATTGCATAACCTGGCGTTCTTGGGAAATCCTTCGATTCTACCGCAATTGCTGTATGCGCCAAAATTGTCGCTAATGGCTTTCTTCCCTCTTGCTTCGCTCTGTCCTCGCTCATTAATACAAGCGCCGCACCGCCATCATTTAGTCCAGGAGCATTACCAGCTGTCACCGCTGACGTCTTATCAAATACAGGCTTTAATTTTGCTAATTTTTCAATCGTTGTATCCTCGCGTGGCGCCTCATCCTTAGCCACGACGATAGGATCGCCTTTTCTTTGCTGAATTGTTACTGGTACAATCTCCTCTTCAAAACGACCTTCCTTATGTGCTGAAACCGCACGTTGATGGCTACGATATGCCCATTCATCTTGTGCTTCGCGAGAGATCCCGTCTTCTTTTGCAACTTCCCCTCCATAAACACCCATGTGTATACCTGAAAATGCGCATGTTAAACCGTCTGCAACGTTTAAATCGATAACTTCGTTATTACCCATTCTGTATCCCCATCTTGCTCCTCGTAAAATGTAAGGACTGTTACTCATCGATTCCATTCCACCAGCTACAATCAGTGATTGGTCACCAGTACGAATAATTTGATCCGCTAAAGTAACTGCGCGAAGCCCTGATGCACAAACTTTATTTACTGTTTCTGTCTGCACTTCCCAAGGAATTCCAGCCGCTCTTGCTGCTTGGCGTGATGGAATTTGTCCTTGTCCTCCTTGGATAACCGTTCCAAATATAACTTCTTCAACATCACTCGCGGAAATATTCGCCCTTTCAAGCGCTGCCTTAATTGCGATTCCTCCAAGTTCCGTTGCTTTCACGTCTTTTAAAGTCCCTCCAAATTTCCCAACCGGTGTTCTTGCAGCACTTAAAATAACTGTTTTACTCATGTTTCTTTCCCCCATTTCTTTTTTTAACGCCGAGCGCTCGCTCGGTATTCCTACGTTGAGAAGAGGTGCAATAATTGCACCTCTTTCTAAAGTTGTATGCATTCCCACAAACTAGATTGCTTCTTTCTTCTGTCCGATAACTGAGCGTTCTAAAATCTCTGTTACGTCCAGAGTTTGAACCGTTTCTTCAACTTCTTTCGCTTTCGTACCGTCACTAATCATCGTTAAGCAATATGGGCATCCTGTACCGATAATTGACGGTTGTACAGCCAGCGCTTGTTCTGTACGAGCAACGTTAATACGAGAACCAGCCGTTTCTTCCATCCACATTAAGCCGCCACCTGCACCACAGCACATTCCCGTTTCACGGTTACGCGCCATTTCTACAAGGTTTACACCTGGAATTGCTTTTAGAATATCGCGCGGTGCCTCATATACTTCGTTGTATCTTCCTAAGTAACAGGAATCATGGTACGTAACTGTTTCTTCAATAGAATGGACAGGTTTTAAACGTCCTTCCTTCACCCACTGGGCTAGTAATTCTGTATGATGATAGACTTCTGCTTGTAAGCCAAAGTCCGGGTACTCATTTTTAAAAATGTTATAAGCATGAGGGTCAATCGTAACGATTTTCTTCACTCCTGCTTTTTCAAATTCTTCAATGTTTTTCGTTGCCATCTCTTGGAATACAAATTCGTTTCCGAGGCGGCGCGGTGTATCACCAGAGTTCTTTTCCTTATTACCAAGAATTGCGAATGAAATGTCTGCTTCGTTCATTAGCTTCGCAAATGATATCGCAATCTTCTGACTGCGGTTGTCATACGAACCCATTGATCCAACCCAGAATAAGTATTCAAACTCTTCGCCTGCTTTTGATTTCTCTTTTACAGTTGGAACTGTTACTTCATCATCACCTTGACGCCATGTTTCACGCTCTTTACGATTCAGTCCCCACGGATTACCTTGACGCTCGATATTAGTCATTGCACGCTGCGCCTCTGCATCCATTTTCCCTTCTGTTAAAACGAGATAGCGGCGTAAATCAATAATTTTATCAACATGTTCATTCATAACTGGACACTGATCTTCACAGTTACGGCACGTTGTACATGCCCAAATCTCTTCTTCTGTAATAACATCTCCGATTAAGCTCGGATCGTAAGCGAGTGCTGTAGCTGCTGATTCTTGTTGTCCTTTTCCAGCTGCCATCATCGCTAACTGATTTCCTTGTGTATTATTAAAAGCAACAACTGGAACCCACGGTGCTTTTGATGTTACCGCTGCTCCTTTATCAGTTAAATGATCACGAAGTTTTAAAATTAAATCCATCGGTGATAACATTTTGCCTGTTCCTGTTGCCGGACACATATTTGTACAACGGCCACATTCTACGCAAGCATATAAATCAACGAGCTGATTTTGTCTAAAGTCTTCAATTTTACCAACACCGAATGTTTCTTGTGTTTCATCTTCAAAATCGATTTTTTCAAGTTTTCCCGGATTTGAAAGACGACCAAAAAACACGTTAACTGGTCCAGCAATTAAATGCGCATGTTTTGATTGTGGAACATACACTAAAAATGTTAACAAGATTAGTAAATGCACCCACCAAGAGAAATAGAACACAGAAATGGCTACGGTTTCATTTATCCCTGAGAAAACGTAAGCGATTGCAGAAGCGATTGGTTCACTCCATGAAAGCTCCTCACCGTGCCATATAATTCCCATCCCATTACCAAGTAGCACAGAAATCATTAAGCCACCAATAAAGATAAGAACAAGACCTGATTTGAAATTACGTTTTAAACGAACAAGCTTTTCAACATAGCGTCTATGGAAAGCCCAAAAGACTGCAATTAAAATAACAAGTGTGACAATTTCCTGGAAGAATGTAAATGCAGGGTATAGTGGTCCAAGTGGAAGATGTGATCCTGGTGCGAGCCCTTTCCAAACGAAGTCAATTGCTCCAAATTGGACAAGAATAAATCCGTAAAAGAACATAACGTGAATGATGCCGCTCTTTTTATCTTTCAGCAGCTTTTTCTGACCGAAAACATTGACCTTAAGAAGATCCCAACGCTCTTTAAAACGACGGTCAAATTCAATCTTTTTTCCTAATTGTATGTAGGCCATCCTCGTTCGTATAAGATATACAAACAAATATCCCGCATAAGCAATAACAGCAATGGCAGCCAGCCAATTAATGATCAGTAAGCTATTCATTTTTATGCTACCCCTCTCTTTGTAAGCTCTCTTTCTTTTTAGAATCTTCAAAAACATATAATTTTCTGAATTTTATCCCCTACCTTCATTATATAATGAGTGAGCATTCAGTCAACAGTTTTTTGTTATACAACAACATATTTTTTAATAAAGCTGTTTATTTGGGTGAAACTATAAAGTGAAACTTTAATCAGTAGGGAGCTGTTTATGCCCTCCTGATTATTAGCCCACACCAATCGGGCTTTTACGGGCTGTTGCCTCCCGCCTGACTCCTTTGAGTAAGCCTAATTTTGAGGTAGGAGGCTTACTACCCGCAAATAGCGGGGTAAAGTGAAATTTTGATTTGTAAAAAACTGATGGTGAAAAGACCGTGAAGGAGGGAATTTACTTATGTTCTTCTTATCTCTCTTGTTAATAGGTAGCGCTCTCTGGATTACAATCGACCTTTCATATGGGAGAGTTGTTCATTTAAAGCGTGTACGTTCTCGTTCTTTCCCTTTACGTCAAAGTGATTTTCACCTTTATACATACGGAAAAGATTTGTATGACACCCTATTTACTGATATAAAACAAGCTAAACACCATGTGCACGTTTTATTTTTTATTGTAAAAAATGATGAGATAAGTCGTAAGTTTTTAAAGTTACTTATCGATAAAGCACAAGAAGGAATTGAAGTAAGACTTTTACTCGACCGGTTTGGCAGTCATTATTTATCAAAAGAAGCGATTTACTCGCTACAAAAGCATGGTGTCTCTTTTTCATTTTGTCACAAAGTAAAATTTCCTTTTCCTTTCTTTTCTGCAAATCAAAGAAATCATAGAAAAATTATAGTTATTGACGGGGAAATTGGCTATATTGGTGGATTTAATATTGGCGAGGAATATTTAGGGCATAATCAAAAGTTAGGATTATGGCGAGATTATCATTTACGTCTTACAGGAGAAGGGATACAAGATTTACAAAAACAATTTTTACATGATTGGCTCGACGATACAGGCCAAAATTTATTAGATTCATCTCTTTATTTTCCTAAGCAACAACCAGGGACCGTTCTACATCGTTTTATCCCTACTGATGGTGCCTATTTACAAAATACATTTTTACAATTAATCGAAAGCGCGAAAAAAGAAATCTTTATCGGTACACCCTATTTCATTCCTGGAAAAAAAATTATGAACGCATTATTAAACGCACGAAAACGTGGGGTTCAAATAACTATTCTCGTTCCACAAAAGGCCGATCACGCCCTCGTTAGAGAAGCAAAATTCCCATATTGCCGAAAGTCAATACAAGCTGGTTGTAATATTTACGCTTTTCAACAAGGATTTTTTCACGCAAAAATCATTATAGTAGACGATCATATTTGTGATATTGGAACTGCTAATTTTGATATGAGAAGTTTATATATTAATCATGAAATCAACTGCCTTTTGTACGATAAACACTTCATACAAGAAGTAAAAAATAAATTCCATGAAGATCTAAAAAATGCGTCATTACTTTCCTTTGATGATGTCAGCCCACTTTCCCTTATTGATAGGGGCAAAGAATGGATAGGAACGATATTTGCGTTCTTTTTATAGGAAAGGCGATGAATAAAAGAGGTGTATCCTTTATGATTATGCGGTTTGGATATGTCTCACATGCAATGGCACTCTGGGACTGTTCTCCTGCTAAAACGATGACATTTACAAGCTTTAAAAAACTCAATAAACAAGAGCGAGAAGATAAATTGTACCATGTTACAAGGCAGAATCTAGAGCATACAATACGCATCCTTCATTACAATATTGCACACGAAATTCCATTATATCGTTTATCATCTTCTATCGTTCCGCTTGCAACACATCCTGAAGTTGAATTTGATTACATTCAACTATTTGCTCCACTATGGCGTAAAATAGGAGCATTAATTCAAGAACACAATTTACGCGTAAGTTTTCACCCAAACCAATTCACACTATTTACAAGCGACAAACCACATATTACAACTAATGCAATTACAGATATGACCTATCATTATAACGTGTTAAATGCTATGGGAATTGCAGATTCTTCCTACATTAATATTCATGTAGGTGGCGCGTATGGAAATAAGGAGAAGGCAATCGAACGGTTTCATGAAAACATACAAAAACTTCCTTATCATATAAAAAGACAAATGACTCTTGAAAATGACGATAAAACATATACAACTTCTGAAACTTTGGCTATTTGCCAAAAAGAAAAAATCCCTTTCGTGTTCGATTATCATCATCACATAGCGAACCTTTGTGGTGAACCGCTAGAAGAGTTACTTCCTATGATATTTGAAACTTGGTCACATACAAATATCCCACCTAAAGTTCATATTTCTTCTCCTAAATCAGAAAAAGAATTTAGGGCCCACTCAGATTATATTGATTTAGAATTTATTAAACCCTTTTTGCACATTGCAAAAAAAGTTGGCCGTAATTTCGATATTATGATTGAAAGCAAACAAAAGGATTTAGCACTTCTCCAATTAATAAGTGAAATCTCTTCAATAAGAGGAATAAAAAGAAAAAATGGCGCAACGTTACAATGGTGATTTGTAACATTGCGCTATTTTTTCAAAAAAAAGTAATTTTCACAGTAAAAAATATCCCAATTTATATGCTATTATTTAAATTAGCATTTTCCCCCTGAGATTCAACTTTATTGAAATGGAGTCATAATATGATTAATCAAAAGAAATATGTACAATTTGTCATGATGTATATAATTATATTTTCTCTTTGGATATTCCTTATCCCTAGGAATTTAAATATAAAAGAAATTGGAATTCTCTTCTTATTTTGTTTTGCGGCACTCTTTTCTTGCTATTGCTTATATAAAGCAATTAAGAAGATGAAAAGCAGTGACAAACTATTTTGGGTTTTACTACTATGTACTTGCATATGTGGACTAATTATGGAAATAACTTTATTTCTTCAGTCACCTTCTATTTATGATCAAGTCATATTCTCATATAAAGCACTACCTTTTTTCATCATACAATATATTTTGCTTTTTTCTGGCTTTGCTATAAAGTTTATAAAACATTACTCCATTAGAGGTCTTGCTCAATTTTCATTCGATAGCATCTTCATTGTTATTATGAATATTTATTTTGCCCTAACCTTTATTTTAGATATTTCTAGCTTTCGTATGTTGAAGACGGACACGTGGCTTTTGATTGGGTATTTTATCGCACAATCATTAGTAATTTACGCCGTTATTAGCCTATATAGAAGAGAACAATATTCTTCTAGTAGAATCTCATTAATTATCGGCTTTACTATCATACTTATGTACGGATATATACATCTGTTCCAATTAAACAAAGGAATGGAAACTTCTTCTGAAGTCTCTTATTTAATACATACTGCTTCGATTTTACTAATCGGTTTATCGTCCATACTGTACATTTTGGATAAACCAATGCAACATGAAACGAAAATGAAGTATTATCGATTCGATTATGTACGCTTTATATTACCTTATTTTAGTATAATCATTACTTTTTCCTTTATTGTCATTCAGCCTTGGGACGATAAGTTCATGCTAATCGGTCTAGTATTATCACTAATCTTATTATTCCTACGACAACTTTACATGTGGAAAGATAATCAAGTATTAATCGATACGTACGAACAGTTGACTACACAACTAGAAGGTGAAGTCGAAGAAGGTGCATCTGCCCTATCAAAAAGTGAACAGCGTTATAAGTCTTTATTCGAAGATCATCCTGATGCTGTTTTTTCTTTAAATATGAACGGGATTTTTCAACAATCTAATAAGGCTTGTGAAAGTTTATTTACACCCTATTATTGTGAAGTAACAAGCTATTCTCTTCTACACTTCATTGATCCCCAAGATCATGAATTATTGAAGAAATCTTTACAAAGTACAAGAGAAGGTAGACCACAAACTCTAGAAATTCGTACAAAAGAAAAAGAAGGCTATTATTATTATCTTCACATTACATTCATCCCTATTTTTATAAATAAAGAAGTTGTTGGGATGTTTGGTATAGCACGTGATATTACAACTTTATATGAAAAACAAAAACAAGTAGAGCATTTGGCTTTCCATGATGCACTTACAGGACTGCCGAATCGACGAAAATTCGAAAAAGATTTAAAAACGATTTTAAATACAGCGAAAAACAAAACTAATGACGTTGCCGTCATGTTCCTCGACTTAGACCGATTTAAAAAAATTAACGATCGACTCGGTCATGATGTCGGAGATTTATTATTAATTGAAGTGGCAAAAAGATTACGTGGATGTTTGCGTTCAAAAGATATCGTCGCCCGCCAAGGCGGAGATGAATTTACGATCCTATTACCAGATATGTACTCTGAAAAAAGTGCTGCTTTTATAGCCGAACAAATTTTAACCATCTTAAATAAGCCTTACTTCATTAAAGATGAAGAACTTTCTGTTACACCGAGTATCGGAATTGCAATGTTTCCGGAATACGGAACCGATGTAACCAAATTAATGAAAAATGCAGATATGGCTATGTACCGGGCAAAAGCTAATGGGAAAAATAGATTTATTTTCTTCTCAAAAGAAATGAGTGTTGCGCAAAATGAACTACACTTCCTAGAAGGTGAACTTTCAAAGGCTCTACAACAAAATGAATTTTTCCTTGAGTATCAACCGCAAGTAAATACAAAAACAAAACAAATTATCGGTTTTGAGGCATTAATTCGCTGGAAACATCCAAAACTCGGAATTGTATCACCTGCCCAATTTATTCCTCTAGCAGAGGAAACAGGATTTATTATTGAACTTGGTAATTGGATTTTACGTACCGCCTGCTTAGAAGCAAAAAAGTGGCATAACCAAGGATTTTCTCACCTAAAGGTTGGTGTGAATTTATCTGTTGTTCAATTTAATCACGCAGATTTAATATCAACTATTTCAAAAGTCTTGGAAGAAACAGAACTAAAACCAGAAGCGCTAGATATTGAGATTACAGAAAGTATCGCGATTAATCAAAATCATTCTGTAATTGCTAAACTAGAAGAACTTCAAAATCTCGGTATCCAAATTTCAATTGATGACTTTGGAACAGGTTATAGTTCTTTAGCTTATTTAACGAAATATCCAATCAATACATTAAAAATTGCTCGAGAGTTTATTTGTGGAATTACAAATAGCCCTTTAGAAGAAGCGATTATCGCTTCCATTATTAAGCTATCGAAAGAATTAAATTTAAAGGTTATTGCGGAAGGTGTAGAAACAGAAGAACAATGGAAGTTTTTACACGAACAAAACTGTGACCACATTCAAGGATTCCTATTTAGCAAGCCTGTTTCTAGTAAAGATGTTTGGATGTTACTCCACTAAAAAACAACCGTCTAAGTAAGACGGTTGTTTTTTAGTACTCAAAAGGTACATCTGAAGCTACTTGTATCTCTTGATCATTATAAGAAATTACTTGATTTTTCTCTAAAACTGTATCTCCTAATGAAATACCCCATGCCATCGCTAACGTTAATAGACTACCAATAAGTAGTTTTTTCATATTCCATCACCCGCATTTTTTCTTTAAATATATCATGAAAATTTATCCACATCTTATGCAATTATGCATATTTGTTTTTTGTTTTTTTTATTTCTTCATTTTTTTTATAATTGACTCTTTTAACGTGTGATTTCCTAATATATCGAAAAAGAAGCACGCTTTTTCGTAAGCATCTTCAATTTCTGCTCTATCACACTCGAGCTTTTCTAGGCATTCACCTTTTCGATAGTATAACTGTCCAATCAATGTCATACTATTAATTCGACACGATAGTTCAATGGCTTTATTTGCGTGACAAAGCGCTTCTTCGTATTGATTGTCTAAGTATAATGCTTTTGCATGATTATGTCTCACCTTCACATCAAACTCTTTATTATCATGTAATGCCTCTAATTGTTTTAATATATTTTCAAATAACTCAATACTCTTCTTAAAATAGCCATTTTCAGCGTAAATGTTTGCAATTGCGTTTTCAATATAAAGGTTCTGATATACATCTATTCCTGCCAATTGTTGATTGAGCAATTTCTTTAATTCTAAAATACAATATTCGTAATCGATTTTTTTCAATATGTAAGCAGCTACATAATATTGCCATTGAAGAAATTGCTGAAGCTCGGGATGATATTCTTCCTTTTTCAACTCATTCCATACCTTATTATAAATTTCTTTATATTTCTTTTGCTTACAAAGCATAATAATTCGATCTTTTAATTGCTTATTCCTCTCAATATCAGAATAAATGAGTACCTCATAAAAATGAATAATGGGAACTTGTAACTTCGCTGCAATACCTTGCAATATATCCATACTTGGGTATACCGCGCCCGATTCAATTCGACTCACTTCCGATTGATGACATATGTTCTCGGATAACTGCTTTTGTGTTAATCCTCTCATCACCCTAATTTTCTTAATTTCACTTCCTAGTTTTTCTGCGTGCATACTTACTCACCATCCCATTATAACAATCTAATTTTTTGAGTTGTCATACCACTACAATAATGTGAATTCGACAATTTTTGATATGAAATAATGCATAATATATATAAGATTCGGCAAATTTTTCATACAATCCATCTCACATAATATAATAGACTAGTAATTTTATAGATCAATTATAGAAAATTTGCCCGTGCTTTCGTTACATTCGGTCTTCTTTATCCTTTATCAGCAGAAGCTATTCACACCCAAGAACTAGATAGAAATGAAGTAAACGTTGAAATTGCTCAGCCTAGTTTAACGATTTAACAATTAACACAACCTCAAAATGATACAAAAATATATGGCGAAAAAGTATTTAAAGGGTGAGATAAATGAGGCTAAAGCTCAACAAAAGTGAGTGACAACTGAAATGAATGTAGATTCCCAACCTACAAATAAAGATACAAAAGAAAATAAAACCGAAGTTCGCCTTGCACAAACTTACAAAAATTATAAAGTATATGGCCAAGATCTTATTGTAAAAGTAGATAAAAATGGAGTAATTACAACTGTTAGTGGTAAAGTTGTCCAAAATTTAGACCAACAACCTAATCTTACTATAACAAATTTTTTGTCGAAAAATGAAGTAAAATCTAAATTACGCGATATACTTCAAATTCTGAGCTATGCGACTGCGACGAAACTCTCTATTGAAATACTTGTTTATAAGAAAAAAGAAGCTTACCACTCATAGGTAAACTTCTTTTCATATCCATCCCTTTTCTTCCGCAATTGTAATTGCCTCAATTCTATTTTTCGCATCAAGCTTCGTTAATACTTCAGAAATATAATTACGTACTGTACCAGGTGAAAGATAAAGTGCCTTCGCAATTTCATTTGCCGTCTTTCCTTCTTTCGCAAGTAACAATACTTCTTTTTCGCGATCCGATAATGGATTTTGCTCCTGCCATAAGCCGAACATTAAATCTTGAGAGATCTCTCGCTTACCTTTCATTACATTACGAATTGCTGCAGCTAGATCTTCACTTGGGCTATCTTTTAATAAATACCCGTGAACACCAGTTTTCATTGCCCGTTCAAAATAACCTGGTCGTGCAAATGTTGTTAAAATCATTACTTTACAAGGTGACTTTTCCTTCTTCAGCGCTTCAGCAACATCTAAACCACTTTGAATCGGCATTTCAATATCCATAATACTTATATCAGGCCTTAGCGATTCGATTAATTTTAACGCCTCTTCCCCATTCGCAGCCTGACCAACTACTTCAATATCATCCTCTAGATCAAGCAGGGCTCCTAACGCACCACGAAGCATTCGCTGATCTTCCGCAATAATAATTCGAATCATGCCCTCACCTCATCTTTTCCTGTTCGAATAACAACTGGTACTTTCACTATTAATAGTGTCCCTGGATTGATTGTACCCAGTTCAACAAACCCATCAATAAGAGCGATGCGCTCTTTCATACCACGAATGCCATTTCCATCGTGGTTTTGATCCGTTAAGCCAACTCCATTATCTTCTACTGTCAAAATTAATTCACCTTGTGATTCTAGTACAGAAACTGTACAACGCGTCGCCTTACTATGCTTTACAACATTCGTCACAGCCTCACGTAAACACATTCCTAAAATATTTTGTTCAATCGGTGATAACGAACTTGCACTTGTTTCTTGTTTTATTTCTAATTCAATAGTAGCAGCTTGTAAGATTGCTTTTATTTGCTCAAGCTCTTCTTCCACTGTAATCATACGCATATCCGAAATTAATTCCCTTAACTGCTTTAAAGCGGTACGAGATGTTTGTGTAATTTCCTTCGCTTCCACACTTGCACGCTCCGGATTTTTTACAATTAACTTCTCCACAAGCTGACTTTTTAAAGTAATGAGTGATAACGTGTGCCCTAACGTATCATGAAGATCCCTTGCAATCCGCTGACGTTCTTCACGTTTTACTAAGTCTTTAATTTGCTCATTCGCTTCGTTTAATTGATTTCTTAACATCTTTTTCTGATTAAAATTACGCATTCCAAATGGCGTAAGAAGCATTAAAATAAACATCGGAACGATATTCACTAAACTCGGGATTGTTAGTTGATTAACATTTACAAATATAAAAGCTCCAAGCATTACAACTAATAAACCTAATAGCACACGAAACGCTTTCTTACTTGGCGCAAATCCCATCGCACTCGCCGTGAAATATCCAAACAATATCATGAAGGGATTATAAAATAAAGCAAATGAGAATGTGAGCATCATTTGAATACACGCCCACAAAATGAACGTTTTCTTAACAAAATAAAGCTGCCGGTATGTGACGGTGAAGACTATCAACATACCGATCCCTATTACAAGCTTCCATCCTGATACTTGTGTTAAATTATAGATTGGAAATAATAAATACACGAGCCACATATACGGGAAGAAACCCATCTGTTTCGGAAAAACTTCAAACCTTTTCTTCTCTATCATTTATACCGCTTCCTGTCTTTTTCTTATATATATTGATACTACAACAAATATAAGGAAATAACCTCCTAGTACCGCGATATTTTCCCAACCAATCGACTTTCCAGCTACAATATCCCATGCACCACTTCCGAAATGATATGTTGGTGTCCATTCGCCGATAGATCTTAAAATTTTCGGGAATACTTCAATTGGCATCCATAATCCACCGATTACAGCTAGACTCATATTTAAAATATTCGCTAAGCCAGCAGCTGCATCCGCCTTCTTAATTGAACCTATTACTGTTCCAAGGGCTAAAAATGGTGTCACGCCTAGTAATAGCCATAATCCTGCACCAATCCATTGGCCTATCGTTAACTCAACATTATTAATTAATATTCCTGCCATAAAAATAACTAAGATTGAAAAAGCATTCACTACTGTTTGAGCAATAATTTTGGCTGCTAAATATGCCCCCTCTGGAAGCGGGGTAATTTTTAACAAATGTGTCCATCCTTGCCCTTTTTCCTGAGAAAGTCTCACACCGAAACTAAAAAGGGCAGTCCCTACAATACTGAAAGTCGCCATTGAAATTAAATAATGCGCTTTCCATACATCTCCGTTTTGCGGGACTTGAACAACATTTGTAAAGATGTAATAAAACATAACTGGCATTAATAATGAGAAAAAGATGAATAATTTATTGCGGAACGTACGTAAAACCTCTATTTTACATTGCATCCATAATGCTCTCATGCGATTCCCTCCTTCTGATTTGCAACAAACTGTTCAAATGCTTCATCGAGGCTTCCACGTTCAACTGAAACGTCTGTTACAGGTAGATTCCTCTGATAAATTGCTTGTAAAGTGGCATCTGTATCTTCCGTCGTTAAAGTGAAGCGCTCTTCATTTGACTGTACTTCCGTTACATGCGGTAATTCCTTTAGTAAACTCTTAGGAATTTTTTCTTTCGAATAAAACGAGATTGTTTTTCGAGAAATCGTCGCTTTCATCTCATCCGGTGTGCCATCTGCGATAATCTTTCCGTTCGCAAATAATAAAATTCGATCTGCTAACGCATCCGCTTCTTCTAAATAATGTGTTGTTAAAATAATCGTTTTCCCTTCACTTGCTAATTTTCTAATCGTTTCCCAAAACGTTTTTCGAGATGTAATGTCCATTCCTACAGTTGGCTCATCTAAAAATAACAAATCTGGATTCCCTGCAAGTGCCAGCACAAAATTTAACCTTCTTTTTTGACCGCCCGACAATTTCTCACATCTTTGCTTTCGTTCTGATTCCAAGTTTGACAACTGCAGTAATGTTTCTTTCTCTACAGGATTCGTATAATAACTACGGAATAACTCGATTGCCTCTTCTACCGTGATGCTATCAATCACACTTACTTCTTGCAGCATCGCACCGAGGCTATTGCGAACCTCTCTATGCTTCGGACTCTTTCCAAATATAGAGATATTCCCTTCTGTTGGATCTTTTAACCCGAGCATCATTGAAATTGTCGTTGTTTTCCCCGCACCATTCGGGCCGAGTAATGCTACTATTTGCCCTTTATTCACATGAAATGAAACGTTATTTACTGCTTTTTTATGTTTAAATGTTTTAGAAACACCATTTACTTCAATAATCTTTTCCATCTCTCCACCCCCGCCGTTTCTTATATTTACATTGTATGCTCTGGAAAAGTTAGGAAACAGTATGATGCGTCATGACATCCATATGACAATTGTCATGTATTCTCTATGAGAGGAATCAACCCGCATACCGCACGCGAGTAGCAGTACAAAAACAAACATGATACAATCGGATAAGACATATATTCGAGGAAGGACAGTGGTTTTCATGATTATTCGTAATGAGCAAGATTTAGAAGGTTTACGAAAAATCGGCCGCATCGTTGCACTTGCACGCGAAGAAATGAAGAAACAAGCGAAGCCAGGTATGACAACGAAAGAGCTTGATTTAATTGGTAAAAAAGTATTAGACGAGAACGGTGCTATTTCAGCGCCTGAAAAAGAATATAAATTCCCAGGTGTAACTTGCATTAGTGTAAACGAAGAAGTTGCTCACGGTATTCCAGGCGATCGTGTATTAAAAGAAGGCGATTTAGTAAACGTAGACGTATCGGCAGCACTTGACGGCTATTATGCAGATACAGGTATCTCATTTGTTCTTGGAGAAGATGAAGAAAAAGAAAAGCTATGCCAAGCTGCAGTAGATGCATTTTGGGAAGCAATGAAAAAAGTAAAAGCTGGATCAAAACAAAATCAAATTGGTCGTGCTGTTTCTAACTTTGCACATAAAAGTGGATATAACGTAATCCAAAACTTAACTGGTCACGGCATTGGTCTTAGTTTACACGAAGCTCCAAACCACATTTTAAGCTACTATGATCCAATGGATAATGCACTTCTAAAAGACGGTCTTGTTATCGCTGTAGAACCATTCATCTCAATGAAAGCAGATCATATTATTGAGCGCGGTGATGATGGTTGGACATTCGTTACGCCAGACAAAAGCCTTGTTGCACAATGTGAACATACAGTTGTCGTCACTCGTGGCGAGCCAATTATTTTAACTCAACTATAATAAAAAATAGCCGTTTTGTAGATTCCTTCTACTAAAGCGGCTGTTTTTATTATTTTTAAGTATGTAACATCCCCATAAACAGAAAGCTTATAAAAATAAAAAGGTGATACATCAAAGTATCACCTTTTTAACGGGGTGAGGCTGCCCAAAAGTACGTAAAACTCTTGAACAGCCTCGTATTTTCATATGGATGCCTTACATATATCATTGATGATAATTATGAAATGCGGAAACATAGTTATCATCACATGATTCAAACAAAAGAAAAGAAACCCTATAACAGATCTCTTTTCCCTACATAATCTAAAGTTTGGGTACACTAGATTCATGCAATGTAGGAGGCTTCAGAACTGAAAGCGATCCTTCATTTAAAATGATAGCATACATATATCCGCTAAAAATATGCAAATGTGCATATAGCGTTTTTCATTTCTCAACTTACAATTATTGAAAATTAAGGAAAATAAAGGTAAGATTAAGTCGTTATCCGTCTTCTTTTGTCAGTCAGAGAGAATAGAAGAATGGGAGAGGAAAAAATGAGAAAATCACTGAAACAAAAAATAGTAAGCTCCTTGCTTGCTGTATCACTCGCCGTTAGCTTAGCTCCAATCGGACAAGCAAAAGCTGATTCCACGTCAGAAATTACACAAACTCCATCTATTACAAAACAAGTTGATGCAAGCCGTGCCCTCGAGCATATCCGTTTCTTATCCGAAACAATCGGTCCCCGCCCAGGTGGTACAAAATCAGAAGAATGGGCTTCTCGCTATGTTGGTATGAAGCTTAAATCAATGGGATATGAGGTAGAATATCAGCCCTTTCAAGTGCCGGATCAATACGTTGGATTTATCGAATCACCATTAGGGACAAAGCGTAATTGGCAAGCTGGCGCTGCTCCAAATGCACTAATTTCTACAGAAGCTGTTACAGCTCCGCTTATCTTTGTTCATGGTGGTACAAAATTAGACGATATTCCAAATGAGGTAAACGGGAAAATTGTTTTATTCGAAAGAGGTACAACTGTAGCAGATTATAATAAACAAGTTGAAAATGCTGTTAGTAAAGGGGCAAAAGGTGTGCTTTTATACAGCTTAATTGGAGGTCGTGGAAACTACGGACAAACCTTCAATCCTCGCTTAACTAAAAAGCAGTCTATCCCTGTCTTTGGTCTTGCTTATGCTCAAGGAAATGCGTTTAAAGAAGAAATTGCTAAAAAAGAGACATCGATGCTTTCCCTAAAAGCGAGACATGAGTCTAATTTAACATCCCTAAATGTCATCGCTAAAAAGAAACCAAAAAATAGTACAGGTAATGAAAAAGCTGTTGTTGTAAGTTCACACTATGATAGTGTCGTTGGGGCACCTGGGGCGAATGATAATGCTTCTGGTACAGGATTAGTATTAGAATTAGCTCGTGCTTTTCAAAATGTAGAAACTGATAAAGAAATTCGTTTTATTGCTTTTGGCTCTGAAGAAACTGGCTTACTTGGCTCTGATTATTATGTTAATAGTCTGTCCCAAAAAGAACGTGATCGAATTTTAGGTGTCTTTAACGCAGACATGGTTGCAACAAATTATGATAAAGCAAAGAATTTATATGCAATGACTCCTGATGGATCAACGAACCTTGTAACAGATGCTGCCTTACAAGCAGGTAAACAATTAAATAATGATCTCGTTCTTCAAGGAAAATTCGGCTCTAGTGATCACGTACCATTTGCTGAAGTGGGTATTCCTTCTGCACTATTTATTTGGATGGGTGTCGATAGTTGGAATCCATTAATCTATCATATCGAAAAGGTATATCACACGCCTCAAGATAATGTATTTGAGAACATTTCACCAGAACGTATGAAAATGGCATTAGAAGTTATCGGAACTGGTGTTTATAACACCCTTCAAAAACCTGTTACTCAAACAGGTCAAAAAGCTGCTTAATACAGATCAAAAGAGGCAACCACATGTTATTGTGATTGCCTTTTTTGATCTGTATGTCGAGCTCTGCCTTCTAGCCCCTTCTGTATAAGAACCTTCCCCATGAGAAGATAAACTGCATCTTCTGTGGGAAAGAACCTTAGCCTTCGGGACTAAACAGTCGGCTCCGCTTTTCTTTATGTCCAGCTCCAACGGCTAGAATAATCGGTGGCTTCGCGCCTTCCTCCGAGGCAAAGTACGCCTCTCTGTCAGGAGCTCCATCCCCCTCCTATTCTAAGCAAGCCGTTTCCGCTTTTCTTTATTACATTTTTTCTGGTGCAGATACTCCTACGATTGCTAATGCATTTTGAAGTGTAGTGCGTACTGCTTTCATTAATTCGTAACGAGCTTTACTTAATTCTAAGTTATCTTGGTTTAATACTTTTTCTGCATTGTAGAAGCTGTGTAATGCTGCTGCTAATTCAAATGCATAGCTTGTAATGCGGTGTGGCAGACGTTTTTGCGCTGCATCTGCAACTACAGCTGGGAATTCACCAAGTTTTTTCAGTAACTCTACTTCTTTCTCAGAGGTAACAAGTTTATAATTCACGTCTCCGCCTGTAGCTAATCCTAACTCTTCACCTTGACGAAGGATACTGCATACGCGAGCATGAGCATATTGTGCATAGTATACTGGGTTTTCATTAGATGTTGATACAGCTAAGTCCATATCGAAGTCCAAATGAGAATCACCGCTACGCATTGCGAAGAAGTAACGCATTGCGTCCACGCCTACTTCTTCCATAAGCTCACGAAGTGTAACTGCTTTACCTGTACGCTTACTCATCTTCATTTTTTCACCATTTTGATACAGTTGTACCATTTGAATGATTTCTACTTCAAGAGTATCTTTATCGTAACCAAGCGCTTGAATAGCAGCTTTCATACGAGGAATATAACCGTGGTGGTCAGCACCCCAAATGTTGATTAATTTATCGAAACCACGCTCTAATTTATCGCGGTGGTAAGCGATATCTGGCGTTAAGTATGTGTAAGAACCGTCGTTTTTAATTAATACACGGTTTTTATCATCGCCGTAAGTCATTGAACGGAACCAAGTTGCGCCGTCTTCTTCAAAGATTTCCTCACGCTCTTTTAATACAGCAAGAGCTTGATCAATTTTTCCGTTTTTGTATAATGATGTTTCTGAGAACCATACATCAAACTTAACACGGAAGCTTTCTAAGTCTTTTTGAAGTTTCGCTAACTCATATTTCAAACCGTATGAACGGTAGAATTCATAGCTTTCTTCCGCATCAGCTTTCGCATAACGATCGCCGAACTCTTCAGCTAAACGTTTACCGATTCCAATGATGTCTGCACCGTGGTAACCGTCTTCTGGCATTTCTTTCTCTAAACCTAACGCTTGCATGTAACGAGCTTCAACAGAAAGAGCTAAGTTATTAATTTGGTTACCCGCATCGTTAATATAGTACTCACGAGATACATCGTATCCTGCTTTCGCTAATACGTTACATAAAGTGTCACCTACTGCCGCACCACGTGCATGTCCTAAGTGAAGATCGCCTGTTGGATTCGCAGATACGAACTCAATCTGTACTTTTTCACCTTTACCAGTATTCGTTTCACCGTATGCTTCACCAGCGTTTACGATTGTTGGGATTAAGTCCGTTAAGTAGCTATTATCCATGTAGAAGTTAATGAAACCAGGACCAGCGATTTCAATTTTTTCAATAGAAGCTTTTGCTTTATCGAAGTTTGCAACTAATTCTTCTGCAATCATACGAGGTGCTTTTTTCGCAACGCGTGCAAGTTGCATTGCCATATTTGTAGAGAAATCACCATTTGTTTTATCTTTTGGAGATTCTAATATAACGTTTGGAATCTGTTCTTCTGTTGCTAATTCTGCCTTTAATACAGCAGCTTGAATTTCTTCTTTAATCAATCCTTTTACTTGTTCTAAAGAATTCATTATTTTGCCTCCTTCAAATTAATTGTAATTGTATATCTGCCAGCTTCTTGTTCACTTAGAAGCAATGCGTACGTTAAGAAGAGTTGTCCTTTTTTCTTTTCATCCGACCATTTAAAAAGAACATTATCAGTTTTCGTTTGCAATACAAACGTACCAAGTTCACTCGTATACGTACCAGTTGTCCATTCACCTTTCACATGCGTCTGACGCATAGAAATAGCACCTGAACGCATAATGAGAACTTGTTCATCTTGAATTTTAATAATTGTTTTCACTTCGCCTTGTTCGTTCGGCTCTTGGAATGTTATATATGTACCTTGACCTTTTACATAGTATTGACCATTTGCTTCAAAAGCAACGGTTTCCTTCCTCGCCCCTTCACGGATTTCTGTTACGAAATGAACGTGTACTGGCAAGCCTGCAAGTTGTTTCTTCACGTCTTGCACACCTTTCAAATGTTATAGATATTAAATACTACTTATAATAAATCACTTTTCCTATCATATCAAAAAAAGACTCTGTCTGTCTGCTGAAAAATCAGGAAAACTCCTTTTCAAAAAATAATTCAACTTCTCTTTATTTCGTATGTTAAAATATTTTTAAAATCTGAATATTTTTTCATTTAAAGAGGTGAATCTAATGCTACCAACAAAATTTAAAAAAGGTGATGAAATAAGGATTATTTCACCATCTTGTAGTTTAAGTATTGTCTCAAATACGAACCGAGAACTTGCTATAAAAAGATTAACCGACATGGGCTTTCAAGTTACATTCTCAAAATATGCTGATGAGATAGATCAATTTGCTTCCTCTTCTATTTCTTCACGCGTTCAAGATTTTCATGAAGCATTTAAAGACCCTAATGTAAAAGCAATTTTGACGACACTTGGAGGATACAACTCTAACGGTTTATTAAAACATCTCGATTACGATTTAATTCGAGAAAATCCGAAATTTTTCTGTGGCTATTCTGATATTACCGCTTTAAATAACGCACTTTACACAAAAACAGGCTTAGTTACATATTCAGGTCCTCACTTCTCTTCATTCGGAATGGAAAAAGGGCTCGATTATACGACCGATTACTTTTTAAAATGTTTAGCTTCTAATGAGCCTATTGAAATATTACCGGCTGAAACATGGAGCGATGATTCTTGGTATATGGATCAAGAAAATCGAGAATTTATTAAAAATGAAGGATATGTTTCAATTCAAGAAGGGGAAGCGACGGGAGATATTATTGGTGGTAATATGAGCACATTTAATTTACTGCAAGGTACACCATATATGCCAAGCTTACAGGGCAAAATTTTATTTCTTGAAGAGGATAGTTTAACCGGAAAAGCTACCCTAAAAACTTTTGATCGATATTTACATTCTCTTATGCAGCAACCTGGCTTTGAACATGTAAAAGGCATTGTTATAGGAAGAATGCAAAAAGGAGCAGAATGTACGATAGAAGACATTCAAGAAATGATTGCTTCAAAATCCGAACTTACACATATACCTATTATTGCAAACGCTAGTTTCGGGCATACAACTCCGATTTTCACTTTCCCAATTGGCGGACGTGCAAAAATCATTTCTAATAAAGAAAGTTCAGCTATCACCATTTTAACGCACTAAAAAAGGAGCGAACGATTCGCTCCTTTTATGATTTTTCTATCTTTTGCAATGCTTTTTGTGGAATTGACTCTTCCGGGATTTCAGCCCATCCTTTTCCTTGCATACCTTTTGCATAAATTTTTATAAAAGCACCCGTGTGCAATTCACGGTTCACCATTCTTTTAATAACTTGTAACTTTCCATCTTCTGTATACCCTTTAAATGTATACAAATATTCATCGTCTTTTTTCTCACCTTTATCTATAACTGCATAATAATCTTGTATTTCTTTATTTGAAAAGAAGTTGTCTACAAAAGCATGCACACCTTCTGTTTTTGTGTTTAAATAGTACGCTGTTCCACCCAAAATAATAGCGAACACAGCTAAAACTTTAATTACCAATTTCATAAATGCGCCTCCTGTTTGCACTTCTTTCTCACTAACCGTATGTCTATACCTGTATTATACGAAAAAAAGCCTACTATACTCTATCGAAATGTCTTACACTTCCCTTACATTATTGTAAGGCTTTTTCACCTTACAGCAATTTCCGGGCAAAAAGTTTTCCCGTTTAACAAACTTTTATATTATTATTGAATGATACAAATTTTTATTACAAAAATCAAAGGAGACAGTTTTCAAATGGCTATCTTGCAAGGTTTAGCACTATTACTTGTTGTACTTTGTCTATTTACACTTTTTAGTTACCGTGCTCCTTACGGAATGAAAGCAATGGGTGCTTTGGCTAATGCAGCAATCGCAAGTTTTCTGATTGAAGCATTTCACCGTTATATCGGTGGAGAAATGTTTCATAATGACTTTTTACAATCAGTAGGAGAAGCTTCTGGTAGTATGAGCGGTGTCGCAGCAGCGATTTTAGTAGCATTAGCAATCGGTGTTTCACCCGTATATGCTGTTTTAATCGGTATCGCTACTAGTGGATTCGGTATTTTACCAGGTTTTTTCGCCGGATACGTTTGTGCTTTCGTTGTGAAATTTCTCGAAAAGAAATTACCAGCTGGTGTAGAATTTTTAGCAATTTTATTTATTGCTGCACCAATCTCACGCGGAATGGCAATGCTTATGGACCCGCTTGTTAACGCAACACTCGGTAAAATCGGTTCTATGATTTCAGTTGCAACTACAGAAAGTCCTATCATTATGGGTATTATGCTTGGCGGATTAATAACAGTTATTTCTACCTCTCCATTAAGTTCTATGGCACTAACTGCAATGCTCGGATTAACAGGTTTACCAATGGCAATTGGTAGTCTTGCCGTAGCAGCCTCAGCCCCGTTGAACTTTATTTTCTTTAAACGACTAAAAATTTGTTCAAAGAAAGATACAATCGCTGTAGCAATCGAACCGTTAACACAAGCCGATGTTGTCTCAGCAAATCCAATTCCAATTTATACGACTAACTTCGTTGGCGGTGCACTTGCTGGTATTATTACATCGCTATTCCAGCTCGTTAATAACGCGCCAGGAACAGCATCACCAATTCCAGGACTTCTTGTCTTATTCGGATTTAATGACGTTGTAAAAGTAACAATCGCTGCTATATTATGCGGAATCGTTACCACTATTGTTGGATACGTTGGATCAATTGTATTCCGTAAATATCCAATCCGTTCTGCTGATGAAATTCGTGGCATTACTTCGGAAGAGAAAGTCGCATAAGAAAAAGAGCTATTCTCAAATGATGAGAATAGCTCTTTTTTATGTCATATGACATTAAGTGAAATTATATCGGCGACTCTGAACAAGTCGGCTTCACTTTTACTTTACCCAGCCGAGCAGCATTTCCCGCACGAATTTGCTTGCTGCAACTGGTGTTTGATCACTATGGTCGTAGACAGGAGCTACTTCTACTAAATCTGCTCCAACTACATTTATATTTGAATTTGCAATTGCTACGATGGAATCTAATAGTTCTTTAGATGTGATACCTCCAGCCTCTAACGTTCCTGTTCCAGGAGCGTGAGCTGGGTCTAATACGTCAATGTCAATTGTGACATAGACTGGGCGTCCTGCAAGTTTCGGTAATACTTCTTTTAACGGTTCTAATACGTCAAATTTGTATAAGTTCATACCTACTTCTTTTGCCCATTCAAATTCTTCCTTCATTCCAGAACGAATTCCGAAAGAATATACGTTTTCCGGACCAATTAAATCACACACTTTACGAATTGGTGTAGAGTGAGATAAAGGCTCTCCTTCATACGATTCACGTAAATCAGTATGAGCATCCATGTGGATGATTGCTAAATCCGGATATTTTTTTGCCATTGCCTTAAAAATTGGCCAAGACACTAAGTGCTCACCGCCGAGACCTAGTGGAAACTTATCGGCATCTAAAAGTTTTGATACATATTCTTCAATCATGTCTATGCTGCGTTGTGGGTTCCCAAATGGTAATGGGATATCACCCGCATCAAAATACTTTACTTCTTCTAGTTCACGATCTAAATACGGACTGTATTCCTCTAGTCCAATCGATACTTCACGAATACGTGCAGGGCCGAAGCGAGAACCTGGACGGTAACTTACTGTCCAATCCATTGGCATCCCGTAAATAACTGCCTCTGACTCTTCAAAACTTGGATGACTTTTAATAAATACTTTACCTGAATAAGCTTCATCAAAACGCATATTCTTTTCCTCCTTATGTGGAACTTAAGGTATCCCAACCTTTCATATTTCTCAAATTTGGAGCGCACTGCTCCTCTTTCTCGATTTACCGGGGTCTTCTGTTTCATAACAAGAAGATTATTTCATTTACAGAAGTGTAAATAGCTAGCATGCTCAAGTCTTCTGGACAAACACCTTAAATGAGCTACTTACACTTTATTTGTTCAAACTCGATTTCTTACTTAATTAAATCGCCAACAAATTTCGGTAATGCGAATGCTGCATTGTGTAATTCTTTTGTGTAGTATTTCGTTTCGATTTCGTGGAAACGCTCTTCACTTACTTCTAGTGGATCATGTTTTTTAGATCCGATTGTGAATGTCCAAAGTCCACTTGGGTAAGTTGGAATGTTCGCTGTGTATAAACGAGTAATTGGGAAAATCTCTTTTACGTCTTTAAACACAGTTGTAATTAGTTCTGGTGTAAACCAAGGGTTGTCCGTTTGAGCAACGAAAATACCATCTTCTTTTAACGCTTTAGAAATTCCAGCGTAGAAGCCTTTTGTAAATAGGTTTACCGCTGGGCCTACTGGCTCAGTAGAATCTACCATAATTACGTCATATTCATTTTCGCTTTCTGCGATGTGTAGGAAACCGTCTCCTACTTTTACTTCTACACGCTCATTATCTAATGCGCCTGCAATTGATGGTAAGTATTGTTTAGAGTACTCAATTACTTTTCCATCGATTTCAACAAGAGTTGCTTTCTTTACGCTTGGGTGTTTTAACACTTCACGAATAACACCGCCATCGCCACCGCCTACAACTAATACGTTTTCAGGGTTTGGATGTGTAAATAAAGGTACGTGCGCTACCATTTCATGATAAACGAACTCGTCCTTTTCAGTTGTCATAACCATGCCATCTAAAATAAGCATGTTTCCGAACTCTTCCGTTTCAACCATATCAAGTTTTTGGAATTCTGTTTGCTCCGTATGTAATGTGCGGTTAATACGCGCCGTAATCCCAAAATGCTTTGTTTGTTTTTCAGTGAACCATAGTTCCATCGTACAATCACGCCTTTCAATGCAAATTTATAATAGGGACATCATTAATGTCCCCTAACAAAAATAAAACAAAACATCCAAAAAGTATAGTTAAAAGTACAAAAATACCGAAAATATATTTTAGTCAGAGGGTTCTAACATATATGCAAAAAGGGTTTGCTCTGCAACAGGAAAGAAAACCCTTTCTTAAGAAAGGGTTTCTGTCTCTATTTCTACCGGTTTACGAATCGGAATTAAGATCATTACGCAACCAACTAATACAACAATTCCACCGACTAAAAACGGACTTTGTGGTGAAACTGTATGACCGATGACTCCTGATAAAATTGGAGCAATCGCGCCTCCTAACCAACGAACAAAGTTATAAACACCTGATGTAACAGATCTTTCATAAGGTGAAATATCCATTACATAACTTGTAAATAACGCGTTATTTAATCCTGATGCTAATCCTGATAGAACGATTAACACGATTTGTAACCACATGATTTTAACGAAGAATAGTGCAATTAAGAAAATCGCAAATACGAGTAAACTACCTTTTAACAATGTTTTTGGTTCATATTTACCTTCTAGCTTATGCGCTAAAATTGCTGATCCGTAAGCTAATGCTAATCCCCATCCGCAAAATACAAATCCTAATTGAATAGCAGATAAATGCATAATCAGTGGTGAATATGCTAACACGACGAAAAATCCGTAGTAGTATAACATTCCTGAAATGGCACCTTGCATAAACGGTTTATATTTCACCAGGTTAAGTAATTCACCTACGCCTGCTGCTTTACGCTTCACTTCTCGCTCCGGTTCTTTTACAAAAAAGAATACTAAAATAAATGCTAAGAAAATTAAAATACTCGTTGCGAAAAATGGGTAACGCCAAGAATGTCCACCTAATATACCACCTAACAATGGGCCACCTGCCATCCCTAAACCGATAGCTGCTTCATATAATCCTACTGCTTCATGAACTTCTTTACTTAATGCTATTAAAAGTGTCATTGCTGTAGCAAAAAACATCGCATTTCCTAATCCCCACCCTGCACGGAAAAGAGATAATTGAGCAATCGTTTGCGATATACCACATATAAATGCAAACACAGTTACAATCGCAAGACCGATCGTCATCATTCGTTTATCACCAAATCTTGATGCAAATATTCCAGCTGGTAACATCATAATTGCCATCGTTAAAATATAAGCTGTAAATAACATCTCGACTTGCCAATGCGAAGCACCAATTTGTTCAGCAATACTTGGTAAAATTGGGTCAACTACTCCTATACCTGAAAAGGCAAGGAAGGTAGCCACCACTGTAATCAATCTCCCTAATTTTTGTTTGCTCTCCATTTTGATTACTCTCCTTTTGTATTCTCTAAAAATGTAACCGCTCGACTTAAACTATCCTCTAGCTCTGCCTTCACGCGCTGCATTTGCTCCATTTTCTCGTCTAACGTTTGCACTTGTTTTTCAAGCATCTCTTTAATTTCTTGAATAACTTCACGGTCACGAGGATTCTCGCTATTTCTTCTTTGTTCCATTCGTTCTTTTAACGATAAGAAATGTTGCATTTCTTGAAGTGTAATTCCTAGCACTTCTTTCGCTTCCACAATCTTTTTAATTCTTGCAATGTCCTCATCTGTATACAGGCGAATGTTCCCCTCACTTCGTTCTGGGGGATGAATTAAACCAATTTCCTCATAATAACGGAGTGTACGCTTTGTTAAACCAACTTGCTTTGTTACTTCATCGATTTTATACATGTTTATTCCTCCCTTCACTTGATTATTACATTTTACGTTAACGTTAACTTTTATGCAACTGTTAGACTTTTGTAAATGTTTGTCCTATTCAATTGTATTTTTCCCAAGGCAGTTTCATAATGAAGAAAAAGAGATGATAAGGAGATTTTCACATGAATAAACCACTTATTTTCGCTCACCGCGGGGTAAAAGGGACACATCCAGAGAATACGATGATTGCCTTTCAAGAAGCCGAACGCATTGGTGCTCATGGAATTGAACTTGATGTCCATTTATCAAAAGATGGTGAACTTGTTGTAATTCACGACGAAACCGTCGATCGTACAACAAATGGCATAGGACTTGTTTCTGAAAAAACTGTAGAGGAATTACAAACTCTAGATGCTGGTAGCCATAAAGATCCTTCTTTCCATGAAGCAAAAATTCCAACGTTACGCGAAGTATTCATTTGGCTATCTACAACAAATTTACAACTTAACATTGAGTTAAAAACAGATGTGATTCACTATCCTAATATTGAAGAGAAAGTTGTCGCTCTTGTTCGAGAATACCATCTATCTAATCAAATTGTATTCTCATCATTTAACCATGACTCTGTTTCATTATTAGCAGAGATAGCCCCTGAAATCCCAAGGGCAATTTTATATGATACGCCACTTGCTGATCCTATTGCCGAGGCAAAACGTAGAGAAGCAACTGGATTACATCCAAATTTCCAGCTATTAACCAAAGAATTTGTACAGTTAGCACAAGAACAAGGATATGTTTTCCGTCCTTATACAATGAACGAATACAAAGATTTGCAAACTATGATTGATTATGGCGTAGATGTCATTATTACCGATTGGCCAGCACGTGCCTTTGAGCTCCTTTCTTAATTGAAGGGGCTTTTTTGTTTTCAAAATTTCATTGTTTAAAATAAACCAAAACCCTCAATACTAATACAATAATGCTTGTATTAATGAGGGGCTGAAAAAGATGGATCAAACTATGAATCCAAAACTTAAAAAATATAAACGTCTTTTCTTCACCGTAATGTTTTCTTGTGTTCTTTTTTTCGTTTTTTCCTTTTTCATTATCATTATAGCTGCAAAAATTATGGGGCCTCCCCCTGTTGCAGTTCCGCAAACGAGTGTGTTTTACGCGAACGATGATACAGTGATTGGACAAAGTAACGAAATACAAAAGCGTTACAATGTCTCTCTTGATGAAATTTCTCCCTATGTAAAAGAAGCGACACTTTCTATTGAAGACCAAAGATTTTATAAGCATCATGGCTTCGATATGAAACGTATTGCAGGTGCAATTGTTGCTGATTTAAAAGCAATGGCAAAGGTGCAAGGAGCTAGTACGATTACACAACAATACGCACGTAATCTATATTTAGATCATGATAAAACGTGGAAACGAAAACTACTAGAGGCAATGTACACTGTCCGTCTTGAAGTGAATTATAATAAAAATCATATTTTAGAAGGATATTTAAATACAATTTATTACGGACATGGCGCTTATGGCATCGAGGCTGCGTCTCGTCTATATTTCGATAAAACAGCAAAAGAATTAACATTAGCAGAAGCTAGTATGCTTGCAGGAATCCCGAAAGGACCTAGTGTCTACTCTCCCTTTTTAAAAGAAGAACGTGCTAAAGGACGTCAATCTCTCATATTAGATGAAATGGTAGAGCAAGGTTATATTACGAAGCTGCAAGCAGCTTCAGCAAAAAAAGAAACGCTAACTTTCGCCTCATTAGATACGAAAAAAGTGGCAGAGGTCGCGCCTTATTTCCAAGATGCTGTACAAGCTTCTCTTCTTCGGGATATCGGATTAGATGAGCAAGCCTTACAACGAGGTGGCTTGCGTATTTATACAACGCTAGATCCTAAGTTACAATCTGTAGCAGAACAAGCTGTCAAAGATCATATACCTGAAACAACAAACATCCAAACTGCCCTCGTCTCTATGAATCCAAAAACAGGTGAAGTGGCTGCTCTTGTTGGAGGAACTGATTATAATACGAGTCAATTTAACAGGGCTACACAAGCCCTTCGTCAGCCTGGCTCTACATTTAAACCATTTCTATATTACGCGGCCTTGGAACGAGGATTCACCCCTACTACGCGCTTAAAAAGCGAATACACTGTATTCACTTTAGGTGACGGCGTTTCAAAGTATAAACCGAAAAACTATAAAGATTATTATGCAGATGATTTCGTAACAATGGCGCAAGCTCTCGCAGTCTCTGATAACATATATGCTGTGAAAACAAATTTGTTTTTAGGAGATGACACGCTCGCAAAAACAGCGAAGCAATTCGGAATTAAGAGTGCATTAAAAGATGTGCCTTCTCTAGCTCTCGGTACGTCCCCTGTAAAACCGATTGAAATGGTGAACGCTTATAGCATGTTTGCAAACGGCGGAAAAGAAGTAAAACCTATCTTTATAAGGCGCATTATGGATCATGAAGGGAACATGTTATACGACGCTCATTTGGAGAGCAATCAAGTTCTCGATAAGAGCAAAGCATTTGTGATGGAAGAAATGATGACAGGTATGTTTAATAAAAAACTAAGTAGTTATGCCGCTGTGACCGGACAATCGATGTTATCCAAACTATCAAGAACGTATGCTGGAAAGTCCGGTTCAACAGAAACTGATAGTTGGATGATTGGATTTACTCCGCAACTTGTAACAGGGGTTTGGATTGGATACGATCAACCTAAATCCATTTCAAATGTAGCAGAACAAGGATACGCGAAAAAAATATGGACCGATACAATGGAAAAAGGATTGGATGGACAGCCTAAAAAAGAGTTCAAACAACCAGCAGATGTTGTTGCTGTAGACGTTAACCCTGAAAACGGTAAGATTGCTACAAAAAATTGTCCCATTTCTGTGAAAATGTATTTCACAAAAGGTACAGAGCCAACTGAGTATTGTATGGATCACGTTGATGATAAAGAAGAGTTTGAAAAGGTTAGTGAAGAGAAGAAAAAGACGGGTTGGTGGAAGAAATATCTCCCGTGGTAAGAAAGAAGGCTATTGTCATTCTTTATCGGTAAATCGATATTCCTTATCGAATCGTTGATATATGCGAGTTACGTTAGATATATTTTCATATGCCATGGTCCTATTCACTAAATAAAAAGGATGTCACCTAGTCAAAAAACTCGACTTACGGGACATCCTTTTCTTTTATTCACCTAATAATGCGTGGCGCAATTCTTCACTAGATTCGTTCCAAATTGCTTCATTATGCTCTTTTAAGAATGTACCAAGTACTTTTTTAGATGATTCATCCATATGATTGATCATGATGTGACGCTTTAGTGATTTATCCATTTTGTTTACATGCTCTGGAAGTGATTTATATCCGCGGCGAATTTCACGATCAACTGTCATTTCACAAGCAGTTACACCTGCGTAATATGCACCGTTTGGTGTTCTTTCAATCGTTACCCAAACAAGCCAAAATGGTTTTCCGTTTGGAACTTCATCTTTATTTGTTAAAAATTTAATACCTTTTTCTACTGTACTACGCGCATGCATCGCCCCGATATCAACGAATGCAGTTTTCTCTAGTACATCGACAAATACAGGTGAAATATTTTCTAGGCTTAATGCCCCAACGCCAAACCCACCATGTCCATCTGTTGAATCATTTTTTACAATATTAAAACCGATTTTTTTCTTTTTCTCTGTCATATGTAAATTCCTCCTCACTTAAAGATTATAAAAGCCCAAAAATAGGCGCAATGATATTTTGTAAAAATACTAATACATATGGGATAACAACATTGAAAATAGGCTGAATTGTGTAATTGCTAAGCGGTGTAATAACAAGAATTAATAACGCAATTGATCCATACTTTTCATACTGTGTCATTTTCGCTCGCACATTTGCTGGTGCTAAATCTTCCACAACGCGATATCCATCAAGTGGCGGGATTGGTAATAAGTTAAATACAAGTAAAACAATATTAAGCATAATAAAAATTTGGAAAAATTGATTTAACGTCTCTCCTACTGCGGGTGGAATCGCATCTAACACACCAAACGTTATTAGGCTATACCAAATAATTAAACCAATTGCACTTAAGATAAGATTACTTATCGGTCCCGCAATAGAAACTAATATTCCCGCAAGACGCGGTCTTTTAAAGTTATACGGGTTAACAGGTACTGGTCTTGCCCAACCGAATCCAAGAATTAGTACAGCAATCATCCCGATAGGATCTAAATGAGCCATCGGTGATAACGTTAAACGTCCTTGTTTTTTCGCTGTATCGTCTCCAAATTTATATGCAACATACGCATGTGCAAATTCATGCACAGATAGCGCAATAATAATCGCCATTGCTACCAACGGAATTTGTTGCAATGGGTATCTAAATAACTGATCCATAACTCATCTCCTCTTCAATATGTCAAAAAAAGAAATTATTTGTTTTTTCGATTGTTCTTCCTCATAATCCGCTATAATAAGAGTGTAACTTACATAAAAGGAGCGATTGTACATGCCATACGTAACAGTGAAAATGCTAGAAGGACGCACAGAAGAACAGAAGAAAGCTCTTGCTGAGAAAGTAACAGCAGCAGTAAGCGAAACAACTGGTGCTCCTGAAGAAAACATCGTTGTTTTCATCGAAGAAATGTCTAAAAACCATTATGCAGTTGGCGGAAAACGCTTAAGCGACAAATAATTTCAAGTTTTTTCATAAGAAGCAGCTCTTAGCTGCTTCTTATTTCTTTCCCTCTAACAACTCGATAATTCTCTCTTTATATTTTCCTCTTCTTCCATCTTCATAGATCAAATCATGCGGATAGAATAGTTTTTGATCCGTTCGCTTCTTACCTGTAATCGCCTCAACAATATCCGATTCACGCGAAAGCTCTCTAAGTTCCCCATTCGGCATAAGAAGTAAGATTGGTAGACGTTCTTCTTCTTCTCCTGCACGATAAAAGTCATACGGTAAGTCTGATGTTGAATCAACAACTAAATAATACTCTGGATCGAGTCCAATCTTTTTAAATAAGCTACTTAATTCCATCCAATTATCTAAACCGTGCTTATCAGTAAACTCTACATATTTAAATAGATTTCTGTTCATAAAGCGGCGGCATAAGTCACTTAAAATCGGATCTTCTTCGTCTTGCCATACTTGGAAGTAATAATACATTACGTTCTCGTCTAACTTTAAATAATCCTCTACTGTTACCTCTTCTTCAAATAAAGAATAGAAATGAACAGGATGATTTTTAAACGCATAATACTTCTCATGCAGTGATTTAGCTCGGTGTAAAATCTTCGTTAAAATAACTTCTGCACTACGTGTTACCGGATGGAAATATACTTGCCAATACATTTGATAACGGCTCATAATATAATGCTCTACAGCATGCATACCACTATTTTTAATGACAACTTGATTACCGTATGGGCGCATGACACGCAGTATACGTTCCATATCAAAGTTCCCATACTTTACACCAGTAAAATATGCATCTCTTAATAAATAATCCATACGATCAGCATCAATTTGGCTTGAAATCATACTAATTGCTAATTTATTAGTAGATGTTTTCGCAATGACATCTGCTACCTTTTGCGGGAAATCCTTATCAACACGGCTTAACACACGATTAATTTCCGTATCGCCAACGATAATCTTTTGCGTAAATTTCTCATGATCTAACGAAAATACTTTTTCAAACGAGTGAGAAAATGGGCCGTGACCGACATCATGAAGTAATGCCGCACATAAACATAATAATCTATCTTCAGCATTCCAGTTCGGTCTGCCATCAAACACATCATCAATCATACGACGAATAATTTCATATACACCTAACGAATGAGTAAAGCGACTATGCTCTGCACCGTGAAATGTAAAAAATGTCGTTCCAAGCTGCTTAATACGGCGCAAGCGTTGAAATTCTTTCGTTCCGATTAAATCCCAAATAACGCGATCACGCACGTGCACATATTTATGTACTGGGTCTTTAAACACTTTTGTTTCGCTGAGTTTGTCGTTTAAATATACCACCTTCCGACATCCCCCTTCCTTTACTACATTCTTACTTTATATTATAAACGAAATAAGAAACAGAAAGAAATGAAAGACTATATTAATTCCTGTTATATAAAGAAAAATCACTTTTACCGACGTAAAAGTGATTTTTCTTTATATATTATTTTCCTAAAACAAACTCAGCAACTTCGTCTAAGATCATTTCTTTACCTAGTGGGAAGTATCCTTTGTTTAGGTCTTCATTGCTAATTGTGAATACGTGATTGTTTTTAACAGCGTTCATATTTTTCCAAATTGATTCTTCTTGGAATTCTTTTAGACGCTGAGAACCGTCACCAGTTGTAAATACGAATAAGTAATCTGGATTGTAATCGATTAAAGCTTCTTTTTGTACTTGTACTAATGGTTTATCAGTTGGTGTACCTTTAACTGCTGGTAACTTTAAGTCATTAAAGATTACGCTACCGTAACCGTAGTCACCGTATACGCGGAAAGCATTTGGATATGCAGCCATTTTCATGAATGTTGCATCACCAGTTTTAGCGATGATTTTGTCATGTAATTTGCCTGCTTTTTCATCATACTGTTTGAACCATTCTTTTGTTTCTTTCTCTTTACCGAAGATTTGACCTACTTCTTCGAATTTTGGACGCCATTGGTCTAATGGAGTTTTTAACATAACTGTTGGTGCAATTTTAGATAATTGATCATAAATCTTTTCTTGACGATTGTTTACAAGAATTAAGTCTGGTTTTGCAGCAGCTACTGCTTCGATGTTAATTTTATCGCCCCAAGCAGAACCTACTGGTTTCACGCCTTCTAATTTCTTTGCAATATGTCCATCAATTTTTTCTTGTGTTGTATTTGCAGTAATAATCGGTTTCATACCGAAAATTAATAATTCTTCTGTTGAACCACTAAGGTCAGCAATTTTCTTTGGATTTGCAGGAATTTTAATTTCCCCTTTTGCATGTTGTACAGTGCGCTCTTCAGTTTTCGCATCCTTCGCATCTGCTTTCTTTTCTTCTTCTTTGTTAGAACAAGCTGCAAATAGTACAGAAGTAACAACTAGTACCATTGCTAATAGTGACATTTTAAAATTCTTCATATTCCCACTCCTTCTAGCTGTATTTCTCTTATAATTTGCATGTAACTATAAGAAACGAAAACAACATTTAATTAATATATATTTATTAACTGTTGTTTATAGCCCGTTCTAACGGGCGTTCAACTTCCCATCCATGGGTAAGAAGCTCAACGTCCATTAGAACTCCCCCTCTCACCTCTTTAAGAGGGAGAAATCCTATTAATTACGCTTTTTTACGCAATTGATTATTAATCATCGCTAAATCGTATGTTAAACAAATTGGTTTACAGTTTACTGGACATGGAACGATTTGAGCTTCGATTTCAAATACATTTCGAAGCGTTTCACTTGTCATGACTTCATCTGGCGTTCCTTGTTTCATTAACTTCCCAGCTTTTAATGCAATCATATGATCAGAGAAACGAGAAGCATGATTTAAATCGTGAATAACCATAACAATCGTTCTGCCTTCTTCTTTGTTTAACTTCTTCAGTAAGTTTAATACCTCAAGTTGATGAGCCATATCTAAGTATGTTGTTGGTTCATCTAACACAAGTAAATCTGTTCCTTGTGCAAGAGCCATCGCAATCCATACACGTTGACGCTGCCCACCTGATAAAGCTTCTGCTGGACGATTTGCAAACTCAGTCATTCCAGTCACTTCAAGTGCCCAATGAATGTAGCGATAATCTTCTTCTTTCAATGTTCCAAATCCTTTTTGATGAGGAAAACGTCCATATGAAACAAGTTCAAACACAGTAAGGCCTGTTGGCACTTCTGCAGTTTGTGGTAAAATCGCCATTTTCTTTGCGATTTCTTTCGTTGGCTGTTTCTCAATTGCTTTTCCATCAAGATAAACAGTACCTCGTTTTGCTTTCAAAATACGAGAAGCCGTTTTTAATAATGTGGATTTCCCACAACCGTTTGGTCCAATAATCGTTGTAATTTGTCCTTCCGGAATTTCAACTGTTAATCCATCTATAATTAACCCTTCATTATAGCCAACAGATACCGCATCAACTGCTAAAGTTGCCATACAAAAAGCCTCCCTTTATTTTGTCCTCATAAGTAAATATATGAAATATGGTGCGCCAATTACAGAAATAACAAGACCGACCGGTATCTCTGAAGTTGGTAACACACTTCTTGAAATTACATCTGCAAATAAAAGTAAGAACGTTCCTATTAATGCAGCCGTTGGTAACATAATTTGATGCTTACCGCCAACGAGGCGCCTCGCTAAATGCGGAGCCATTAAACCGATAAAACCGATTCCGCCCGCAACAGCAACAGATGCACCTGCTAAACAAACTGCAATAAATAATAATTTCCGTCTTTCCTTTTCTACGTTTACACCAAGCCCAACTGCTGTAGGGTCGCCTAAATTCATTACATTTAATATGTGCGCTTTACTAATAGCTAGTGGTAAGAAAATAACCATCCATGGGAGCACACTTAGTACGAACTTCCAATCTGTTCCCCATAAACTTCCTGCCAACCAAATCGTTGCAAAACGGAAGTCGTTCGATGTCATCTTCATAGAAAAAATTAAACTAACCGCACCAAAGCCGGCTGCAACAGCGATACCAACAAGAATTAATCGAGTTGATGAAACGCCGTCTTTCCATGCTAGTAAATAAATAATAACCGCTGCCAATATCGCTCCAACTAGCGCAAAGAATGGAAGGATAAATACAGATAAAAGTGTACCTGTTCCAACTTTCCCGAAGAAAAAGTAGACGAATACAACAACTGTTAATCCCGCTCCAGCGTTAATACCGATAATACCTGGATCAGCAAGTGGGTTTCGTGATAACCCTTGCAAAATTGCACCTGACATAGCTAATGCAGAACCAACTAATATGGCAATAACCATACGTGGCATACGAAATTCAAATAAAATAACAGATTGATCTTCTGCACCTAATCCAACCAATGACTTTAATACATCTATTGGAGGAATTTTAAATGTTCCTATATTTAAACTTATTAAAAATACAGCAACAATTAATCCTACTAAAATCGTTAAAATAGAAATGTTCTTTTTTGTTAAGACGCTCGTCCTCACATCTTTCCTCTCCCTTCATTACGTGCTAAGTAGAGGAAGAATGGCACCCCAATTAGCGCTGTAATTGCTCCAATTGGCGTTTCAAATGGTGGATTAATAACGCGAGATAACATATCTGCACATTCAATTAGCAATCCACCTAAGACCGCAGAACATGGAATAACCCATCTATAATCTGAGCCGACAAGGAAACGAGTCATATGCGGAATTACAAGTCCAACAAATCCAACTGATCCTGCCATAGAAACCGCAGAACCTGTTAATACAAGAACAAGTACTGTTCCTATAAATTTAATTAATGTCGTATTTTGACCAAGTCCAATCGCAATTTCTTCACCAAAGCTTAAAATTGTGATATATCTCGACATCATAATTGCTATAATGAGACAAACAAGACCAATTGGTACTAACATATTAATACTTTGCCATTTCACTCCGGCAACGCCGCCTGCATTCCACATACTTACCTCTTGGGCAAGGTTGAAATACAATGCAATTCCAGATGAAATTGCCCCTAATAAAGCACTAATTGCTGCACCTGCTAAAGCTAATTTCACAGGCGTTAATCCACCTGGTGAAGAAGACCCAATACCATATACAATGCTCGCTCCAAACGCAGCTCCAATAAAAGATGCGATAACAAACATTAAATAAGGTGAATTAGGGAAAAATGCATACATAATTGCAATCCCAAATACAGCTCCATCTGTAATTCCCATTAACGATGGTGATGCAAGTGGATTTCGCGTCATACCTTGCATAATTGCACCTGATACCGCTAAAAAGGCACCTGCAACTACGCCCCCTATTGCTCTAGGCATGCGTAATTCTTGAATTACGTTATGGTGCGTTATGGAACCATCAAACTGAAATACAGCTTGCCAAACGGTCTTTAAACTAATATCTGCTGCACCAAACGAAATAGAAACTGCCATACTTAAAGCTAACAAAATTGTGCCTGCTATTAAAATAATAGAAGCAACGAGCGGTCTGCTCTTAATCTCTTTAACATTCACATCTTGCTGTTCTATACTCCTTGCGCTCGCTTCCATCCCTCAACCATCCTAACCAACAACATATATTTAATAAAATGAAATTTATTCTCAAATAATAATAAAAAAATTAGGTGAATTGACCTTTTTCCTGATAATGATTCTCAGAATCAGACACTTTCTATTCTACCTACCACGTCAAAAGACTGTCAACCATTATTTTGAAATACGAATTCATACAAAACGCTATCTTATGGACATAAAAAAAGAAGAGTAATCTGTTCACTCTTCTTTTTCTTACTTATTTAACTTTGCTTCAATTTTTACGATTAATTCGTCTTCTGTTGGAGCCGCAACTGGACGATTATTTACAAACGCGAATGATTTTTTACGACCAGGGCCACAGTAAGACTGACATGCGACCTCAATCGTTGCACATGAATCTACTTTTTTTAACTTCGGAATCAACGTTTTAACGTTCGTTGCCTGACAATCATCACACACACGAAATTCGTTTCCCATTATATATAACACTTCCTCTATTTTAAACTTTTCACAAGTACATTTTAAAATAAACACTAAATGGTATTTTACCGCTCTTTGAAGCTTGTTGCAAGTCTCCGGGCATGGCTCTATTCCTATATAAGGCTACATATTATTTATATTTTCTCCTTCAAAAGCTTCCACCATTCATAGCAAAAATTTCTTCTCTTCATCGAAATCTACCATATTTTTAAAAGCTTTGTATAAAAGCTTTTTTTTTTGCCCATTATAAAAATAGGAAGTTCATAAAAAGAAAGGGAGTTGAATCTATGAAAGTAAGACAAGATGCTTGGACAGACGAGGACGATTTATTACTTGCTGAAACGGTGCTTCGCCATGTTCGAGAAGGAAGTACTCAATTAAATGCATTTGAAGAAGTAGGAGATCAGTTAAACCGCACATCCGCTGCTTGTGGTTTCCGCTGGAACGCTGTCGTTCGTTATAGTTATGAGCAGGCTCTTCAACTAGCAAAAAAACACCGTAAAGATAAAATGCGTGCTGCGAGCGGTGAACAAGCGAAAAAACGTTTACTTTATACACCAACAGCCTCAGGATCAATAACTGATTACGAGGAACTAATGCCAAACGAAACAGCTGTCCAATATAAAGAAGCTAGTCCATATCAAGAACCGACTGTTCCTACTTCAAAAAGTTCAATAACAATGCAAGATGTTATTTACTTTTTACAAACAGTTGGATCTTCAAATATAAAAGTAACAGCTCTTGAAAACGAGAATACGAGATTGAAACAAGAAATTAAAGCGCAAATACTCCGAAATGAAGAACTAGAGAAGAAACTAGAAAAATTAGAGCAACAATCTCATACTGTACAAGAAGATTACGAAACACTTATGAATATCATGAACCGCGCTCGCAAATTGGCAGTAATGGATGATGAGGAACGCTCACAAACATCTTTCCGAATGGATCGAAATGGTAATTTAGAAAAAATTGCAGAATAAAAAGGATGCAGGCAATGCATCCTTTTTATTCTTTCACTTTATATCCGAGAAAACCCCTCATTTTTTGCTATAATAGAGATTGTCATTTTAAAGATAAGGGGTTAGTTATATGAGCAATTCCCGTTCAATTTTATCTCAGCCAGAGTGGCGTATTGTAGATCAGTCTAGTTTAGGACCGACATTCCATGCCTTGCAATCATTCGCAATGGATGACACATTATGCACAAGTATTGGGAATGGCGCATCCGCTGCAACAATGCGTTCTTGGGTTCATCACAATACAATCGTTCTCGGCATTCAAGATTCACGCCTACCACACTTAGAAGAAGGTATTTCCTTTTTAAAAGAAAACAACTTCAATGTTATCGTTCGTAATTCCGGTGGACTTGCGGTCGTACTTGATGAAGGTGTGTTAAACGTATCACTTTTATTCCAAGAAACAGAAAAAGGTATCGATATTGATCTTGGATACGATACAATGTGGCATTTAATTAAGGAAATGTTAAACGATTACGACGTTACAATCGAGGCAAAAGAAATTGTTGGTTCTTATTGTCCTGGTAGCTATGATTTAAGTATTCGCGACCAAAAATTCGCAGGTATTTCTCAGCGCCGTATTCGCGGTGGGGTTGCTGTACAAATTTACTTATGTGCTACAGGAAGCGGATCGGAACGCGCTGCGCTTGTTCGCGACTTTTACAATGTAGCAATTCAAGGCGAAGAAACACGCTTCACGTACCCTGAAATTGTACCGAGTACGATGGCCTCACTCTCAGAATTACTTGGTGAAACAATTACAGTACAAAATTTAATGATGCGTCTTTTAAAAACATTACAGCAATTCGCTCCAAAGTTAACACCATCTCAATTAACAATAGATGAGATTCCTTTATATGAGACGAATTTGCAACGTATTATTGATCGTAATAATAAAGCACTTGGTTTAGAAAAATAAAAAAGACCACCCGCATTTCAAAAGAAATAGGGTGGTCTTTTTTCATATTAATTCATTATAGAATTAAAGTGCTTGAGCTGCTGTAATTAAAGCTAACTTGTACACTTCTTCTTCGTTACATCCACGAGATAGGTCATTTACAGGCATGTTTAAACCTTGTAAGATTGGTCCTACTGCTTCGAAGTTACCTAAGCGTTGAGCGATTTTGTAGCCGATATTACCAGCTTCTAGGCTTGGGAATACGAATACGTTAGCATCACCTTTAATTGTAGAACCTGGAGCTTTCTTCTCAGCTACAGATGGTACGAATGCAGCATCGAATTGGAATTCTCCATCTAAAGTTAATTCAGGAGCCATTTCTTTCGCAATGCGAGTTGCTTCCACAACTTTTTCTGTTTCTGGAGATTTCGCAGAACCTTTTGTAGAGAAGCTTAACATAGCAACGCGTGGGTCAATGCCGAATAGTTCAGCAGTTTTCGCACTTTCGATACCAATTTCAGCTAAATCTTGGCTGTTTGGTGCAATGTTAATTGCGCAATCAGCGAATACATACTTCTCTTCTTCACGTACCATGATGAATACGCCTGAAGTTTTTGTAACGCCTGGTTTTGTTTTAATAATTTGAAGTGCTGGACGAACTGTATCAGCTGTAGAGTGAGCTGCACCACTTACTAAACCTTGTGCTTTGCCCATGTATACAAGCATTGTACCGAAGTAGTTTTCGTCTTTAAGGATTTTGCGAGCATCTTCTTCTGTTGCTTTACCTTTACGGCGTTCAACGAAAGTTGCTACCATTGCATCCATTTCTTCGTATGTAGCTGGGTCGTAAATATCAACGCCCGCTAATGTTAAGTTCATGCTAGCAGCTTTCGCGCTAATTTCTTCTTTATTACCAACTAAGATTGGTTTTACTAACTCTTCTTTTGCTAAACGCTCTGCAGCGCCTAAAATTCTTTCATCAGTTCCTTCAGGAAGTACGATAGAAATGCCTTTTCCTTGAACTTTTTCTTTTACTGTTGTAAATAAGTTGCTCACGAATAAACCCTCCTACATATGTTAAAAAAACTCTATCTTTAAGAATACTGCTTTTCCTCTATATTTTAAACTTATAGCTCCCAAAAAATAGATAAAATAAAAATGATTATATTTTCATAAAATTCAGCCGAAAAATAAAGCCTACTTAATCCTTATTTTCTCCCGTTTTGAGTAAATATAAATGTGACAATTTTATGCGCCGAAACTTTATGTAGATGTTTTTAACCCTATATATGCTATAGTTAACGTGTAAAATATCATTAACTGAGGTGAATAGAATGAGTGAAGCAACAACAACGTTAGATGGCTGGTATTGTTTACATGATTTACGTTCTATTGATTGGGCAGCATGGAAAACATTATCTAGTGACGAACGCGGACAAGCTGTGTCTGAATTTTTAAATGTCATTGAAAAATGGAACGAAGTAGCTGCTGCGAAAAAAGGCAGTCACGCAATGTATACAGTTGTTGGCCAAAAAGCAGATATTATGCTTATGATCTTACGTCCAACAATGGAAGAATTAAATGAAATTGAGACAGAATTAAATAAAACAACATTAGCTGAATATTTAGTTCCCGCATACTCTTACGTATCTGTTGTTGAACTAAGCAACTACCTTCCAGCTGATGAAGATCCATACCAAAATCCACAAATCTTAGATCGCTTATATCCTGAGTTACCAAAAGCAAATCATATTTGCTTCTATCCAATGGACAAGCGTCGCCAAGGTGATGACAACTGGTACATGCTTCCTATGGAAGAACGTAAAAAAATGATGTACAGTCACAGTAAAATCGGTCGCCAATACGCAGGGAAAGTACGCCAAGTAATTTCAGGATCAGTCGGATTCGACGATTTTGAGTGGGGCGTAACATTATTCGCTGACGATGTTCTTCAATTTAAGAAGCTTATATATGAAATGCGCTTCGATGAAGTAAGTGCTCGTTACGGTGAATTCGGTACATTCTTCGTTGGGAACATTTTACCAGACGAAAAAGTAGAGAAATTTTTAAACATATAATAATGAAAAAGGAACGACTTTCGTTCCTTTTTTATTATCCTCTATATTTACCCACCAAAAACTTCTTTTCTCTGCAAATTTGAACAAAAATCGACAAATTATTTTCAAATTTCTTGTAAGATTGTAACCTTTTTACATCCGAATTTATGCTAAAATGGTACGAGCTATATGCTAATAACGATGCGAAGGTGATAATGTATATGAAGAAAATCTTGTCTATTTTACTAGTGTTCCTATTGTCAATTTCTTCCTTATGAGTAACAACATCCCATGCAGAAGAAAAAATACATATAGAGGCAGCTGCTGCACTTCTATTTGATGCAGATACAGGAAAAATACTGCATGAACAAAATCCAGATGAATTACTAGCTATCGCTAGTATGTCAAAATTAATTGTTGTTTATGCCGTATTAGAAGCAATTAAAGAAGGAAAAATCACTTGGGATACGAAAGTAAACATTTCTGATTACGCTTATGAAGTTTCACGTAATTATGAATTCTCTAACGTACCGTTCGAAAAGGGACGCCAATATACTGTGATAGAATTATATCATTCTATCGTTATCTTCTCTGCGAATGGATCTAGTATTGCTTTAGCAGAATTACTTGCAGGCAGTGAGAAAAACTTCTTAAATCTTGCAAATGAACATGCAAAAAAACTAGGGTTAAAGAAATATAAATTTGTAAACGCTACTGGGTTGAATAACGCTGATTTAAAAGGGAAACATCCTGAAGGAACTGATCCGAATGGAGAAAACTCTATGTCAGCTCGCGATATGGGTATTCTTTCAAAAACAATTATTACAAAGTATCCAGAAATGCTAGAGGATACAAAACAAAGATTTAGAAACTTCCCAGATAATCATCCAGTTCCAATTCGTATGGAAAATTGGAACTGGATGTTACCAGGTGCTGCTTTCTCTTATGAAGGAGCGGATGGTTTAAAAACAGGAAGTTCTGATACCGCTGGATATGGATTCACTATTACAGCAAAACGCGGTGATTTACGCCTTATTTCAGTTATTATTAAAACGAAATCAATGGACGAACGTTTCACAGAATCTCGCGCATTAATTGAATACGGGTTTAATAACTTCGAAAAACAGAAATTAAAAATAGATAAAAATAACAAAATTTCTGTAGTAAAAGGAAAAGAAGACTACGTAACAGTTGTACCAGAAAAAGAAGTGACAGTAGTTACTGCAAAAGGTAGCAAAGCACCTTACAAAATTTCTACTGAAGCGGATAAATCACTCGCTGAAGATGGACATTTAGTTGCTCCTATTAAGAAAGATGCAAAGGTCGGTTCCATCGTTTTAGAACCAACTGATAAATACGGATTTTTAGATGGAAATAAAAGTATGAAAGTTGCTGCAAAAACGACAGAAGAAGTAGAAAAAGCAAATTGGTTCGTATTAACAATGCGTTCCGTTGGTGATTTCTTCTCAAATTTATGGTCTAAAATGTTCTAATGAAAAAGCTAGCCCACGCTAGCTTTTTTTCTTTCCCCCTCTAAATGTAAAACTTCGTTTGGTTGTCATATCTGAGTCCTTTTTCTCATACGTATGAACTAGTAATTGTTCCACACTTCATCTAGAAATAACCTCTTTCCAAAAGGTATTCCAAAAAGAGAGGTGACACATAATGGGTGTTATTGCTTATAACGAGGAAGATGTAAAGTTATTAGCTAGACTGATGCGTGCTGAAGCCGAAGGAGAAGGGCAACAAGGAATGTTGATGGTCGGAAACGTTGGGGTAAATCGGGTCCGCGGAAATTGTTTAGATTTTAAAAAAATACGTAATTTACGTCAAATGGTTTATCAAAATCCTGGTGGTTTTGAGGCAACGCAAAAAGGGTATTTTTATCAACGAGCAAGGGAACAAGATATCGCCTTAGCAAGACGAACCATTCAAGGGCAACGTTTTTGGCCTGCCAACTTTTCCTTATGGTTTTTTAGACCTGAAGGCCCTTGCCCACCAACTTGGTATGACCAACAAAATTCTGGCCGCTTTAAAAAACACTGTTTCTTCCAACCATCTGGTGAGGATTGTCCTGGCGTATATTAAGGAATGAAAATGAGGAGGGATTTTTGAATGGCACAGCAACAAAACCCATACTACGGAACAGGTTTTTATCAACCATCTGGAACTTATGTGCAACCGCAACAAATGACTCCTGGGCAACAGCAACAGCAACAAGCGATGCAACAACAAGTTGCTCAGGCTCAGCTTGCAGTTTCTCAAGGGATGTTACCACTAGAGCAATCGTATATCGAAAACATCCTTCGTTTAAACAAGGGTAAGCCAGCTACAGTTGTAATGACTTATGAACGTGGTAGTTCGCTTGGTACACAATCTTATACAGGGATCATCGAGGCAGCTGGCCGTGATCATATCGTTATTAGTGAACCGAAATCCGGAAAACGCTACTTGCTACTAATGATTTACTTAGATTATGTAGAATTCCCAGGAGAAATTACGTATTTACCTAGTCAACAAGCAACTTATCCTCCAAGACCATAAAAAAAGCTGGCTCCTGCCAGCTTTTGTTTTTTATAATCCTTTTACAACTGCAGTTCCTACTAGAATCCAAGCCACAATAAATGCCACACCACCAAGAGGTGTAATTGGGCCAAAGAACTTAATACCTGTCGTACTTAATGCATACAAACTGCCTGAGAACATAATAATCCCAGCTACCATTAGCCAACCAGCAGTAGTTAAAAGTGATGATTGAATCTTATCCATCAATAAAGCTACTACAAATAGTCCACCCGCATGAAACATTTGATATGTAACGCCTGTTTTCCAAACTTCTAACATTTTTGCAGAAATTTTATTTTCTAAACCGTGTGCTCCAAAGGCTCCTAACGCAACAGATAGCCCCGCTGCAATACAACCTAGTAAAAAGAAAATTTTCATCTTAATTCCCCTTTTTTACTTTTATCATAAGCAATTTTTTCATATAAGCCAAACGATTTTGCTTTTAAAAATCCAATAAAGAGTTACCGTTTGCATCATCTTCTTTTATATATACTGGCTCTCCAGAAATCGGCATAACTGGTTGAACTGTTGTCATAGGCTGAGATCCGATTATTTGTGATTGAACTTGTGGCTCTCTATACGTATGCGATTCAACTTGTTCATCTAATAATAAATCACATAATGCTCGCACAACTAATAAATGTTCTTTAGACTTTTGCCCTTCACTACTTTTTGCCTTTGCAATTTCATTCGCCATTTTATTTAAAACCTTGTCGCTAGATATTTGCATTCCTTATCACCTCGTACTTTGTAATTCTTTCTCAAATTGCCCCAGTTTCTGTACTGAACCAAATACTATTATCATATCACGTTCTTGCAGTTTTTCCTGCCCCGTTGGATTATGAATAATATTTCCATTCCTTAAAATAGCTAAAATTGTTACATCAAACTGATTTCTTACATCGCTCTCTAATAATGATTTACCAACTAATATAGAATCTTTGCCAACTAAAATTTCTTCAATGACAAATGACTGTTCTACTCCATATAAAACTGTATCAATATAATTAACTGTTAATGGATTCGCAATACCTTTTGCAATATGAATTCCTGCCATACTAGACGGATTAATAACCTTATTCGCGCCAGCACGCCGTAACTTCTCTTCTGTTTCTGGCTTTTCAGCTCTTGCTACAATTTTAATTGCATCGTTCAATCCTCTTGCTGTTAATGTAATAAATACATTTTCAGCATCATTTGCTACGATAGCAACTAGACCAGCCGCCTTTGAAATTCCCGCGTTATGTAATACGTGATCTTCCGTTGCATCTCCATTTACATATAAAAGCTTTTCCTGCTCGAATATACTTTCATCTTTATCCACAACGACAAATGGAATTTTCTTCTCCTGTAATTCATGTACAACTTGAAGTCCTACTCTACCACACCCACATACTATAATATGATTTTGTAACTGTGCTATTTGTTTATCCATCTTCTTCCTCCGCACTGCATGAAATAAATTCCCTTCAATAATCATAGCTGCTACTACCCCTATTGCATACGTAACAATACCGACGCCAACAGGGATAATAAGAAGTGCAAATAATTTCCCCGCCTGCGTTACAGGAACGGCATCTCCGTATCCAACAGTTAATACAGTAATCATTGTCATCCAAAATGCTTGAAATAAACTAATCTCTTCAATTGTCATAAATCCTAATGTTCCTAGAAGTACAACAGAGGTCATACATATAACTGCTATCCATAATTGCTTGCGTGCATTCATATCGTGTTTCAACTCTTTTCTCTATCTACATTCTTTGCCAGTGGAAATGAAATACGTATATACTAGATACGTAATCTATGAAAGAGGTTGATATAATGAAGATATTTCTTTCCGCCTTACAATGGGCACTATTTATTTTAGCTGGAAGCCTTATTGTACCAATTAGTGTCGCAACTAGTTATGGTATCGATGGTGCTGAAGCTATCGCATTTGTACAAAGAACATTATTTGTTCTTGGCTTTGCCGGCCTACTGCAAGCTATATTTGGTCATAAACTTCCTATTCAAGAAGGTCCTGCAGGCCTTTGGTGGGGAATTTTCTCCCTTTATGCAAGTTTAGGTGTCGTATTATTTGGATCAAGCAATGAAACGCTTAAAGTTCTTCAGTACGCTTTCCTATTAAGTGGAATTATTTGTATTATTCTTAGTGTGTTTGGACTTATCGATAAACTAGTTCGTTACTTTACACCGACAGTAATTGGAACATATTTATTCCTTCTTGTCGCACAACTTAGTGGCTCCTTCTTAAAAGGCATGTTTGGTCTTGATGGACAACATACAGAAGTACAGGCTAACGTATTTATTCTTTCACTCATTGTTATTTTACTATCTTTTTTCATTATGAAGCTACCTATTATTGGACAATATTCCGTTCTTTTCAGTATCGTCTTCGGCTGGATATTATTCGCATGCTTCGGATTATCTAATCCAGTAACACCTGTGACAGATATAATTCGTCTTCCATCTCTATTTGTTTTCGGCATGCCTCGCATTGAATGGAACATGGCAATTACAGTAATTTTCGTCACACTACTACTTCTAACAAATATGTTAGCAAGTATTCGCGTTGTACAAAAGGTTGTTTCTAAGTATGAAGAAGATGCCGCTCCAAATCGTTTCAAACAAGCTGGCATTATAACAGGAATAAATCAATTACTAGGCGGCCTATTTTCAGCCATTGGTCCTGTTGCCATTTCTGGATCAGCAGGATTTATCGCAACGACAAATATTTATAAACGCCTTCCATTTATGTTAGGGTCAAGCTTTATCATTCTTGTTAGTATATTCCCAAAGATTACTTCATTCTTTGCAGCAATCCCCGTTGCAGTTGGGTATGCTGCGATTTATCCTGTATTTGCAAGCATGATTGGTCTCGCTTTTCGCGAATATAACACTGTACAAAATAAAGAACAATTATTTAAAGTAGCAGGTCTTTCAATATTTACAGGAGTGGGAGTTATGTTCATTCCGGCAGGAGCATTTTCTACGCTACCACCATTTTTAGCATCATTTTTAAGTAACGGTCTCGTTCTTGGGTCTGTTATGGCTATTTTGCTGGAAATACTATTTTCGCGTTCGAACGAAAAGCAACTATCGTAAATTGGAAAACTTCCATTATTGCACTCTACCTTTAGAGTTGTTACGATAATGATAAATTATCATGGGCAACACGCTCATGATAATTTATACTAACAATGCAGAACCTTTCTTATCTTCATGCAAAGAGGTTCGATGTCTTACTATATATATTCCCCAATATCTTCATAAAAATTTATTTCTATTCCAACAAAGAAAGGAATTTTCTATATGACTTATAAAATGATTGTTTTAGATTTAGATGATACTTTATTACGCGATGACCATACCATTTCACCTCGTACGAAAGAGGCTTTAATGACAGCACAAGAGCAGGGGGTCAAGGTCGTACTTGCTTCAGGGCGTCCAACGTTTGGTATGCGCAACGTCGCAAAAGAACTTCGTTTAGAAGAATACGGCAGCTTCATTCTATCTTTTAACGGCGCAAAAATTATTAACTGTAAAACAAATGAAGAAATCTTTAGTAGTACGCTATCTCCTGAAATCGTTCACAACCTATTTGAAATTAGTAAAACTGAAGGTGTATGGATTCATACTTATATTGGCGATGATATCGTAACAGAAGAAAATAATCCATACACTGAAATTGAAGGCGAAATTACTGGTATGCCAATTGTTGTAGTAGATGATTTTAAAGCCGCTGTAACAGAGCCTGTAGTAAAAGTATTAATGAATAAAGAAGCTGAACGTCTTGTTGAAGTAGAAAAGAAACTACAAAAACAACTAGAAGGCCAATTAAGCGTTATGCGTTCAAAACCTTTCTTCTTAGAATTTACTGAATATGGTGTTACAAAAGGAACAAGTCTAAACCAACTAATCCAAAAACTTGGTATTAAGCGTGAAGAAGTTATCGCAATGGGTGATAGCTATAACGACCAAGCAATGATTGAATTTGCTGGTCTTGGCGTTGCAATGGGCAATGCACCAGATGATATTAAAGAAATTGCGAACTACGTGACAGACACAAATATGAACGATGGTGTTGCAAAAGTTGTAGAGAAATTCGTTTTAAAAACGGAAGTACTTGTTTAATATTTTCATTCATAAAACCTATTTGAAGTCAAATACTTCAAATAGGTTTTTATTTAAATTACAACGCTTTTGTGACTATATTTTGAACTTTGCACTATTCTCGTAGTGTAAACTTTCTTTTTGTATATAATGGAACAAAATAGACTATTTTATTTTGAAAAAGAATACAAATTTACTATAAACAAGCATTCATTAAAGGAGGCTACTTCATGTTATCTACACCAATCGGACGATTACGAGCAATCGGACTAGTTGAGGGGATTTCTTTCCTATTACTATTATTTGTAGCAATGCCGTTAAAATATTTCGCAGGATTTGCAACAGCTGTTAAAATTACAGGTATGGCTCATGGCGTTTTATTTATTCTATTCATATTTGCAGTAATTCAAGTAACAATCGTACATCGCAAATCAATTTTATGGGCACTTGGTGCACTTGTTTCATCAGTTATCCCATTCGGTACTTTTGTACTAGATGCAAAATTAAAAAATGAACAATAATAGTAAAAAGGTAGTTAACAATTGTTAGCTACCTTTTTTGCGTTCATATATTCGGAATTTGCCAATCGATTTCTTTTTCATCCATGTTAGATAGAATCTCATTTACTTTAGAGTATGGCTTACTACCAAAGAAACCTCGTCTTGCTGATAATGGACTTGGATGTACAGATTCAATAATATGGTGATTCGTATTCGTAATTAACTTTTTCTTCGCCTGCGCGTGACGTCCCCACAGTATGAAAATAACTGGCTTTTCACGTTCATTTAATAGCTCAATTACGCGATCTGTGAAATGCTCCCATCCTTTTCCTTTATGAGAGTTTGCTTCACCTTGTCGAACTGTTAATACAGTATTTAATAATAAAACTCCTTGCTCCGCCCACTTTACTAAATAACCGTTATTCGGAATTTCATAACCATATTCATCTCGAAGTTCTTTATACATATTTAACAATGACGGCGGTGTTTTAATACCAGGTTGTACAGAAAAGCTTAAACCATGCGCCTGATTCGGTCCATGATATGGATCTTGTCCTAAAATAACAACCTTTGTATTTTCATAACTTGTATACTGAAGAGCGTTAAAAATATCTTCTACCTTTGGATAAATCACATGCTCCTCATACTCTTCTTTTAAAAAGTTAGCTAAATCTTGATAGTATTCTTTCTCAAATTCTGGCCCCAGTAATGGTCCCCAATCATTCTGCAAAATGTTTTCCATACTTTCACTTCCTGTCCAATTAATTCACCATATCCTGCCTTGTAAATACTACAAACGAAATAATAAGGGAAACAACTGCCCAAACAGTTAAATTCATTAAAGAAAATCCCATCGATAAACCTTGTAATGCAGGTAATTTTCCTGATAAATAATCCGTTAACGTTAAGTTCACACTAAAAATATATTTCGCACCTTCCCAAGATGTTGCAAATGAGCTTAAAATGCCTCCTGCAATTAATGCGGCTAGCATAACGCCCATACCAGCTGGTGTATTACGAATTAAAACAGAGACCATAAATGATATAGTTCCGACAACGATAGCGACAAACCAAGCTAATCCATACGCCATTAAGATGTATTGCCACTGCGGAATAAGATGTACAAAATTCGTATTTAATGTCTCCTTATCAATGACGAATCCTGTTAAAACAGGCAAGTTCCATCCAGAGTATCCAAATACAAGCCCGGATAATACGTAAGCAAACAAACCTACAAGAAGCAGTATGAGTGAAATGAAAAATAACATCGTCACGTACTTACTAAGAAGTATTTTCCAGCGCCGGATCGGCCGCGTAAGTAACATCTTCATCGTCCCATCACTTCGTTCTCCTGAAACAATATCAATAGCGACAATCATTACAAGAAGCGGAATAAATAATGTAATTCCTTGCTCAATAAATGCCCTTACAAAAGTCGGTGCGCCCGGCGCCATCGGGTTAATATCATGATCTAAATAATATTGTTGTTGCTCCACTCTTACCTTTAGCCAATCACGCCATTCTTCTGGCAATCTAGAGTTGTTCAAACGGTTCTGTGAATCAACAATTTGTTGTTGTAATGAAACTTTCCAATCCGTTGTACCGAGTCTTTTTTGCGTCGTTTCTATTTCACGATACTGAGCATACACGAAAAGTGGGATCAAGATTGCTAAAATAAGCATGACAACAAAAATACGTTTCTTACGATAAATTTTCTCCGATTCATTTAAAACTAGATTCGCAAATTCACGCATGCTGCTCACCCCTTGTGAGTTCAATAAATAAATCTTCTAGCGTAAATACCAGTTCCTTAACGCTATGCACATCTATCCCATTTTCTACAAAGAGTTTATTCCAACTACTTATAGATGCAATATCCATGCGGCATAGTAATCGGTCATCTTCTATACTCACTTCCCTTACTTCCTCAGCCAATTCAAGCATATTTTTCGCCTTAGAGATCGGTGTAACAATCCATTCTACACGATCACTTGCTGTTTTAATTAACTCTTCAACCTTGGCAACTGTTATCATTTTTCCTTTATGAATAATAGCAACACGATCGCATATCATTTGTACTTCACTTAGCAAGTGACTTGAAATAAACACACTCATATTTTCTTCTTTCACAAGCTTATGTATAAATTCCCTAAGTTCTCTAATTCCAACTGGATCTAAACCATTTGTTGGCTCATCTAATATGAGCAATTTGGGATTTCCAAGAAGCGCCTGGGCAATTCCAAGGCGCTGTTTCATACCGAGTGAGTATGTTTTTACCTTGTCGTGAATTCTTTCATCCAAATGAACCATTTGAGCAATTTCAAGAATACGTTCATCTGATATACCACCTAGCATACGAGCAAATTGTTTTAAATTTTCCCATCCAGTTAAATATGTATACAGTTCTGGGTTTTCAACGATACTCCCTATTTGACGCATCGCTTCTCTGAAATTTTCCTTAATAGAATAACCACCTATAGAAATCGTACCTTCTGTTTCTTTAATCAATCCAACTAACATTCGAATTGTAGTCGTTTTTCCGGCACCATTTGGCCCTAGGAAGCCAAACACTTCCCCTTGTTTTACATCGAAGGAAATATTCTCTACAATTGTCTTCTTTCCAATTACCTTCTTCACGTCTCGTACAGAAAGTATCGTCGTCATTTTACCCCTCCTTGTTCTAGTTTTAATTTACTCACAACATTTTGAACTAATCGGTCCGCCATATATGTATACCCTACTTCATTCGGATGGAAATGATCGGAGTATAATAAATCTTTTCCACGGTTTTGGAATAAATCAAATGTCGGTGTAATATACACATTTTTATTATTTATCGCCAATTTTTCTAAAGATGCATTCCAATCTACAACAATGTTTGAAGACCCTTTTAAATCTTCTACATCTTCAAAAGGATTATATAAACCTAGCCAAAAAATTGGGCTGTCTGTATTTAACTTACGAATTTCTTCTATTATTTTCTTCGCTTCATTTTGGAACGTCGCTGTATCAGGACGGTATGTTTCTAAATCTATCTTTCCAAGCGATTCCCAGCCTGGAAATAAATCATTTCCTCCAATTGTTAAAACGATTACATCCGCTTGCTTAATTGAATATTGAGCGCCACTACTCTCAATTTGTTTTAATAAGTCAGGCATTTTCGCACCACTAACAGCTAAGTTTGTTAATGCAACCTTTTGCTTATAATCTTTTTGTAAATCCTCTTTCATACGCCCAATATAGCCAATTCCTTCTTTATCACCAACACCGCGTGTTAATGAATCACCTAAACTAACGACTTGCAATGTTCCGGTTTTCTTTTTCTCTTTTGCTACTACATCCGTTTTCTTAATTAAACTTGAAGCTTTCGGATTTAATACATCATTTACACCTGAAACAAAGCCATATGCAAATAAACAGAAAGATGCAATTGTAATGAGTAGAGTTACTTTTACTACTTTTGATCTCATATCAAAACCCCTTTTAGCCCTCATAGATTGTCCATAATTATACCAAACGCAATTTTGAAAAGCGATTTTCACACCTTATCTATTATGTTGTTTCCCTTTGTACTAATTCTGGCAATAACTCCACGTGCTTTACATCTATTTGCTCTTCATTAATCTTTTCATATAATAATTCAAATGCCTTCACACCAACATTTTTACTACAATATGAAATCGTCGTAATGCCTAAAATGTCTGCCACATCTTGATCATCACAACCGATAATCGTAATATCTTCTGGAATACGAATTCCTTGTTTTTTCGCCTCCGTTACCATTCCCGCTGCAATATGGTTGCAAGATACAAGAAACGCAGTTGGTTTTACTGACATAGAGGCCCATTCCCTAATTACATTCCGTCCATCTTCCACCGTAAAACAGCCTTTAAACTTCCAGGCCTCTATCGGTGCTACAGCCATCTGTTGAAGCGAATCTTCATATGCTTGTTTTCTCCTTTGGCTATTAATGCTATTACTTCTTCCAATGCAATACCCAATACTTGTATGGCCCGCATCTATTAAGCTCTTCATACCGCGCGAAAACACTTTATAATAATCAATATGCACACTCGAAATTAAATTCGAATCTATTTCTTCACACATAACAATTGGACCAAATTTCGTATATTCTTCAAGCTTTTCCTTACTATTTGCCCGCGAACATATAATAACCCCATCAAGCTTTTTCATTTTTAACATATTCAAAATTTCTAATTCTCTTTCCTCACTATAATTCGTCTGACAAAGCATCATATTATAATTATTTTTTGCTGTTTCCTTTGATATTCCCTCGATAATAGCGCTATAATATTGATCATTTACGTGCGGCAATAAAACACCAATGACATTCGTTTTTCCTTTCACTAAATGAATTGCATTCACATTTTGCGTATAATTCAATTCTTCTATAATTGCTAAAATTTCTTTTCGTTTCTGTTCATTCACATATGGATGATTATTCAGTACACGTGAAACAGTTGAAACAGACACCCCAGCAAGTTCAGCAATCTTTCTTATATTTGTCATCTCTTTTTCCCCTTCTCACAAAAATTCTCCCTTGACCTGGTAAGCTTTCCACAATATATCCTTTCCTAGCAAATACATTTTGAAAGGATATACAACTATGCTTCGATTCAAATTAGAATATATATTTTTCATTGGTGGTTTACTCATTCTCGCCATCGGCATTAATATGATGACGACAATTACTTCCTTTGGACTTAGCCCTTATGATTCCTTCTTTATTGCACTATATCAAAATTTCGGCATAAGTATCGGTTTTTGGATTTTCATGATTAACTTTGTTTTTACCCTAATCGTACTCTTTTGGGACAAAAAACAAATTACAATCGGCACAATTGTAACGATGATTCTTATTTCTCTTTTTGTTGATTGGGTTGGTTCTATTACGACTATTATGGACGCTATCCGCTCTCTTCCAAAATATATAACACTTATTTGCGGAAATCTATTCGTCGGAGCCGGAATTGGTCTTTACGTCTCTACTAACCTTTGCGCAGCACCTCAAGAGGCTTTCGTTTTAACTGTTGCTGAGAAAAAGAAGTGGACATTTAGAAGAACAGAAATTTCATTAGCTTTTTTATTTTTAACATTAAGCTTCTTATTAGATGGGCCAATCTATTTTGGAACAATTATCTTATCCTTTACAACAGGTTGGATTATTCAAGCATTTATTCAAGTTGGTACGCAGATTTTAAATAGAAAAAAACCTATTAAGCAAGCCGCTTAATAGGTTTTTTCATTTTATCCCGCTATTTGCGGGCAGTAAAACTCCCACCTCAAAATCCAGCGAATGCAAAGAAGTTAGGTGGGAGATAACTGCCCCTAAATGCCCGATTGGTGAAGACAAATAATCAGTGGGGGATGGACAAAACCCCCACTGATTAAAGTTTCACTTTATGATAAGAGATACTACTTAGCATCTCCTTCAATTCGATAGTTTGCTTTCAAACAATCTATTTCTTCATACGATTGCAATGTATGTAGAATGTACTCGTAATCCGCAAGAGAAGCACGATGCGTTACAATTACAATTTCTGCTTTCCCTTTCTCTTCAAGCGGCATTTGAATAATCTTTTCAAAGCTAACACCACGCTCAGAGAACAATGATGTAATTTTTGCAAATACACCAATTTCGTCTTTTACATGAAGTCTTAAAAACTTTTTCACAACAATTTCATCTGGCTCTTTTAATACTTTTTCATACTGAGGAGATACCGCACTATTTCCGTTTACACCTAACCTAATATTTTGCATTACAGCAACTAGATCTGACACAACAGCTGTCGCTGTCGGTAAGCTTCCTGCTCCCGGTCCATAAAACATCGTTTCTCCTACCGCTTCACCATACACATAGACAGCATTATATTCATTTTGTACTGCCGCAAGAGGATGTGTATTTGGAAGTAACGTTGGTTCAACTGTAACCTCTAATTTTTCACCATCTCGCTTTGCAAGACCAATTAATTTAATTGTATAACCTAAGCTCTTACTATATTCAATATCTTCTGCTGTAATAGAAGTAATTCCCTTTACCTTCACATCTCCAAGCTCTACATTTGTAGAGAAACCGAGAGTAGCCAAAATCGTCATTTTCCTTGCTGCATCTAAACCTTCTACGTCTGATGTTGGATCTGCTTCTGCAAATCCAAGCTGCTGAGCTTCTTTTAACACGTCGTTATATGCTCTCCCTTCATCTGACATTTTCGTCAAAATAAAATTTGTCGTTCCATTTACAATTCCCATTACTTTCGTAATAAGATCTGAAGAAAGTCCTTCTACGATGCTTCGTAAAATCGGAATTCCTCCGGCTACACTTGCTTCATAAAACAGATCAGCTTTATTATCCTTTGCTACCGCCAATAATTCCGCTCCGTGTAACGCCATTAAATCTTTATTTGCAGTCACAACGTGCTTCCCACTTTGTAAAGCTTGTAAAATATATGCTTTTGCATCATCAATGCCACCCATTACTTCGATGACAACATCAATATTAGGATTATCTAAAATTTCATTCGCATCTTGTGTTAATAGAGTAGAAGATACTTCGACCTCCCTCTCCTTCTCAATGTTTTGCACCAACACTTTCGTTACTTTCACTGGACAACCTACTTGGTGTATGAGTCGTTCTTGATGATCTGTAATAATACGAACTACACCGCTACCAACTGTCCCAAGACCTAATAAACCAACTTGAATTTCTTTCATAATACTGTCCACCCCTCAAAAATTGTGTTTAGATGAAATTATATGAGTAAAAAATCTGAAAAACAATGTATTTTGAACATTCGGAAAAATAAAGATTAATCTTTACAAAGAAAACGTTGCCACGTGTTACACAATCTTTTTTTACAATACATAAGGGGTTTCTTGATACACGTAATAATTCAACCAATTAGAGAATAATAAATTCCCATGACTCCTCCACCTAACAAGCGGTTTCTCATTTGGATTATTATGCTTAAAATAATTTTTTGGCACATCAATATTTAACCCTTTTTGACGATCTCGTTCGTATTCTTCTTTTAACGTATCACAACTATATTCGCTATGACCGAGTGCGAAAACTTGCCTTCCCTCTTGCCCAATAACAAGGTGAACACCAGCTTCTTCAGAGTTTGCTAACAATGTTAATTCTTTTACCCTTCTAATATCACTCTCTCGTACTTCTGTATGACGAGAGTGCGGGGCAAAAAACAACTCATCAAAGCCTTGTAACAATTTCACATGTTGTTCAAGGACCTCATGTTCAAATACACCAAACATTTTTTCCTTAAGAGGATACTTTGGAACGCCATAATGATGATACAAACCAGCCTGTGCCCCCCAGCAAATATGAAGCGTAGATGTTACATTCGTTTTTGAATACTCCATAATACTTTTAAGCTCTTCCCAATAATCTACTTCTTCAAAAGAAAGAGTTTCAACTGGTGCTCCTGTAATAATGAGCCCATCAAATCTTTCATTTTCAATATCACGAAACGTTTTATAAAAGCTTGTTAAATGGTCCTGCGCTACATTACGAGACAGATGTGATTCCATATGAAGCAAATGAACATCTAATTGCAACGGTGTATTTCCAATTAATCGAAGTAATTGTGCCTCTGTGTCTTGCTTCGTTGGCATTAAATTTAATATGGCAATTTTCAATGCCCGGATATCTTGTGTTTCTGCTCGTTCCTTCGTCATTACAAAAATATTTTCTTTTTGCAATACTTTACGAGCTGGTAAATCTTTATCAATTATGATCGGCATGTTGTTTGCCTCCGATTAATGCCGCTTCTAAATCTGCAATAATATCAGAAACATCTTCTATACCAACCGATAAACGAATTAAATCAGATGTAACACCAGCTAAACGCTGATCTTCAGCACTTAATTGTCTATGCGTCGTACTAGCAGGATGTATAACACAAGTTCTTGCATCAGCTACATGAGTTACGAGAGTCGCTAGTTTTACATTTGCGATAAATTCTTTTGCTGCTTCTAATCCACCTTTAATACCGAAAGTTAAAACTCCACTAGCACCTTTTTTCAAATACTTTTGTGCTAACGAGTAATTTTCATTACTATCTAACCCCGGATAATTCACCCATTCAATACGTTCATGGTTAGCAAGCCACTTGGCAACTGCGAGAGCATTTTCGCTATGACGTTCCATTCGTAAATGCAGTGTTTCTAAGCCAATATTGCTAATATACGCATTGAATGGGCTCATACAGTTTCCATAGTCTCTTAATAATTGAACGCGCGCTTTCACAATATAAGCTGCCGCTCCAAAATTTTGTACATAACTTACGCCGTGATAACTCGGATCAGGTTCGACAAGCTCAGGATATTTTCCATTTGTCCAATCAAAGTTTCCTCCGTCAATTACAATGCCACCTAAAGAGCTTGCATGACCATCAATATATTTCGTCGTAGAATGAACAATAATATTTGCTCCATGTTCGAACGCTTGGCATAAATAAGGAGTCGCTAATGTATTATCAACGATAAAAGGTACTTCTAATTCTTTTGCTGCCGCTGAAAGTTCTTTGAAATTCAAAACGTTCATTGCTGGATTTCCTAACGATTCTGCATAAACGAGTTTTGTCTTATCATTCGCAAGTGCCGCAATTTCATCTGCTGTTAAATTTGGATTAAAGAACGTAACATCAATGCCCAGCTTACGTAAACTTACTCCAAATAAATTAAATGTTCCCCCGTAAACTGTTGAAGAACAAAGAAGATGATCTCCACTACTACAAATATTTAAAACTGCCAGCATAATGGCCGCCTGCCCAGAAGCTGTCGCAACAGCCCCCACACCGCCTTCTAAATCTGATAACTTTTGCTCAAATGCAGCTAAAGTAGGATTTCCAATACGCGTATATATATATCCTTCTGCCTCTAAATTAAATAGTGCCGCTAAATCATCCGAGGTATCGTATTTATACGTTGTACTTTGATAAAGTGGCAAAACACGCGGTTCACCATTCTTTGGCGTATAGCCACCTTGCACACAAATTGTTCCTTTTCCCCATGATTCTCCCATCTCTCATTCTCCTTTCTTTTATACAAAATAAAAAACTGCCCCTTTCCTGAAAACAAGAAAGGAGCAGTTTGAAAACACGCTCTAAAGGCTCTTTCTTATCTCTCAGGATTATTACCTGCAGGATTTGGCACAATTCCGTTATACGGCTGTTGCCAAGGTTTCATCGGGCCTGTCCCTCCACCTTTTCTTGATAAGACTATGCAATTACCGTTGATTTTATAGCAATAATTTCCTGATGTCAATTGTTTTTTCTGAATGTTCTAAATCAAATTCATGAATTTTAATATAGACAACAAAAGAAATATATTCCATATTCATTTAAAAAAGACCTTTTAAAAACCTCGATCAATATATAGAATTAAATAAGTAGTTTAAGCGTATAGGTTCAAGATTCTCAAGAGACTCCATTATATTGAATAAGCCAGCCTCTCAAAAAGATACTATATATATTCAATTCATTTCACACTAGCATATTTAATCCTTTCTACATTAAAACTTACATAACGGAGGTATAACATGAAAAATAAAAAGGACATGCACTATATACTCGTCCTATATGGCATTCTTTTAGGCTCTATAGTAGGGGCTACAGTTTGGTTATTTTTAGTTACGCTAAATATCGGAATCCACTTTATTTGGGGATATTTACCTAACGTTTTCTCTTCTCCTCCTTATTACACTCTTTGTGTAACAATCATCGGCGGTATCCTCGTTGGTTTAACACAAAAATACTTCGGTACATATCCACGTCTTATGCCAGAAGTAATGGGTGAATATAAAAAAACAGGTAGAATTGAATACCGTTTTGTACATAAAGCTACTTTAACTGCGCTTATTGTTTTAATATTTGGAGCTAGTCTAGGTCCAGAGGCCGCACTTGTTGGAATTATCGGTGGACTTTGTACATGGGTAGGGGATCGCTTTAACTTCGCTTTAAAGGGAATGAACGAACTAACAGAAGTTGGAATTGGTGCCACTTTAAGCGTCATTTTTAACGCTCCATTATTCGGTTATTTAGCTCCGAATGAAAATGAGGGTGAACAAATTAATGGGTTTTCTAAAAGAAAAAAAGCAATTGTATATCTAACTACTACTTTTGCTGGTTTTTCCGTTTATTTATTGCTTAGTAAACTCGATAATCGTGGATCTTTTATTGTTGATTTTGGGGAAGGATCTCTTTCAATCAATGAATGGATCGCCTTTCTCCCTCTTGCTTGTATCGGTGCTATCGTCGGTTTCCTTTATTTCAAAGTAGAATTTACATTAGAGAAAATTATCCATCCTTTCCGCGAATACAAACTAACACTTGGAATTATAGGTGGGGTTTTATTAGGAATTGCGGGGACTTTTCTCCCATACACATTATTTTCTGGGGAACATCAATTAAAAGATTTAGTTGTTGAATGGAGCCATTTATCTTTTTGGGTATTACTTCTTTCAGGAGTTTTAAAATTATGTATTACCGCCGTTTGTTTAAATACAGGTTGGCGCGGTGGACATATCTTCCCAATTATATTTGCTGGATCAAGTATCGGATTCGCGATGGCTTCCATTCTTCCTATAGATCCAATAGCATCTGTGGCCATCGTAACAACAGCAATCTCAAGCTATGCGTTACGAAAGCCAATAGCTATAACCTTGTTATTACTTATGTTTTTCCCGCTCAATTTACTATTACCAATGCTTGGAGCGGCAGCGATTGGTAATGCATTTCCACTTCCTAAAAACAACGAAGCTACAAACGAATAAAAATAGGCAGTAGGGACAAAAGTTCCACTGCCTATTTTTATCCCGCTATTTGTGGGCAGTAAGACTCCCACCTCAAAATCCGGCGAATGCGAGGGAGTTAGGTGGGAGATAACTGCCCGTAAAAGTCCGATTGGTGAAGGCTAATAATCAGTGGGGGATGGACAAAACCCCCACTGATTAAAGTTTCACTTTATTACACACGCTGCTTTAATAGCGCGTATAACTCTTCAAAACTATGCACTTCATATGTTGGCACAATCTCGCTATTATTTGGTTTCTTTTCTGGATTAAACCAACAAGTATCAATTCCTGCTACATATCCACCTTTAATATCGGCACTTAACGAATCCCCAATAATGAGCCCTTCTTCAAAAGCAAAATTAGGAATCCTTTCAAAAACATAATCAAAATACTCTTTCAGCGGCTTTTGGAATCCCGTATCTTCAGAAACAAAAATATCTTTAAACAATGAATGTAATCCTGCATTACGTAAACGTTTATCTTGCGTCTTAGAAATACCGTTTGTCACTATATATAGATCATACTCACTTTGAATTTGATTTATAAATTCAAATGCACCTTGCATGAGTTGGTTTCCTTCTTCTAAGTAGCTACGATAATTATTTTCGAATAATATCCCATCTACTTCTTCCCCGTACTCTTTAAACAAAATCGAAAATCGTGTATTTACGACTTCATCACGGTTTATTTCACCTTCTTCAAAAGCATCCCAAAGGCTTTTATTAACTTTTTTATACTGCGCTTCAACCTCGCTAGTTAAAGGAATCCCTTTCTCTTCAAAGAGCATACGTAACGCCACTTTCTCCGCCTTCTGAAAATCTAACAATGTATCATCTACATCAAATAGCAATGTTTTATATTTTTTCATAAACCCCTCACGCTCTCTTTTCTACAAAAACAAATTTACATAAATCGTATCATTCTTCCTTGTAAAAATAATAGGAGATATCTCATACTACAAACAGGGGTGAAAATATGAAAATCAGTAAAAATGAGAAAGAAATTTATCAACACATACAAATTCATCAATTCCATACTCTTTTTTCCTTTCATGTCTTACCATATGTAGAACTACATTCTTTTCAAAAGAAAGAGATGATATGTAAGGAGGGGATCGACCTCCCTTATCTCTATTACTTAATTTCCGGGAAAGCAAAAATATATATGAGCCATAAAAATGGGAAAGTCTCTTTAATTAATTTTATTCAAGCACCTTCATTCATTGGGGAATTAGGATTAATTGGCGTAGAATCTGTTACGAAAGGGGTTGAGGTGATTGAAGATTGCATTTGCTTAGCGCTTCCTCTTAAAGATTGTCAGCATCTTTTATTGCAAGATGCTACCTTTCTACAGAAACTATGCAAATTTATTGGAGAAAAAACAATTACCCGAACAGAAAATTACGCCAAAAACTATAGTTATCCGTTTGAAAACCGATTAGCTGCGTTTATTCTATTAACGGAACAAAATAATTGCTATACCGAAAAACATACTGAGGCCTCAGAATACTTAAACGTCAGTTACCGCCATCTTTTATATGTATTAAACCAGTTTTGCCAGCAAAATTATTTAAAAAAAGAAGGCCGAACATATTATATACAAGATCGAAATCAATTAGAAAAACTTGCTGACGAGCTGAAAATATAAAAAAACAGCATTAACTTTTATGTTAATGCTGTTTTTTGAGTGGCGATTATAATTTCAATTAAAATTTGCTTGCTACTTTAGCTGCTTCTTCAAGACCTGCAGTAATGATTTCTTCTGCTTTATCTGGAAATTGGTTATGTCCCTCGATAACTACCGTTTCCATGTTTTTTGCACCGAAGAAGCCCATCATGCTTGCTACATATTTAACAGCCATTTCAACTTCCGCCGCTGGGCCTTCAGAGTATACGCCGCCGCGTGCATTTAATAATGCAATTTTCTTATCTCCGATTAGGCCAACTGGACCTTCTGGTGTATATTTAAACGTTTTACCTGCACGGTTTAAATAATCAATATACGTGTGTAGTACTGCTGGAATCGTTAAGTTCCATAATGGGAAACCGAAAACAACTTTATCAGCTTCTAAGAATTGATTTAAATACTTATCAGCAACTGCTACTACTTTTGCTTCTTCTTCTGTTAAATCAAATCCTCTGCTTGCTTTGAATGTACCATTAATCATGTCTACGCCTACATATGGTAATTCTTCTTTATATAAATCAAGTTCTACTACTGTATCATTTGGATGTGTTTCTTTATAGTTTGCTAAAAATGCCTCGTATAATTTCACACTTACTGCTTGTTCCGCTGGGCGGTTGTTTGCTTTTACAAATAAAACTGTTGCCATGATTCTTTTCCTCCTACTATTCACTCTTATGTTGTTATATATTACTTACGAAAAAGGGTTTCTCCCTTGTAATTGTTGTTGCTTACAAATACATTTTATCTTTATTTCAAGACAATTTCGTCCTCACATAGACGTATTTTTCCATAAAAAAGGTCCACCTTCTAAAGGCGAACTCAGTCTTACGACTTTAGTCTTATACAATTCCATTTTTCACTGCATATAATGCTGCTTGTGTGCGATCTGATAAATGTAACTTGCTCAAAATACTACTCACATGAGCTTTTACCGTTTTTTCCGTAATAACTAAAACAGAGGCGATTTCTTTATTACTCATCCCTTTCGCTAATAGCTGCAATACTTCATTTTCTCTTGCTGTTAGCACATCCACTTGAATAGAAGGTTCTTCTTCCTTTTCTTCCACAGGTAATGTTTGAGAGAGAAGAGCATTTGCTATATCCGGGTGTAATTGAATATTTCCTTTATATGCGCTTCGAATAGCTTCAACAAGCTGATCCGGTTCTACATCTTTTAAAATATAACCACTCGCTCCAGCTTTCAATGCCGGCAATACATGAGCCTGATCAGAAAAACTAGTTAAGACAATTACTTTCACGTTTGGATATTCTTTTTTAATACAAGCTGTCGCCTCAATCCCATCCATCTCAGGCATATATAAATCCATTAGTACAACATCAGGATTTGTTTCTCCTACTTTCACTAACGCTTCTTTTCCATTATTGGCTTCCCCAACTAATTCAAAATCTTCCTGTGTACTTAGAAAAAACGCTAATCCTTTTAAAACGACTGTATGATCATCAACTAACAATACTTTTATTTTCACAAACTTCCCTCATTTTCACATCATAATGGTACATTTACTTTTACACTTGTTCTTTTCTTATCACTTACAATTTTAATTGTTCCACCAACTAATTCTACTCTTTCACGCATCGTAGTCATACCAAGTGATTTCTTCTCTTTTATATCCTTTTCTTCAAAGCCGTTTCCTTGATCGATTATTTCTAATGATACATTTTTCTCCGTCACCTTGAAATAAATCGTCGCTTCTCGTACATTCGCATGCTTACTTACGTTATTTAAAGATTCTTGTCCAATTCGCCATAGCGCTTCCTCTACTACGCGTGGCAAATCACGAACACCAGTAACCTGTTCCCGAATTTTCAATCCCAAACTTTCGCCATATTGCTTTAGAGCTGGTAATAACCCTTTCTCTAATCCTGCCGGACGAAGCTGCCAAATCAAGGTCCTCATTTCTTTCAAAGCACCTTGCGCTAGTTCACGCATTTCATACAAAGAACTATCTACCTTTTCATTTTGGCCTTTTAAAACAGCTTCAGCACCCTTCGTCATAAAAGTTAATGAAAATAATTTTTGTGATACAGAGTCATGCAAATCTCTAGCTAAACGATTACGTTCCTCCATTCGTACAAGCTCTCGGCGTTTTTCATTTAACCTTAAGTTTTCTATCATTAATGATATATGATTTGCTAAAGCCTGTACTACATCTATCGTATTTATATCAAATTCTCCATTATTAGAACTTACACTTAATACGCCAAATATATGATTTTGAATATGTATTGGAATGGCAATAACTGCACTATTAGGATGTGCTATATTACTAACCTGACTCTTTAATAAAACAGGTTCTTCTTTTTCCAGCGCTTCCTGTGCTGCTAACTTCAAATCTTCTTGCAGCTCATCCATCTTATAAGAAGCCCTTACAGCAAGTTCATTTTCTTCTCTAATGAAGAATACAACTTGCTCCCATAGAAATAATTTCCCTATTTGTTCTACAATCCCCTCTGGCAATGCATTAAATTTATGAATCGCTCTTAAGGCTTGAATAAAACGCTCCAATTTCACATAATAATGCGCTCTTCGCTTTTCATTTTCATATAGTTTTGCCCGCTTTAAAGCCGTTCCAATTTGGAAAGCAACGGATTGGAGTAGTACTAATTCTTCTTCCGAAAAATGTGTTTTACCTGGACTTGCTACATTTAATACGCCAAACTTTTCTCCTCCAGCTTTTAAAGGAACCGTAGCATGATGAAGAATTCCTTCCGTATCTCCCCAATTATATTCAATTGCATTATTAATTCTTTTACATTCAATAATATTAACTGCTCGTTTTAATTTTCCATCTACAAATCCTCGTAAACACCAACACTCACCTTCACACATCGGGCGTTTATTTTCATATGTAAGTGCCTCTGGTAATTGGTAATCGATTAACTTCGTATACTTCCCATTTTCATCCGCAAGAAAAATCCATCCTGTCGTTAAACCTGTTACACTTAGTAATTTTTCTAGGACCGCTTGCAATACATGGTAGGTATCATTTGAGGTATTCAACGTTTCTGCAATCTCTTTTAATATAACTAATTCATTTGTACGATTCTCTTGAAACATAATTCGTCTCCTGCATACAAGATTTTAAATAGTACTTAACATAAATCATCTACTTTTCACTTTGTACTTATTCGTAACATTGATATAATAGTGAAAACATAGTTTTCATTATATCACTTGAGGGGGCTTTCATAATGACATTACATAAGGCACTTACAATCGCGGGTTCTGACACAAGTGGCGGTGCTGGTATACAAGCAGATTTAAAAACATTCCAAGAACTTGGCGTATATGGAATGACATCTCTTACGACAATCGTAACGATGGACCCACATAACGGTTGGGCACATAACGTATTCCCGATCGCGGCTTCTACATTAAAACCACAATTAGAAACAACAATTGAAGGTGTTGGCGTAGATGCTTTAAAAACAGGTATGCTTGGATCAGTAGAAATTATCGAAATGGTTGCGGAAACAATTGAAAAGCACAATTTCAAAAATGTAGTAGTTGATCCTGTTATGGTATGTAAAGGGGCCGATGAAGCGTTACACCCTGAAACAAACGACTGCTTACGTGACGTTCTTGTTCCAAAGGCACTAGTTGTAACACCAAACTTATTTGAAGCGTATCAATTAAGTGGTGTGAAAATTAATTCTCTTGAGGACATGAAAGAAGCTGCAAAGAAAATCCATGCTTTAGGTGCTAAATACGTACTAATTAAAGGTGGTAGCAAACTAGGTACAGAAACTGCTATTGATGTATTATATGACGGTGACACATTCGATCTTCTAGAATCAGAAAAGATTGATACGACAAATACACACGGTGCAGGTTGTACATATTCTGCTGCAATTACAGCAGAACTTGCAAAAGGAAAAACTGTAAAAGAAGCGGTAAAAACTGCAAAAGAATTCATCACAGCTGCAATTCGTCATTCATTCAAAATTAACGAGTATGTAGGACCAACACATCACGGTGCATACCGCAAATTCGTTGCACAGAAAGAGCTTGTCTAATAATAAATTAAAAAACATACTAAAACCGACAGAGCATTCATTGTTCTGTCGGTTTTAGTATGTTTTGCAAAAATGTTTTAAAGTACTCCTCGAATTCCTATGATGCTGAACTAACTTGGTTTCTACCATTTCTTTTTGAATAATATAATGCATCATCCGCTGCTTGAATAAATTGCTCAGGTGATTTTTTATACTCTGAAATCCCAACAGAAACTGTAATTTTAATTTTTGTTCCGTTTTTCAGTTGGAATGAATGCTTTTCAACAGCTAGTCGAATTTGTTCCCCTATACGAGTTCCAAATGCGAATCCCTTTTTCGGTATCAACAAGGCAAATTCTTCGCCACCCTTTCGAAAAACCAAATTAGAGAATGGTCCATTCTCTAACAAAATATGCCCTACTTGTTTTAACACTTCATCCCCAGCAGGATGACCGTATGTATCATTTACATACTTAAAGTGATCAATATCGATAAGTAATAAACAGAGTGAATCATTTTTCATATACTTGTTATCAATATGACGATTCATCTCTAAATCAAATTGCCTTACATTTCCTAGATTCGTTAATGCATCTATCGTTGCATAATGCTTCATCGTTTGAAATAATTCATTTGATTGCAATACGTAACTTGTACTTACAAATGTGATATATGCCGCTACAATACAACAAACTAAATATAATGAAACTACATACATATCCTTAAATAAAATATAAAGTGGCAGTATTAAAATAGACAAACTGCACACATTGAACCATATCCATTTTGTAAATATAGAAATTTTCATTCGCCAAATAAGGGTAATGCCAATCCCTATTGCCACGATAGTATAGCAAGCCAATTCAGAGGCTAAAGAATACTCAGTAAAAAGCACCCGCGTTATTAAAATGATCATAACTGTTATACTACTAGCTATTGGGCCACCAATTATAACTGCCAAAATAACTGCTAAATAACGTAAATCCAACATAATATCTTCAATATGCTATTGTATTACGTAATCCCTATAATTCCCAATTTTTTTATTTTACTGTTCCACGTGGAACAGTAAAATAAAAGAGGAGACGAAATTTCGTCTCCTCCATTAGCAACATCGTGATATCTTTCCGCCTTTTGCATTAAATCTAGCTTCTTGTGCCTCAGCAAAAAATTGCTTTTGACATAGAATTTTCTCTTCTGGATGATGCGCTTTCATATGATTTACATACGTTTCATAACTTGGAACTCCAACAAGCAAACTAATAAATTGCTTCCTCTTTCTCCATACGTTCCGTAAACTTTTAAGCATAGTTCCTCGACTCACTTTCATCTCTAGGAATATATGGCGCCTCTTTTAGCGGCATCGGCTTATTTCTTAATACTTGGATCCAAATTCGAAGTGCAGAAATTAATACAGCGATTACAACTATCATAAAAATTCCACAAAGTGCCGCATCAATATAGTCATTAAAAATAATTTGTTTCATTTGCGCAACGTTTTTAGCTGGAGCTAATACCTTCCCGTCATCTAATGCTCCCTGGAATACTTTCGCATGTGATAGAAATCCTATTTTAGGATTTTCATGAAATAACTTTTGATAACCAGCTGTCATTGTTACAATAAGCAATCCGACAGTTGGAATAAGTGTCACCCAAACATATGCTTTTTTCCCCATTTTGAACAAAATTGTCGTTCCAAGTAATAATGCAATACCTGCTAACATTTGGTTTGCAATACCAAAAAGTGGCCATAGCGTATTAATTCCGCCAAGAGGATCTACCACTCCTTGATATAAAAAGTACCCCCACCCTAGTACACATAGTGTTGTAGCTATCACATTTGCTAATGTAGAATCTGTTTTCGCAAACGGCTTATATACATGTCCTAAAATGTCTTGAATCATAAATCGCCCTACACGTGTTCCAGCATCAATCGTCGTTAAAATAAATAGTGCTTCAAAAAGAATCGCAAAATGGTACCAAAATGCCATCATCGCCGTTCCACCCATTACTTGTGAAAATATATACGCCATACCAATTGCTAATGTTGGTGCGCCACCTGTACGTGATAAAATGGTCTGTTCTCCGACATTAACAGCAAGTTCTTTTAATTCATTCGGTGTAATAGCAAATCCCCATGAGGAAATAACTTGAGCTGCTTGTGATACATCAGTCCCAATTAGTGCTGCTGGGCTATTAATTGCAAAATAAGTTCCTGGTGTTAATACACAAGCTGCAATCATAGCCATCGCCGCTACAAACGACTCCATCAACATCGCTCCATAACCGATTGGCCTTGCATGGCCTTCTTCCTCAATCATTTTCGGTGTCGTGCCTGATGAAACGAGAGCGTGGAATCCAGACACAGCACCGCAAGCTATTGTAATAAATAAGAACGGGAATAAATTTCCAGAGAAAACAGGTCCTGTTCCATCAATAAATTGAGATACTGCCGGCATCTTTAAATCTGGAGCTACAACTAAAATGCCAATTGCTAATCCAAGTATCGTTCCTATTTTTAAAAATGTACTTAAATAATCTCGTGGTGCAAGAAGCATCCAAACTGGTAATGCTGATGCAATAAATCCATATACGATAAGCATAATAGCAATTGTCTCACCACTAAAAGTAAACATACTTGCAAGCGTCGGATTTTCTGCTACATATTGTCCTCCAACAAGAGATAAAACTAGTAAAATAATACCAATTACTGATCCTTCTCCTACACGTCCTGGCCTAATGTAACGCATATAAACTCCCATTAAAATAGCAATTGGAATCGTTGCTGCGATTGTAAACATTCCCCACGGACTTCCAACGAGCGCTTTCACGACTACTAAAGCTAATACCGCTAATAAAATTATCATAATACCTAAAATACCAATCATCGCAATTAATCCTGTAACAGGACCAATCTCATCTTTAATCATTTCTCCTAATGATTTACCGTTACGTCTCATTGAAGCAAATAAAATTACAAAATCTTGTACAGCTCCAGCAATAACTACTCCAACGATAATCCAAATTGTCCCGGGTAAATAGCCCATCTGCGCCGCCAAAATTGGACCTACTAAAGGACCTGCCCCTGCAATCGCTGCAAAGTGATGGCCAAATAAAACCCATTTATTTGTCGGAACATAATCCTTCCCATCATTTAATGTATGAGCAGGTGTTTGCCTATTATTATCTAGTCCGAAAACTTTCCTCGCTATAAATCTACTATAAAAGCGATAAGCAATCGCATACACTGATACAGCAGCAACTAATAGCCATACAGCATTAATTGTTTCGCCTTGAGATAAGGCTATTACACCAAAAGCAGATGCTCCTAGTGCTGCAATAACTCCCCAAAGTAAAATTGACTTCAACGTTTTCACATACAATCCCCCCATTACTACTTCTTAGTGGAGATTGTACTAAATTTTCTGAATATTTAAGTTAAATCCTCCTTATCATGAAGGATTTCTAGTTTATCATGTTAAAATTCTCTCATTACTTGTCATAGTTCAATTTTATTTCGAAGTCGTTTTACATAATTACGACTTACTGGAATCGGTTGCTCATCGTACCCGTCTAAATACAAATTATACGTGCCATTATAATAAGGTTTAAGTTCTTGTACATATAACATATTAATTAAATAACTTTTATGTACACGTAAAAAATCATATGCATTAAGCTTATTTTCTAATTCCTGAAGTGTATATGTTGAAATATGATGATTATTCGTTGTATAAATTGAAACTGTTTTATTTTCCTTATTTTTACTTACATATATAATATCCTCTGGAAAAATATATCTAATTCCCTCATGGCCTTCTATCGGCAGTTTACGCAAATGACTCTTTGCTTTCTCACTTTTTTCTTTCCCCATTTTATATAAAATGAATTGTAAATCTTCTTCACGAAATGGTTGCAATAAATAATAAAATGCTTGGAAACGAAAAGCTGTAATTGTCTCCTCTATATCCTCACCAATAAAAATAAATTTTGTATAACAATTCACTTCTCGTAACAAGCTCGAATATTCAAAACCAGTGCCGTCTACTAATTGCGAATTTAAAAAAACAAAATCAGGTGTATGCTTTTTCATTATTAGCAAAGATTCTGTTCCGGTTCTCGCTTCAAAACATTCTACATTTCGAATGTTCTCAGTAAAGTACTCAACTAATTTTCTTCGCTCTTCTGTCTCTTCCATGATAAGTAAAATTTTCATTTATCCAACCACCTAATTCCTTTGTCCATATGTCTTGTTGTATACATTCGCTTTAGTAAGAAACAATCCCTTTTTCTTACTATACCATTATTTATCTAAAAAAACAGAAAAAAGGAAACCACTTTGGTTTCCCCTTTTCTTTTATCTCGATTGGTGCGTGCTAATAATCAGTGGGGAATAGATGAAACCTCCACTAATTAAAGTTTCACTTTATACCAATTCCTGCTGTTTCGTTTCTTGCCCAAGTATAATCACAGCAAGTGTCCCAATTAAAATTGATCCACAGAAAATCGTAAATATTAGCGATAGTGAAGCTTGTGAAGCAACTAAATATCCTACTAATAGTGGTCCAAGAATACCACCAATACGTCCAAATGCCGCTGCCATTCCTGCACCCGTACCGCGAATAACTGTTGGATACTGTTCAGGTGTGTAAGCGTATAATGCACCCCAAGCACCTAAGTTAAAGAAGGATAATAACATTCCCGCTACTATTAATGCTGTTAATGAATCCGCGATTCCGAACACATAAGCACTACATGCTGTACCAATTAAATACGTAACCAATACAAATTTACGACCAAGACGTTCAATAAACCATGCTGCTGTAAAATATCCTGGTAATTGAGCTAATGTCATAATAAGTACGTACTGGAAACTTTTTATTAAACTAAAACCTTTCAGTACCATTACACTAGGTAACCAAAGGAACATTCCATAATAGGAAAAGACAACACAAAACCATAAAATCCATAACATAATTGTTGCTTTACGATACTTCCCAGACCAAACCGATTTTATATTCTCAATAATAGATGGCCTTTTTTCAACCTTTTGAAACCTTGGAGAATCGGGTAAATTCCATCTTAAATATAAAGCATATAAAGCCGGAACTGCACTTAATACCATCGCAACTTCCCAACCGTATTTAGGAATCACAAAGTACGAGATAAGAGCTGCAATTAACCAGCCACCAGCCCAAAAGCTTTCTAATAGCACAACTATTTTCCCACGTTCGTGCGCTTCAACACTCTCTGATACGAGGGTAGATGCAACTGGGAGTTCTCCGCCGAGTCCCATACCAATTAAAAAGCGTAACATGAGGAACATTGTGAGTGTCGTCGTTAAGGCTGTTAAGCCACTACCAATAGAAAATAGTAATAATGTAATAATGAAGACCGATTTCCGTCCTATTTTATCTGATAGTACCCCAAAGACAAGCGCTCCTACAGCCATACCAATTGAGTTAATACTACCTATCCAACCCATCTCTTGAGTACTTAATCCCCAATCTTTTTGCAACGCCACTATTACAAATGAAAGCATTCCAACATCCATTGCGTCAAATAGCCATCCAAGCCCCGCTATACCAAGTAGCTTTCGCTTCGAAATTTCTTTTACCTTGCTCACAAGAAGTCCTCCTTACACAGCTGTCTTTACACATCATTTTACATGTGTGTATTGTATAAGTAAAATACTTTCGTGTAAAAAATTCTCCTTCATCATTCCCCAAAGGTAAAATGTTTATCAAAAATAAACAAATAAAAAAAGTAGCGATGTTCCGCTACTTTTTTGAACGCATTACTTCTTTTAAAAACTCAGCTAGTACTAACTGACGACGCCAGCGTGTTGGATTACTACATAATCTGTAAAACCACTCTAAGTTAATAGCTTGGATCCATTTTGGCGCACGTTTTACCTCTCCAGCCCACACATCTAAACTACCGCCTACTCCAACAGCCATTTTCGTTTCTAAACGATGCTTATTGTTTTGGATAAAGTTTTCTTGTCTTGGGAATCCCAGCGCAACAAGTAATAGATCTGGTTTTGCTTCTTGAATACGAGAAACAATATTCTCTTCTTCTTCTTGTTTAAAATACCCATCTTGTGTACCCACAATAGATACAGCCGAATATGTCTTCGTTAAATGATTAGCTGCAGCTTGTACAACATGTGGTTTTGCACCTAATAAGAAAACAGATACTGGTCTATTATCTTCTGATAACTTTGCAAGTAAATTACACATTAAGTCAAAACCTGCCACACGCTCTTTTAAAGGTGTACCAAGCATACCACTTGCTTTAACAACCCCGATACCATCAGGTGTAATTAAATCTGTATTTAATAATGTTTTATGGAATTTTTCATCCTTTTTTGCGCACATAACAATTTCAGGATTCGCTGTTACTACCTGAAAAGTATGAGTTTGCTCCAATTCTAGTTGTTTCTTTAAATATTGGATTGTTTCATCCATTGTCATTGTAGAAAAAGGAACACCTAGAATATCAACCGTTTGTACTGCCATATTTAACTATCCTCTCTATCATTAAAGGTTTTTCGTTATTAATTGCTGATATGTTTCTTTCGTATCTTCATATAATTTTTGAAGTGAGAAGTTCATAGTAGCATGCTCATAAATATGTTTACCCATTGCTGCTAACTCTCCAGTTTTCCACTTATCATACGCTTCTTCTAATGCCGATGCTAATGCTTTTCCATCACCAGTTGGCACAATCCATCCGTAAGTTTCGTCTGCGATTAACGGCTCGATCTCTCCCGCTCTAGTCACAATTGATGGTACACGCTGATTTGCCGCTTCTAATAAAACTAATGGAAATCCTTCGCTATGGGAAGTTAATAAATTTACATGTGATGAAGCAAATAATCGTTTCACATCTTGACGGTGCCCTAAAAATTCAACTTTATCATTAATTCCTTTTTCAGTAGCTAACGCCTTTAACTCTCCTTCTAACGGCCCGTCACCAACTAATAATACTTTAATCTTCTCCAATTTTGTTTGTTGTAACGCATCGAATAAAACTTCATGTCCTTTAACAGGATGCAGACGTGCTACTTGGATTGCCGTAAACACATCTTCATCAATATTAAACATTTCCTTGTTATTATAGCCAGCTGCTTTTTCCTGATCATATTCAATACCGTTATAAATAACATGCATCTTTTCATTTGAAATCCCTAATGCCGCTAAACTTTTTTTCAACCTATTCGTTACAACAAAAAATAAATCTATATTTTTTAAAGCTTTTAAATTTAACTTAGTAAAAATCCAACCTTTTATGCCTTGTTTAGTGAAGTCTTGAAATGGATCACTATGAATTGTCGTTACCCATTTTGCCGCGAATTTCTTTTTCATTAAAGAAACAAAGAAATTTGCCCTAGGACCGTGTGTATGAACTACATCAAATTTTTCTTTATTAATGAATTCACTTATGTTTTTTAAAATGGATAAATCATAGCGAGATTTTTGTGAAAACACATGAACTTTTATCCCTAGCTCTCTTGCTTCTTTCGCAACAATTCCATCTTCAAATACTGCTAATTCTACTTCACCATCCGGAAACTGATCGAGCAGTGAAATAATATGTGTTTTTCCTCCACCATCTTCTGCTCCTGCATTCATATGCAATATCCTCATATTTTTTCCTCCTTTAAATCCTCGCTACATTTCCATCTATCTTTATTTTACTGTACTAAAAAATAAAAGCTAACAAAAGTTAGCTTTTATTTTTATCATTCAATTTCTAAATCTACAATTAGATAAGCTAACACCACTACAAAGTAAATTCCCACTCCTGGTGCTGTCAAAATATGTCCTGCAATGTACGCAATACCTAGTGCTAATACTAAGCTTGCTGAAATCATTCCATATTTTATATTAAATATTTCCTTAAATCTTGTAACAAATGCTATCAAGATTCTTAAGCCATAATAAATAAATGGAATCATCATTAATGCAAAACCAATAATTCCGAAATCATAAAACCAATCATGGAAGTCCATTTCAATTAACTTCGGATCTGGTTGTTTTTGTTCGTTATACTTAAAGTTACCTGCGTAACCCATTCCGAATAGTTTTTGTGACATTGGCGCTTCCTTAAAGAATTGCTTATGTCTTTCTTCATATACTTGACGTCCGCTGAAAATAAGATTTTCTTGATTTTCTTTCTTTTGCTCTTTCTCAATCTCTTTTTTAACTTCCGCCTCTATCTTTGCTTTTTCTTCCGGCTTTTCAACTTTATGTTGTTTTTCTTCTTTTTCTTTAATTTCTTGTTCTTTTTTTATTTTCTCTTTAATTTCTTGTTCTTTTTGCCCTTGTTGTGCTACGTTTTGTTCTGATAAATAGTTATTATGAATACCCATATTTTGTGCTAATGGTGTCTTTTTAAATGTTCCAACTACACCAGCTAATAGGACAATAGCAATTAATGCATTAAGTACAAGAGCTTTTTTGTTTGGATTTTTTCTATCAAATAATAATTGTAGTACAATAATCCCGATTGCTGCCGCTAACGTAGCACCAATTGAGCCCATTCCTACCTTCGTTCCAACTTGAATTAAAGAGTAAATCATTAACAGCGATGGAATCCAATATAAAACGTGTTTCATGCTCTTTGTTTTTTGAATAGAATATAGTACCACAATAGGGAAAATAATAGCTAAAATTGATCCTAATTCATTACCTGCATAGAACCATCCTCGGGAACCAACTTTCATCCACTCATAACTTCCAAAGTCTGTAGAAGTTGTAATAGAAACAACCATAACAGCATTAATAATTAATGTTGAATACACAATGTTATTTCTAACTTTATCGCTAATATTTACTGTCTTCTTCAGTGATTTTAAAGCTAAAATGTATGAGCCAAGCATAATATATATATACAATGCTTTTCCAATGAATTTAACTTCTTCTGCGAGTACAATAGGACTCTTGATTAACTTGTTATTAATAAATCCTATTCCTAATACAACTCCTAGTAATACAAGATAAATCAAAAACTTCCTATTTTCTCTTTCTTTTGCCTGAATTAAAATATAAATGCCACCCATTGCCATAATGAGGAATCTTACCATAATTCCAACTGTCGCATTTACTTTTAATAACTCAATGCTAAGAGACGTTAATAAATCTAAAACAGGCTGTAAAATAATAAAAAAGAGCAAAAAATGCTCAAATCTAACCCTAGCTTGATTTGCTAACATTCCAAGACCTCCATACTAAATCTTCACATTATCTTTTAATCATAGTTTTCTACTGTCTAAACATACCTAGCAATTATAACATAACTCATATTTAAATTGAGAACTATTTTTCATGCCGAAACTAGTCAAATCCAGCATTATTAGTAACCAAAAACAATGTCCTTTAGCTATCCTTTCCTATCCCTATAAAAACTATCTAACACATATGCACTTACTTTCGACAGTACAGAAATATTTTTTCATCATTTTATATAAATGTACAAAACGGACTTCTCCTATTGTACCATCCCTCTAACTAAGCTACATCAAAAAACTATGCAATGAATCTTCCCACACTTTTTCACTTTACTTTATTGCTACTTATCAAGCATTTTCAAACGCTTTCTTTAGCTATTTCATCCGTTTTTCTACATGTAGCGAAAAGTAATTGTTATTTCCAAAACTTTAGTGTATATTTTTTCTCTGGAACATCTTTAAGAGGAAGGAATTAAAGCCATGTTATTAATCGATATATTTACGTTTCTTGGCATTATCGCCGCTGCCATTTCTGGTACATTAGTTGGTTTGAAAAAAGATCTAGATTTATTTGGTGTCCTTTGTTTAGCTGTAGCTACTGCGCTCGGCGGCGGTATTATTCGTGATATTATGATTGGTAACCTGCCTCCTGTCGCATTTGTAAAACCCATTTACTTTTTTGTAAGTGTACTATCAGCATTATTCACATGTATGTTTTTTGAGCGCATTAATAAACTTCAAGTTGTTATTATGCTTTCTGATGCTGTTGGTTTAGGTGTATTTACAGCTATTGGTGCAAATGCAGCAATGTCACATCACGTTGACGCCTCATTTTTAGTCGTTTCAATGGGAGTTATTACAGGTATTGGGGGCGGTATTTTACGCGACATTTGCGCTCAAGATATCCCGTATGTATTCCGAAAAGAGATATATGCAATTGCTTCTATTTTAGGAGCAGTTAGTTTCCTAATTACACATGCAATGGGGGCACACGTATTAGCTTTCTATGTTTGTTTATTAATAACATTCGTTATTCGTGTAGTCACCGTAATATATAATGTACATTTCCCAGTTTTCTTTAAAACACATGCAAAAATTAATAAAGGCCATTAAGAGAATTCTACATAGAATTCTCTTAATTTATATACAATTTTGCATACTATAGAGTAATTATATATAAAAAATTGAAAATGAATTAGAAACTATCCCACAAGTAATGAAGAGTATTCAAGACGATTCCTCGAAAATGGCCTTAACGGTGGATAATTTACAACTAGAACTAAACCGATAAGGCGAATCGATACAAAAAAAGAATCCGAAATGGATTCTTTTATTGTCTGAAAAATATTTTTTGGCAATAAAAATAACCCATATAAACACCAAAGCTTTGTAAAATAAACAAAGCTGGCATAATGATATTATAGTATGCCATATCTACTTGAAAGAGCCTTAACGATACATATCCGGTAATTAATAATACAAACAACATATATCCTTCATTTTGCTGTTTCTTAATTAGAAAATGTAATAAAGCTATGGCCATAAACAATGTCACCACTATAAATATAAGCTTTTCACATTTAAAAAGAATAGAATTTATCCCCTCATTTGAAAACTGGCTAATAACTGGTTTTAACAGTTTAAATCTTTCTACTTCCATTTCTTTTAACTCTTGATCAATTTGCTCTTTTACACTTTGATTTTCAGATGTTTTTTCTTCATTTTGACTTTTTCCAATTAAAACAGATTGAACATAATTCTGATTAGAAATCGTATACTGTGACATTCCCATCATCTTGATACCATAGCTCACACCAAAATGAGTACTATAAAACAGAATAAGTATTCCTATCATTTTTAATAGTAATTTTTGTTTCGCCCCTGATTGAAATAATTCAATTAACAGCACATATACAGCTATAAATATAGGTAAAAATAACCCCATTGGAAAAATCATATTGCTAAGCGCAAATAAAACGGCTGAAATTACCCACATATAAGGATGATCCAATCCTTTATATAAAAGTATGTAACAAGCACAATAAAATAAAAATATTGCGAGTGATTCCGCCGTTAATACAGAACTCATAAATATATTTGGAATATATAAAGCATAAAACACGGACGCGATACGACCACACTCTTCTCCAAAGACCATTGCCGCAATGCGGTAAATGAAAAATGCAGTTCCTGTACAAAATAAAATATTAAATAGTTGCAAAGCGAATACCGTATCACCAAATATACGAATGATGATCGATTCATAAATAATAAAAGGTAACTGCGCTACATTCTCTATATTATTTCCAATTGCAATCTGCTTTGCAGACTCATACATAGCTTTCATATCACCTATTATTGGACCATCTACAAATAGAACTGTGATAAATCTTGCAACTATAGATACGCTTATAAGAAAGATAAGAAATTGTTTATCTGTAAAACGATATTGCAAAATCGATGCCACTAACAAAATAAGAATAACAAAAATTACTAATACGATTGTTATACTTGTTGTACTTCCTCCAAAAAATTGCTTACTTGTTTCAAAAGCCGACCAACAATTATAAACAAAAAATGCAAGCATCGCACCAATCGTTATTTTACTGAAGAAAGACGAAAAATTTGTTTGTATATGATTCATATGTCCATTGCACCTCTACTTCCATTTATAACAAAACGATTCTATCATGAATAGGCACAAGGTTAATAGGGAATTTCTATGACAAATACATAGTCATTACTTTTTCACTTGCAATGTAAGCGAATCCTCTTTTACACTACATTTTATATACGATAAATTTTCTTTCAGTTACATGAATACAAATACAGAAATTTCAATAAAGTGAAACTTTAATCCGCGGGGGTTTCATCCTCCACTGACTATTATCCTGCTATTCGCGGGATAATCCTCTTGGAACACTTTACTTCATTAAATATCTAATATGAGTAATCCACTTACACATGTCACTCTGATTGAAAACAAAAAATAGGGGATGAATATATGGAAAAGAAATTCATGCGAGAATCAAAAGCAATTAAAACAACACGTGTTTTTCCTAACGATTTAAATAATCACCAAACACTTTTCGGTGGAAAATTATTAGCAGAGATTGATAGTATCGCTTCAATCGCAGCTGCGAGACATAGCCGCAAACATTGCGTAACAGCATCTATCGATTCCGTTGATTTTTTAACTCCAATTCACCAAGCAGATTCTGTCTGTTATGAAGCATTCGTATGTTATACAGGAAAATCTTCAATGGAAGTTTTCGTAAAAGTAATTGCAGAGGATCTACTAGCAGGCGAGCGTAGAATGGCCGCAACTTGTTTCATTACATTTGTCGCATTAAAAGACGGAAAACCTTCATCTGTACCACAAGTAATTCCTGAAACAGAGGAAGAACATTGGCTACATACAACTGGTTCAGATCGTGCAGAAAATAGAAAAAAAGGACGTTTGAAGAGTAAAGAAATGGCTGAAGTGTTAACTTTGAATAAACCTTGGAGTATTTAATTGCATTTAGCACAGGTAAACATCCCCATATGTTCGCCTGTGTTTTTTATTTTGTCTTAAATTATGATACACATAATCACCTGTTTCATAATCCTCATTAACAAACGTCCACTATCCTGACCTTTATTTTAGTATACTACTAGTGTTATAGTAGATGAGGCTTGCAAAAAATAATACTGCCTAATTAACATTATAAAGGATGGTGCAATATGTCTGTTGAGGTACCAATTGTAATACCTAAAACTTTGATTATTATTCCCGCTTACAACGAAGAAGAAGCGATTGCAGATACATTAACAAGACTTTTAGAACTAAAAGAACACTTTGTAGGGTTAGATATTTGTGTAATTAACGATGGTTCAATGGATAAAACGCCTGAGATTGTTACAACATTCCCGGTCCATCTTGTAAATCTACCTTATAATTTAGGAATTGGGTCCGCTGTACAAACTGGATACAAGTATGCTTATGAGAATGACTATGATATCGCTATTCAATTTGATGCCGATGGACAACATAACCCAGAGGATTTATATAAAATCATCCAACCTATTGCTGAAAATCAATGCGATATGGTGCTAGGGTCTCGATTTACGGAAAAAACTGCATATAAGGGAAGTCTTTCAAGACGAATTGGTATATTTTACTTTACTGCCTTATTAAAATTACTAACGAAACAAACATTTATGGATCCAACATCTGGATACCGTGCTATTAATCGCGAAGTAATTCAGATTTTCGCACACAATTATCCAAAAGATTATCCAGAACCAGAAGTACTTATCCACTTAAAAAAGAAAAATCTTCGCATTAATGAAATATCAGTTAATATGCAAGAAAGACAAGGTGGACAATCTTCTATTACACCATTGAAATCTGCATATTACATGATTAAAGTAAGTTTAGCTATATTGATGCAAAAAATTGTGAAAGGTTGATAATCCATGCCTATAATTACCTTTTCATTTATCTTTATCCTATTATTATTTTTCTTGATTATTAACTCGATACGTAAAGGAACTTTAGAAACAAAATATTCCATCCTTTGGATTTTTGTTTGTATCGCAATGGCGATTTTAAGCTCTACAGATAAGATTATAAATTGGATTGGGAAGCTATTACACGTAGAATACCCACCATCTGTTTTATTCCTGTTCGGACTTTTATTCTGCTTTATTTTAATTTTTGATTTAACTCGTAAGGTTTCTAAGCAGCATCACCAACTTGTAACATTGACACAAGATTATGCGCTGCTAAAACAAAAATTAAATAATAAAGAACAAAATGATTCTTTACACGATGCATAATTAAAAATGACCTATTTTCAGAAAATAGGTCATTTTTATATACCATTTAAATGTAATGTTTTTGATAAATTTAATTACATCATTTATCTATTTTAGAAATGGTCTGCTAACCCTCATAACAGTTGCGACAATACCTACACCTATCATTATAAATAGCATTGGCATCAATGGAAGTGCATAACGATCATACGCAAAGTACAAGCTATTAAAATACGTTTGGAATAGAATGTTTATCCATAGGAATGAATACTCTCTCCATCTTCTCCAACAGAATGCAAATGCTAGGATTGAGCAAATTATGAAGCCTGTTTTAATTGGTTCATAAATTTTCTTCATATCTTCTCCAGATATATCAAAAATACTAATTGTAGTGCCTGGATAATAATATGCCTTCTCCCAGAAAATTTGTGGCTTTAAAATTAAATAACTTTTCAGCATTGATTTTTTATCTGTATGCCACCATTCCTTAATACGGTCCATCGCTACTTCTTGTTGCTTCGCCATTAATTCATGTGCTTCTATACCCGGATATTTCGCGAGAATTTCCGCATCGATTTCTTCCATACTTTTCCCAGGTGGATAACCTTCACCTTGATATGTACCCAGTAGCAACGGATTTCCTGAACCTGCTGTAAGCGGAATAAACTTGTGAAATTGAACATAATTACGCGCCCACCAAGGACCAAGCACAACAAGTAACACTAATACACTAATACAGGCTTGCTTTATCATTAGGCGGAATGGATAGCGTTTTGCTACAAGGTATACAAATAATAGAATTGGATATAAAGCGATTTGTACCCTGAAATATAGTGCTACAAAGTAGAATAATAAAATAATATAAAAATCTTTCATTGAATGCGTATCTGCTAATTTCAAGCTCCAATATAATAGCCCTAATGATAGAAATAGATACGGGCTTTCTGTCAACGTCAAGTTCTCTACTACCACTTCAGGAGGGTATAATGCTAATAACAATGCAGCAATTAATCCTACTGCTGGATTTAAGATATATGTACCAATCTTATAAGTCATATAAATACTTAAGACACCGAAAGTTATCATAACTAATTTTGCACATAAAACCCCTAGGCTTCCGTGCCCAAATATGGCGAATATGCCTGCTAATAAAAATACTTGTCCAGGCATAATATGAGCAGTTGGTTTTGTCGGATCATGATACGTTAACATGCCCGTTTCTAAGAAATTGACAGCATTTTTTTGATACATTAAATCATCATTAGCGAGTGTTAAATCACTACCATATGTTATTAAAGTCATAAGCCGGAATATTAGGCCGATAACTAAAATAATACCCAATATAATTAACTCCGGTCTTCGAATATACTTGCGTAACATGCTAAATTTCCTCCCTTTTATTGCAAAACATTTGTATTTCAAACAAAAATATACACATACATCCTTTTATTATAACCAATTTCCATATAGGACTTCTATATTTTTAATAATAATTATTATATGCATAAAGTTGATTTACAAACTTTATATGCGGTAAACTTATACAGATAGGTATTCTGATAACCTTTTTTCACAAAAAGATTTACATAATAAAAATTTGAGGAGTTAAAATTCTATGATAGAACAAAACCAACTCGTCTCAGTTGTTATTCCTTTATATAATGCAGAGAAATATATTGAAGAGACGATGGAATCGATACTAAATCAAACATATAAACATATTGAAATTGTAATTGTAGATGACGGAAGTAAAGATCAATCAGCTTCTATCGTAAAAAATCTTGAGCAAAAATATCCAGGACAAATAAAATACATCCCTCAAGAAAATCAAGGTGTTTCTGTTGCTCGTAATACAGGAATTGAAAATGCTAGCGGAGAATATGTTGCTTTTCTTGATAGTGATGATTTATGGCATCCAACAAAAATCGAAAAACAAGTTGAAAGCATGCATAAAAACAACATGAATGCCTGTTATTGTGGCTATATGAATTTTTATGAAGAAACTGGTGAAAAAGTTGAGCACACGACAAACTTTATTAAAGGTGATATGACGAAAGCTTTCTTAACGCATCAAGTTGTTGCTCAAACGAGTACTTGGATTTTCAAAAGATCTATCGTGATGAATCATAACATTCGTTTCACACCAGGATGTAGCTGGGGAGAAGATTTAGAATTTCTATTTAAATTAATGAGTGTAGCAAACGTATGCTATGTAGATGAATATTTGACATATTACCGAATCTTATCAGAAGGAAATCTTTCTTCAAAGTATAAAGATTATGAATTAAAAACAGCAAAAGAATTAGAAGTATTTAATCGAATGAAGGATTGGGTTCATAATAAATCAAAAGACTTAATCGTGAATGATTCTACAGAACTTCTTGAAATTCTTGAAACCTACCTATTCCCATATACAGTCATTAATAACGCTTGTATATACATTAAGAGCAGCTCTAAATTAGATAAATCACAAGTACAACTAATCAAAAGCGATATAAATAAACATTGTCGCAAAATTTATTCAAAAAATGGAAAACGAAGCAAGAAGTTATACGCGATGCTTTGGTTTGTACGAATCAAGTTTATGTTTTCTTAAATAAAAAATACGCTTCTAAACATTCTTTCCGTAAACAAATCAAATTTACAAATAGGACGAAGCGCGTCCTGAAGAATAGAAAGGTCTTTTTCCATGAAAACAAATAAAATCCTTAAAAATGCCTCCTACCTCTTTGTAGGAAATATTACTGTTCGATTTGTACTTGCTATTGCGACGATTTTCTTTGCAAGATATGTTTCACCAGGTGAGTATGGGATGTTTACAACTGCATTAGCAGTTTCCGCTGTTATTTGTTATTTTACAGATGCAGGTTTAACACATACGTTTATGCGTGAAGGAACGAGAAGTGATGCTAACATTAGTGTGCTAATCAGCAGTTATTTACGCATTCGTTTAGTATTAGCTATCGTAATTTCCGTACTCTTCGCTATTTTTGCTCAGTTCTTCTATACTGATGCTTACTTACGCGCCATGGTATATTGGGTTGTATTACCGACCATGTTTGGAGCAACTTTACAAGGTGTTGGAATGGCTTACTTCCAAGTTACAGAACGTATGCAATTTACAGCGATTATTTCTGTAATACAAGGTGTCACAGCCGCAGCTGCGCTTCTACTAGGAATGTCATTTAAATGGTCACTTATGATGGTCGCTGCCATGTACGGAATATCTAGTCTTGTAACAGGAGCCATCGCCTTTATAATGGTACTCCGCCATACAACAGTTCATAAAGGCTGGGACAAAGGTATTTTAAATCAATTACTGATTTTCACAATCAATGGCATTATCATTATGCTCTTACCACAGTTAGGGCCTATTATATTAGAAAAAGTTTCAACGTATGAGCAAGTTGGATTCTTCGGCGCTGCATCGAAAATACCCGCTGTACTTTATCAAATACCAGGTGTAATTGCAGCAGCCTTTTATCCAAAGTTATTTGCTTTTGGAAATGAAAAGAATATTGATGAACATAGAAAACTATCTCTGTTTGAATTAAAGCTTATGTCTTTCTTAGGGATGGGAATTTCTATCCCATTTATCGCTGATCCAAGCTTTTGGATTGTTACTTTATTAGGGGGAGAGTATGCACCAGCTGGTGATGCTCTTGCAATTTTAGCCTTTATGGTCATTTTACAATCTATCAACTATCCACTTGCTGATAATTTAACAACAATTGGTCAACAGTGGAAACGTGCGACAACGATGGGAATTGGATTAGCTGTCGCTATTATAAGCTACATCGCATTAGGTAGCCAATTTGGAATGATGGGAGCTGCGGCAGCTGCGATCATTACCGAGATTACGTTATTAATCGGATTTACTTTATTCGTTCATAAAGGCTTTTCATTACTATTCAAAGGAATAATATTTAATAGCCTAGCATTTATAGTCAGTTACGCAATATACCGCACAGTATTAATTAACTTACCACCACTAATAGCTTTAACATTTACTGGTATATTGTACGGTATTATCGGTCTTGCCATTGACCCTCAAATACGTGGATTGATTTTAGGATTTGTAAAGAAAAAGCTAGGTAAGAAAATAGCATAAAGGCCAAGTTCTTTTTCATCTTTATGAAAAAGAACTTGGCTTTTTATTTATTATCCTCTACATATAAAATAGTTTCTTTTGATCCTTCATAACACCAACTCTTCTCGACGACATTTTTCATATCCCACAATGTAATTAAACACCTTTCAATTACACTCTATATTTCCCCAGAAGCAACGCAATGTTAATCTTGCAAAAATATACATTTTGAAAGGATAGCATTATACTCAATAATTTAGTATCATGATTCAAGACACTATTTCGAAATGGACGGAGGATACTATGAGCTTATTAACAGTCGAGAAATTAGGCCATACATTTGGCGATCGCACATTATTTAAAGATGTATCCATGCGTTTACTAGCAGGGGAACATGTTGGATTAGTCGGTGCAAACGGTGTAGGCAAATCAACATTTATGAATATTATTACTGGTCAACTTATCCATGATGAGGGCCGTGTAGAATGGACACCTGGTACAAATTACAGTTACTTAGACCAGCATACAATTTTAACACCTGGTCGCACAATTCGTGATGTATTAGCTGACGCATTTTTACCTTTATTTGAAAAAGAAAAAGCTTTAAATGAAGTTGCAGAAAAAATGGGAACTGCAACACCAGAAGAATTAGAGGAACTTCTTGAGGAGATGGCGGAAATACAAGATGCCCTCGAAGCAGGTGGTTTTTATTTATTAGATATTAAAATTGAAGAAGCGGCACGTGGTCTTGGAATTGATGCAATCGGTTTAGACCGTGATGTTGCTGCATTAAGTGGTGGACAACGTACAAAAGTATTACTAGCAAAATTATTACTTGAACAACCAGAAGTATTACTATTAGATGAGCCTACTAACTATTTAGATGTTGAACATATTCATTGGTTAACAACTTATTTAAAGGAATACCCACATGCATTCCTATTAATTTCCCATGATACGGAATTTATGAATAAATGTGTCGATGTTATTTTCCATCTAGAATTTACAAAAATGACGCGTTATACAGCGACATATGAAAAATTCCTAGAACTAGCAGAAATTAATAAAAATCAACATATAAATGCTTATGAAAAACAGAAAGAGTTTATTAAAAAGCAAGAAGACTTTATTGCGAAGAACAAGGCTCGTTATTCAACGACAGGTCGTGCAAAGAGTCGTCAAAAACAACTTGATCGCATGGAGCGTATTGATCGTCCTGAAACAGCAATTAAGCCGGAATTCTCATTTAAGGAATCTCGTGCAAGTAGTCGTTTCGTCTTTGAAGGCGAAGATGTAGAGATCGGATATACACATCCATTATTACCAAAACTAACAATGACAATTGAACGCGGTGAAAAAATTGCCATCGTTGGTTGTAATGGTGTCGGTAAATCAACATTACTAAAAACGATTTTAGGAAGAATTAAACCTTTAAGCGGTAAAACAAGTCTTGGTGACTTCTTAGAGCCTGCATACTTTGAGCAAGAAGTAAAAGCGGATAATATAACACCAATTGATGATGTTTGGAACACATTCCCTAGCATGGACCAACATCAAATTCGTGCAATGTTAGCGAAATGCGGATTAAAAAATGAGCATATCTCTCGCCCGCTAAATCAATTAAGTGGTGGCGAACAAGCAAAAGTTCGTTTATGTAAGCTAATGGGTGAAGAAAGTAACTGGATCCTATTCGATGAGCCAACAAACCATCTTGACGTTACAGCAAAGGAAGAACTTCAAAAAGCTCTGAAAGCATATAAAGGGACGATCCTTCTTGTATGTCATGAACCAGAATTTTATGAAGGTTGGATTACAAAAACTTGGAATGTTGAAGAGTGGGCAGAACAAAATAAATAAGCCTTAAATTCTTTCATTATAATTGTAAAATAAAATCCGTTCCTAGAAAGTACTTTCTAGGAACGGATTTTTTTATAATAATGAAACTTTCATTAGCTTCAGGCCAGTACGACGAAAAGATTAAACTAACATTTCATTATTTCAACTCGATATTATAATATCGAGCTAACCTTACTCTAAAATCCTTCAAATCATTATATGCTTCCAAATTCGCTAACATCCCTCGAACCACTGGAATCCTAGGATTTTGAACTCTCATTTCTGATTCTAAAACATCTAAAGTGACTAAAACCTCATCATTTTCCAGTTGGTCTGCTAATGTTCGTTTTAATATAATAATTTCATTTAAAAAGTGCTCTTTCACCTGTTCTTTAATAAGCTCTGAGCTACAAAAAAGCTCCCCAATCTTTTCTTCATTTAAAACCGGCTCCTCCGAAGAATCTAGAAGCCCTTCTACTAAATCGTCTACTCTTTTTAAAATAAAGGAAGCAACATGAGAGAAATCAATTTCCGGTTCATTTAAAATAATCAATTGTAAATAACCGTGGCATATCCCTTCCACCATAATTACCAAATCTAATAAATATGGACTGACCGTTTCACCATAAATAGACAATAAGCTATTCCGATAAAATGCATGAGATTCTAACTTCATCCGTATCATAAACTCTTCTACTTCTTTATTAAACGGAATAGCATTTTCTCTTGCATGCATAATAATAAATTCTTTATGTTTTTGCACATCAGTAAACTGAAAATATAACTGCTTTTCAAATTTTTCACGTGGTAATAAAGACTCTTTTTCAATATCCAGCATTTTCTTTTGGATTTTGTCATAATAATATCGAAGTGTCGCTAATAAAAGCTCATCTTTCGATTTAAAATACAAATAAAAAGCCCCTTTTGATATACCACAAGATGTGACAATCTCTTGTACTGACGTTGCACTTACACCCTTAGTCGCAAATAACTTCATAGCCATCTCTATAATTAAGCGCTCTTTTTCTTTCATATCATATCTTCTCTCCTAAACTTAATTTCGCATCTTATGTAAATGTAAATTTAATCTTATATTAGCAAGTAGCAAAACCCCTACCTCAATAGCGGGTCAAAAAGTTATTTTTAGGCCTACTACTTACCTAAAAGCTCCATTAATAAAAGCTAATGATTCAGTAAGGAATAATAAAAAGTCTCTCCCCTTATAGTTTCAATTTATTATACCATCTCTTTTCATTGACGACTGACCAATCAGTCAGTTATATTATGTATTAGACTGACCAGTTGGTCAATACAATAAAAAGGGAGCGCAAACATGAACAAAATCATCAATTTCTCATTAAAAAATAAGTTCGCGGTTTGGCTACTAACCATTATTGTTACCATTGCAGGGATTTATTCTGGGCTTAACATGAAGCTGGAAACAATTCCTGATATTACAACACCTGTTGTAACAGTAACTACGGTTTATCCTGGTGCTACACCAGAAGAAGTAGCTGACAAAGTTTCAAAACCGATGGAAGAGCAACTGCAAAATTTAAGCGGTGTAAACGTTGTTAGTTCATCATCTTTTCAAAACGCATCTTCTATTCAAGTAGAGTATGATTTTGATAAAAATATGGAAAAGGCCGAAACAGAAATTAAAGAAGCTCTCGCGAACGCGAAACTTCCTGAAGGCGTAAAAGAGCCGAGAGTTTCTCGAGTAAACTTTAATGCTTTTCCTGTTATTTCGTTAAGCGTAGCAAGTAACAATGAATCTTTAGCTACGTTAACAGAAAATGTAGAAAAAAATGTTGTTCCAGGATTAAAAGGACTTGATGGTGTTGCATCTGTTCAAATTTCAGGTCAACAAGTAGATGAAGTACAACTTGTCTTCAAGAAAGATAAGATGAAAGAATTAGGTTTAAGTGAAGATACTGTAAAAAATGTGATTAAAGGATCGGATGTATCTTTACCACTTGGCTTATATACATTTAAAGACACGGAAAAATCAGTTGTTGTAGATGGAAATATTACAACGATTAAAGCATTAAAAGAGCTAAAAATCCCAGCTGTACCTTCATCACCTAGCGCTCAAGGTAGTCAAAATGCTGGAGCTGGTGCACAAACGCCGCAAATGAATCCAGCCGCTATGAATGGAATTCCAACAGTTACATTAGACGAAATTGCTGACATTAAAGAAGTTGGGAAAGCAGAATCTATTTCTCGAACGAATGGAAAAGAAGCAATCGGAATTCAAATTGTGAAGGCTGCTGATGCGAATACAGTTGATGTTGTAAATGCAGTTAAAGATAAAGTAAAAGACCTTGAGAAAAAATATAAAGACTTAGAGATTATTTCAACATTCGACCAAGGCGCACCTATTGAGAAATCAGTTGAAACAATGCTGAGCAAAGCAATTTTCGGTGCTATCTTTGCGATTGTTATTATTATGTTGTTCCTACGAAACATTCGAACAACACTAATCTCTGTCGTTTCTATACCACTTTCTTTATTAATTGCTGTTTTAGTAATAAAACAAATGGATATTACACTTAACATTATGACACTTGGAGCAATGACAGTCGCTATCGGCCGTGTTGTCGATGACTCAATTGTTGTTATTGAAAATATTTACCGACGCATGTCGTTATCAGAAGAAAAATTACGCGGGAAAGATTTAATTCGTGAAGCTACGAAGGAAATGTTTATCCCGATTATGTCTTCTACCATTGTAACAATTGCTGTATTCTTACCACTTGGACTTGTAAAAGGTATGATTGGTGAAATGTTCTTACCATTTGCCTTAACTATCGTCTTCGCTTTATTAGCATCGTTACTAGTGGCCGTTACAATCGTACCAATGCTAGCTCACTCCTTATTCAAGAAAGAGAGCATGAGGGAAAAAGAAGTACATCACGAAGAAAAACCAAGTAAATTAGCAAATGGTTATAAACGTATACTTGAATGGGCTTTAAATCATAAAATCATTACATCAAGTATCGCTGTCCTTCTATTAGTTGGTAGCCTCGCACTTGTGCCAATTATCGGTGTAAGTTTCTTACCATCTGAAGAAGAAAAAATGATTATCGCAACGTACAATCCTGAGCCAGGTCAAACGTTAGAAGACGTTGAAAAAATTGCAACAAAAGCTGAGAAGCACTTCCAAGATAAAAAAGAAGTGAAAACAATTCAGTTCTCATTAGGCGGAGAAAACCCAATGAGCCCTGGCCAATCAAATCAAGCTATGTTCTTCGTTCAATATAATAACGACACGAAAAACTTCGAAAAAGAGAAAGAACAAGTCGTTAAAGATTTACAAAAGATGTCTGGCAAAGGCGAATGGAAAAACCAAGATTTCGGAGCAAGTGGCGGTAGTAACGAAATTAAACTATACGTTTACGGAGACAGCTCTGAAGACATTAAGCCTGTCGTAAAAGATATTCAAAATATCATGAAGAAAAATAAAGACTTAAAAGATGTAGACTCTAGTATTGCAAAAACATATGCAGAGTACACTTTAGTAGCAGATCAGGAAAAACTAAGTAAAATGGGTCTAACGGCTGCGCAAATTGGAATGGGACTTTCTAATCAACATGATCGCCCTGTTCTGACAACAATTAAAAAAGACGGTAAAGATGTCAATGTATATGTAGAAACTGACAAACAAAATTATGAAACAATCGATGACTTAACAAATCGTAAAATTACAACACCACTTGGTAATGAAGTGGCTGTGAAAGATGTAATGACTGTAAAAGAAGGTGAAACTTCTAATACAGTAAAACATCGTGATGGTCGCGTTTATGCAGAAGTTAGTGCGAAATTAACATCGGATGACGTTTCAAAAGCATCTGCTGCAGTTCAAAAAGAAGTAGATAAAATGGACCTTCCTTCTGGTGTGGACGTTTCTATGGGAGGCGTTACAAAAGATATTCAAGAATCATTCAAACAACTTGGCTTAGCGATGTTAGCTGCGATTGCCATTGTATACTTCGTTCTTGTCGTTACATTTGGCGGTGCCCTTGCACCATTTGCAATCTTATTCTCGCTACCATTCACAATCATTGGTGCACTCGTTGCCTTGCTAATCTCTGGTGAGACGTTAAGTGTATCTGCAATGATTGGTGCGCTTATGTTAATCGGTATCGTTGTAACGAACGCAATCGTGCTTATTGACCGCGTTATTCATAAAGAAAATGAAGGTTTATCCACACGCGAAGCATTACTAGAAGCCGGTGCAACACGCCTACGTCCTATTTTAATGACTGCCATTGCAACAATAGGGGCTCTTATCCCGCTTGCATTAGGATTTGAAGGCAGCGGCTTAATTTCTAAAGGACTAGGTGTAACCGTAATTGGTGGATTAACAAGTTCAACGTTATTAACACTTCTTATTGTTCCAATCGTTTATGAAGCACTAAGCAAATTTAAAAAGAAAAAAGTAAAATAAACTAAAAAAATAACCTCGCTAACTGCGAGGTTATTTTTTATTTCCAAACAAAATTAAAAAATCACCATATCCTTCTTTCTCTAACTCCCCTTTCGGGATAAATCGAAGGGCCGCTGAATTTATACAATAGCGAAGTCCATTTGGTCCTGGACCATCTGGGAATACATGCCCTAGATGTGAATCGCCTTCCTTACTTCTCACTTCCGTGCGCGTCATATTATGACTAACATCCATTTTTTCTTTCACGCTAGCTGCCATAACCGGTTTCGTAAAACTTGGCCATCCGCAGCCGCTATCAAATTTATCTAAAGAAGTAAATAACGGTTCCCCTGAAACGATTTCTACATAAAGACCTTCCTCTTTATGATTCCAGTATTCATTTTGAAAAGGCGGTTCAGTTCCATTTTCCTGTGTTACATAAAATTGCATCTCATTCAGTTTTCCCTTTAAATGAGCATTATCTTTTGGCCAATGTTGCTTAATAAACGCATCTCGCCCTGAGCCCTTACGGTATAACTCGTAGCGGAATTCATTTTTCTTATGATATCCTTGGTGATATTCCTCTGCCGGATAAAAAGTAGTAGCTGGCAATATTTTTGTCGCAATCGGCTTTGAAAAGCGCCCGCTCTTTGCAAGCTCTTCTTTTGAAGCCACCGCTTTTTTATGTTGTTCTTCATTGTGATAAAAAATCACTGTTTCGTAAGACTGTCCGCGGTCGTGGAATTGCCCACCTACATCAGTCGGATCAATTTGTCTCCAATATAGATTTAATAACTCTTCATACGGCATTTTATTTGCGTCAAATGTAATTTGTACTGCCTCATAATGTCCCGTCGTTTCTGAACATACTTCTTTATACGTTGGATTCTCTTTATGACCACCTGTATAGCCAGAAACAACCTTTATAATCCCTTCCATCTCTTCAAATGGCGAAACCATACACCAGAAGCACCCTCCAGCAAATGTAGCTAACTCTACCTTTTCATTTACAGCCATTATTTCACCCCTATTCTATCTTCTCCTTACAGTATGGCATAAGAAACATGATGTTATAAAAGAAAAAGCATCGAACATCGATGCTTTTTTAATCTGTCCCCTTTGTAAAGGACAGTACCCCCCAATGATTAAAGTTTCACTTTATTTACGAGGTTTTAAGGAATCTTGAAAATGGAAAGTGTTATTTATTAATAGCAAAATAAATATTTGTATATTTGCTTTAAATTCTAATTCTAGTAATATGAAATGGCAAATACATTTGTTGAAAATAAAATCATAGAGTGTATTAATTTACTTTAAAAGGAGAGTTTGTGAAATGAAAAAGTTACTAGTATTACCAGCAATCGCTTTATCTTTAATTGGAACAGGGACAGCTGCAGCATCAGTACCAGAAACGAACATGAATAAAACTCCTGAAGTAACAGAAATTCAGCTAGGAAATGGTGACGATTCAATCATCATGTATTCATCATCAATATTATTAGGGAGTCAAACCGTTTCCTTTGATCATGGCTCTGGGTCCGGTTATTTTTGGAATAAATCTGGCGATGATCTTAAATTTCGGATTCAAAACACGGGGCCAAGTACTTTACGCTATAAACTTATAAATTCAGCAGGCCATACGCTTTATCAAGAAAGTATAAGTCCAGGGGCGCAAAAAACTCTTTACTTTAGTACTAGTTGGTCAGATTGGGTATCAAGTGGCAAATATACCATCTCTGCATATACTGATGATGGAGGTGTTGGTTCATTTAAATTTGCAGCAAGAGCATTTCCAGAAGGATTTTAAGATCGCAAAATAAATTTATTAAATTATATATAGAGATATTTAATTATTAATTAATTAGTTAATAATAAATAAGTGTTTTATTTAATTAAACCCCAAATCGTGGATACTAAAAAAGTCCATGATTTGGGGTTTTGGTGCATTTTCACGCTCATTCCTCATTATAATGGAAACGATGATAAAAGTGAGATACAGGAAATGAGCAAAATTATTTTTAATGAAATACAAAGGAGAATTCTTTTGTTAAATTATCCACTTTATAGGGTACATTTCATTTCTTACTTCACTTTATTTTTTTCCAACGTCCTTCTCCATTTCATCACTTGTCACATCTAAGACATCTAATAAGAAAATGAAGATCGGAATACCGATAATAAGTCCCCACACACCTAAGAAATGCTCTGAGAAAATTAATACCATAAATGTGTAGAAGATTGGTAAGTTTGTTTTTTGCGACATAAATTTCGGGTTCAACACGTAGCTCTCAAGCGCATGAATTACTGTTACGATAACTAAAATATAAACGACATACATAATACCGCCGATGTTGTAAGCAATCATACAAAGTGGAAATAACGAAATGATAACACCTGCGACTGGAATTAAACCAAGCAAGAAAATCATTAACGCCAAACCTAGTAATTGCGGGAATCCTAATATCCATAATGCGATAACAGATAAAACACAGTTAACAATTGCAATTAAAAATTGTGCTTCGATTACTTTTCCGAATGAACGTGCAAATTTCTTTCCAAAATACTCTATTTCGTTATAGAAAATTGCAAGTCGACTTTCTTTAAATTTCGAAGTAAAAGCAACGATACGTGCTTTTTCAAGTAAGAAAAATAAGCTTAAAATTACAGAAAGTAAAACTTGAAGGCCAAATTTCCCAACATTCGTAATAGATTTATACAAAATGTCTACGCCTTGCCCCACATATTTAGAAAGCTCCATATGATTAACTGCATTAACTGCATACTTAATTAATTCACTATCAGGTGGATTTCTTAAAAATACATTAAATTGATAAATCAATTGTGAAATTTGTATTGTTAATACCGGTAAATATTTAAATAGCGTAATGGCAATTCCAGCCACTAACATTACATATAAAAGCGCTATAATAATTTTCCGATTAATTGGCATGAAATGATCTAATTTACGAGAAATAAACTTTTGGAATCGATCCATTAAATACGTCAGCATAAACGTAATTAAAATTAAATTTAACATACTTTGCATCCCATACAATATGAGAGCAAGTAATACTAATACGATTAACCTCTGAAATCCTTTGCTTTGAAACAGGTTTTTTATTTGCATAATCGACGAGTACTCTCTCCTGTCCTATAAAGTAAAACGTTAACAAGTAGATCTCTCTCTATTCTCTACTTATAATTATCCTTTAATATTAAAGCCATTGCGAGCAATTTATCTTCAATCCTAACCGCTCATTAATTGTGCTAATATATTATGTTACTTCTTATTTTACAATACAATGACCTATTTCAAAATGCATTATGCACAGTATTAATGAAGATTTAAGGAAAGTTTTACTCTCCTAAAAATAGGTCTTACCACCACTGTAACATAAAAAGCAAGCTATCAGTAGAAATCCGTCCTACAAATAGCTTGCTTTTATATTTTTTTAAGTAAGTTTTATCATCCAATAAATGGAATGAACATTGGAATAACCACCACTGTGACAACACCAACTACTGTCACAGCTATACTTGCCATAGCCGCTTCTACTTCACCCATTTCGATACCTACTGCAACCCCTAACGCATGTCCCGCTGTTCCAAGAGCCAAACCTTTAGCGATCGGATGTTTAACTCTAAATGTTTTTAAGAATAAAGCTCCTAATGCGTATACGATAACTGCATTAAAGATAACTGCAAATGATGTAATTGCTGGAATACCACCGATACTTTCAGATATTGGTAATGCAATTGCTGTTGTTGCTGCCTGCGGTAACATCGAGTTCATAACAGCTGTATCTAAACCAATTGCTTTTGCGACAATGAACACGACAACCACGGAACAAATAGATCCAACCACGATAGCCGATAAAATTTGCCACCAATATTTTTTTAACTTATCAACTTGTTTATATAATGGAATTGCAAAGGCGATGGTTGCTGGCTCTAAAAAGAAACTAATCATCTTCCCGCCAGTATTATATTCTTCAAAAGTAAAGTTACCTACCTTTAAAAATACAATCCCTAATACCATTGCTACGAATAGTGGTGTAAATAAGAAGAATCCTTTTGAGTGTTTGAATAAAAATGTTCCGATTCCGTATGCAATTAATGAAACGACGATTCCGAAATATGGAGTCATTGTGCTTGTCATGTTCATTACCTCCTAACCATGTATGGTCTAAAATAGTTACGCAACTTTTCCGTGTTTGCTTCCTTCGTTTACAACTTTCAACTCTTTTGTATCTTTTGTTTCTTTGTCATCTTTACCTAAAATTAATTGTGCAAATAAACCTGTTACAGCAAGTAAAATAAGTGTTGCAACAACGATTACGGTTAAGATTTGTACGAAATATTGGCTCATTACACCAAGAGAATTAATAACTGAAATACCTGATGGGACGAAAAGAAATCCGATAATCCCCGTTAAAGCCGTTCCGAGTGATTCAACTTGCTCCAATTTAATAACCTTTAGACATAATAGGCTAAATAAAACAACTAACCCGATTACCGATGAAGGCATCGGAATTGGTAAATGTGTTGCAATAATATTAGAAACTAACATAATAGCTGAAAATATGAATGCTTGTGATAAGAAACTATATACTTTTTTCGTACTCATTTTGGCCACCTCTTTCGATTTGGTACCTTTATTGTATAAGATACAAACAAAACTGTAAGCGTTTACACAACGGAACGTCAAATATACAAAATTAGTTACAAATATAGGCAGATGAAATACAAAAAGCTACTGCTTAAATACGAAGCAGCTTTTTGAGTTCTTTTGCATATGTACGGCTAACCGGGACTTTAGACCCCTCTTTCATAATTAAGTTATAAGTGGAATTAAACCACGGCTGTATCTCAGAAATATGATTAATATTAGTAATGAAACTACGGTGAACGCGCATAAAAATGGTTTGCGGTAATTTCTTTTCCAAAATCACAAGTGTATCATGTGTTACATATGTTTCTTTCATTGTTTTTACAGCTACTTTCCCATCTACAAGCCCTACATAAACAATATCTTCAATATTAATAAGTACAATTGATTCCTCAATTGGTAATGCTAATTTATGCATCTCGGTCGTTACATCTACACTCTTTACATCTTGCTTTGTTTCTAATTTTATTTGCTTTTGTTTTTTATATTTCTTTAATGTCTGTACGATTCGTTCTTCATCAAATGGCTTTAAAATGTAATCTAACGCATCTACCTCAAACGCTTGCAGCGCATATTGATCGTATGCAGTAGCAAACACAATTGAAGGTGGATTTTTCATTTTCTTTAATATATTTGCGATTTCAAATCCGTTATCATCAGATAATTGAATATCTAGAAAAACAATATCTGGTTTGTTTTTCATTAATTCTTCTAATGCATCCTCTACACAATCCGCCTCACCAATTATCTCTACTTCTTTCGTTTGCTCTAATAAATATTTCAATTCATCCCGTGCTAACATTTCATCATCAACTACTAATACTTTTAACACTCCGTTTTTCCTCCTCTACTTTTTTCGGAATTACAAAGAGGATCTCTGTCCCTTGCTCTAATTCACTTTCAATTTGAAGCATTGTCTCTTTCCCAAATAACCCGATAAGTCGTTCGTTAATATTATATAAAGCTGTTCCCGTCCCTTTCTTTGATGGAACTACCATTTTTCCTAATTGCTCTAGACGTTCACTCTCAATCCCTTGTCCATTATCCTTTACTTCAAAGTGAACCATCCCTTCTTTTTCAAACACATGTACCTCGACTTGGCACACTGGCTGCTTTTTCGGAAAAGCATGGCGTAATGCATTTTCAACTAATAGCTGAAGCACAAATGGTGGTACTAAGGTTACCTTTAGCGCTTCTTCAATGTACATCTTCACTTCATACTTATTCGGAAATCTCGCTTGCTCTAACGATAAATATGCATGTACATGATTCAACTCTTGTTCTAATGGAATAAGTAATTGGCGTGCCCCTTGCAAATTACAACGAAAATAAACGCTAAGCTGCAATAATAATTTTCTCGCTTTCTCTACATCTGTTCGGCATAGAGCTGATACCGTATTAATCGCATTAAATAAAAAATGCGGATTGATTTGTGCTTGCAGCGCTTTTATTTCGGCATCTTGCAATAACTTACTTTGTAACTCAGCTTCACCTAACTCAAGCTGTGTGGAGAAGATTTTCGCCAGCCCTTCCGCTAACTCTTCTTCAACACGACTTAATTGATTAGAGTTTTTAAAATAAAGTTTTAATGTTCCTATCGTATTTCCATGTGAAGTTAATGGAATAACAACTGCCGCTTGTAATGGACACCCTTCATGTTGACAATTAATCATCTCACGCGACTTCGCTTTCATTATTTCCCCTGTTTTTAATACGGATTTTGATAAACCTGTTATTAAACTGTGTGAAGGAATATGATGGTCTGATGCTAATCCAACGTGAGCTAAGATTTTCTCTGTATCTGTTAAGGATACCGCATCCGTTCCCGTAAAGCGGTGAATAATTTGTGCCACATGTTTACAAGACTCTTCTGTTAACCCTTGGCGAAAATACGGTAATGTCTTATCAGCAATTCGTAATACTTTATGTGTTTGCAGAGCTTTTGCATTCTCTTCCTGACGCAAAATGGCTTGTATCATAGAAAGTAAAATAAAACTCCCGAAACTATTCACAAGGATCATCGGTATCGCAATTGTTTTCACAATACTAATTCCATCCTCTACAATTAATAGAATCATAACCATTTCTAAAGAAACGATAAAGACACTTAAAATCGCTGAAAATTTAGGTGTAATTGTGCGATTATATTTTTTGAAAATGTATCCAATATAACCCGTTATAACTCCTGCCAAAATTGACGAGATGGCACAACTTAGCGCTGTCGTCCCACCAAGCATATAACGGTGAATACCAGCAATTGATCCTACTCCAATTCCAACGATAGGACCGCCAAGCAATCCACTAATTCCAACACCCATAATACGTGTATTCGCAATTGTACTTGATGAAGAAACACCTTGTAGCCAATTTTCATTCATAATCGTATTTCCCGCTATTTCAATCCCTGTGTAATTGCTTACAATTGTAAACACTGAAAAAATACAAATAAGCTTAATTTTATCTACATATCCGTCTTGCTTATGAAGAAGGCGCCTAAACGTTTTAATATGAGAAAGTAAAAATCCTAAAATAACAATAAGTCCGACACGTTCAATCATCATAAGTACTAAATTTAGCATCTTTGATTCATTCCTTTTTATATTAGTTAGTTTTATTATGGGAAAATAATGAAGCGGGAGTCAAGAAGAATGAAATGCTTTTTGAAATATTTTACACATAACAATTCCCACTTTATTTGACAATCTAACAGAAGAGTGCTAAAAATAAAGTAATATAATACAGTCCTTTAACCCAACCCCGTGAGGTTGAGAAGGAAGTCGGAATATACTATACGTATGGTCTTTTTTAGGGATACGTATGCTTTTTTGGCCTTCTCATCATATCAGGTGAGAAGGCCTTTTGTTATTCTTCCATAGCGACTGTAGAAGAAAATAAGGAGGAGTAATGATGAACGTCACTACTAATGTACAATCATCAACAGAGGAGACAAAAGAGAAAAGATATAAAACATTGTTTGGTTCTGCGCTAGGATATGCAGCAGAAGGTTTAGATATGTTGCTCTTATCTTTCGTACTCGTCTACATTTTAAAAGAATTTCATTTAAGCCCTGTTGAAGGTGGAAACTTAACATTAGCTACCACAATAGGAATGCTAATCGGGTCTTATTTATTTGGATTTATTGCTGATTTATTTGGGCGTATCCGTACGATGGCCTTCACAATCTTACTATTCTCACTAGCAACAGCACTCATTTATTTCGCAACAGATTATTGGCAATTATTAATTCTTCGCTTTTTAGTTGGAATGGGAGTTGGTGGTGAATTCGGGATTGGAATGGCCATCGTAACTGAAACATGGTCTAAAGAAATGCGCGCTAAGGCGACATCCGTTGTTGCACTTGGATGGCAATTTGGCGTACTAGTCGCTTCACTCCTTCCGGCATTTATCGTCCCGTATTTTGGATGGAGAGCTGTTTTCTTATTTGGACTCATTCCAGCTCTACTAGCTGTTTACGTCCGCAAAAGTTTAAGTGAACCGAAAATATGGGAACAAAAACAACGATACAAAAAAGAATTGTTACAAAAAGAAGCTGAAGGTAATTTAACAACTACTGAGGCAGAACAACTAAAGCAAATGAAAAAGTTCCCACTTCGAAAGTTATTTGCAAATAAAAAAGTAACGATAACAACAATTGGTCTTATTATTATGTCATTCATCCAGAACTTCGGATATTATGGAATCTTCACATGGATGCCAACTATTTTAGCGAATAAATATAACTACACATTAGCAAAAGCGAGCGGTTGGATGTTCATCTCTACGATCGGCATGCTAATTGGAATTGCGACTTTTGGTATTCTAGCCGATAAAATTGGTCGCCGTAAAACTTTTACAATCTATTATGTCGGTGGTACTATATACTGTCTCATTTACTTCTTCTTATTCACAGACTCAACATTATTGTTATGGGGAAGTGCATTGCTTGGATTCTTTGTCAATGGCATGATGGGAGGATTCGGAGCAGTTTTAGCTGAAAACTATCCTGCTGAAGCTCGCTCGACAGCAGAGAACTTTATTTTCGGAACAGGACGCGGTTTAGCTGGATTTGGGCCTGTTATTATCGGCTTACTTGCCGCAGGTGGCAATTTAATGGGAGCACTATCTCTCATCTTCAGTATCTACCCAATTGGTTTAGTTACGATGCTATTATGTGTCCCAGAGACGAAAGATAAAGTATTAGAATAGAATAGATTAAAACTATACGAAATGTTTGTTCGAGTACTATCCCCTTCAGGAAAAGTAGTTGGATAAATAGAAAAGAGGAAGCATCTCAAATAAAATGCTTCCTCTTTTTATATAAAATAAAACATACAATTTGTTTATTTTTTATTTTGATTTACTAGCTTTTTGGAACAAGAAGTAAGTTTTATCTTCTTCTTTTACAATACCTTGTTTTAATGCTAATTCCCCTGCAACTTTAGGCGCAAGCCACAGCATTGGGAATAACAGAATGGATACAGGAACAGCCGTCACTACAATGAAGGATTGTAAGGCGTTAATACTTCCCTCACCCATGTATAAAAGAATCGCTGCAACTGCGCCCATAATAAGCGACCAAAAAACTCGCAAACTAATTCTAGGATTTCCATCTCCAGTCACTGCCATTGAAATCGAATAGGCCATTGAATCTCCTGTTGTCACTACAAATAAAATTGTTAATAAAAGAAATGCCGGTCCAACAATATTAGAGAGTGGCAGTTGCTCTGTAATTGCAATCATAGCCGCTGGCATATCAGATTCACTTAATGCGGTCGAAATAGAACCAGGCTTCATTAACTCATAAAATACACCTGATCCTCCCAAAATCGTAAACCAAAACGTTGTAATAATAGGTGCAATAATTCCAATTGCAACGATGATTTCTCGGATTGTTCTGCCTCTTGAAATACGGCTCACTAAAATTGCCATCATCGGTCCATATCCAATAAACCATCCCCAGAAAAAGATTGTCCACGACCCTAACCAACCTGTATCACCACGATATGTGCTCATTGGAATAAATTCATTTATATAAAATCCAAACGAAGAAACAAATGAATCAATAATAAATCCACCTGGTCCAAACAGTAATACGAATACCATTAATAAAACTGCTAACCTAACATTTAAATTACTTATAATTTGAATCCCTTTATCAATTCCCGTTACCGCAGATATAGTAGAAACAGCTACTACACAAACAATAATCGCTAATTGAGTAGTAAACACATCAGGAATGCCAAACAATGCTTGTAACCCATAACTCGCTTGTAGTCCTAAAAATCCGATCGGGCCAATCGTCCCTGCAGCTACCGCAATAATGGCAAATACATCGATCATTGTTCCAAGCCAACTCTTTCGCAATTTCTCTCCAAAAATAGGATATAAAAGTGTTCGAGGTTTTAACGGCATACCTTTATGATAATGTCCGTACATCATAACTACCGCACTAATTGTACCTAAAATCGTCCAAGCAAGGAAACCCCAGTGCATGTAACTTTGTGCTAAAGCAGGCATTACCGCTTCTTTCGTTCCAGCAGTTATACCTTCATGTATTGGTGGCACCGTCATCAAATGGTACATCGGCTCGGCAGCTGCCCAAAAAACGCCACCTCCGGCAAGTAATGTAGACATAATAATAGCGAGCCATTTTGTCGTACTAATTTCAGGTTTTTCTAGCCCCCCAAGTTTAACTCTCCCATATTTCGAGAACGCCATACACATAGCAACAACAAATGTACCAATTAATAAAACCTGCCAAAAGGCACCAAAATATTTAATTGAAGCTGCAAAACTGCTATTAATGACTCCCTCTACGTAACTTTTATTTAAAATAACTGCAATTACAAATAATAAAAGTGAGCCACCACTAATAAGAAATACAGGCCAATCCGTTTTTCGACTCTTCATTCTCATTTACACTTCCTCCTTCCTCAGCAATCTAAAAAAACAACTTTATTATGTTTTATTGTTTACACCCAAAACACAATGATTATATAAGCATAATAATTCATCGATTTTCTACACACTTATGTTGTCCCTAAAAATATGCTAAATCCCTTATTTAAAAGAAAATTTCTATTCCTATTACATAAAAAAGCAAAACAAAAGACCTTATATTTCTATAAGGTCTTCGAAACAGAAATTTGATTATAACATAAGGAACTCCTTGGTTCAAAAAGCTCCTTCCAAAAATAACCAAGAGTAAAGACTTCCATTTGCTACGTAACAGTAATTAAAAAAATTATATTTTGCATAAAAAACTATACTAAATATCATTTATGAAAGAAATTCGGCTTCAAAATTTCATTCGGATACGGTTTATGATAAATATGAGTGGTAGCTGGCGACAGCGGTGGAATGAGCCACACCCAATTGCCTGTTACAACCCGTCCACATGCTGCTTCTTGCTTCTCAAATTGTTGAAATTGTTGTGCAGCTGTATGGTGATCCACAATACTAACTCCTTGTTTTTTGAAGGAATGCAATACAGCAATATTCAACTCAATTAATGCCTTGTCTTTCCATAACGTACCGTTTCTCGATGTATCTAACTCCATCATCTCCGCAACAGCCGGCAGTAAATTATAACGATCATGATCCGCTAAGTTACGTGCCCCAATCTCCGTCCCCATATACCATCCATTGAACGGAGCGGCTGTATAGGAAATACCGCCAATTTCTAAGCGCATATCTGAAATCATTGGAACCCCATACCATTTTGCTCCAAGGGATGAAATCGGGTATTCTGGGTGTTCAATTGGCACTTCTTTTACTTCTTCTCTCGGAATTTCTTTATATGTAGGCGCCTTCCCGTTTATAGAAAAAACAAGTGGCAATACATCGAAATTCGTACCTTCTCCTTGCCATCCAAGTTCCTGGCAAAAATCCGTAAACGCAGTAGAATAAGAGTCACCAATCACCCCTATTTCTGTTTTATATCCTGCATACCGAATCAATTGGTGATTATAAATTCGTATATTATTTTCTTCACCTTGATATTGCTTAAAAATTGTAATTGTCGGTTTAACTTTCCCATCGTTCGTTGCATATTTAATATGATGAATTAATGCATTATATACACCTTCCTCATCATTTACTTCACGTGCATCTAATATGTGCATCTTACTCCAAAATAGTCTTCCGATACATCGATTACTATTGCGCCATGCCATTCGCGATCCATGAACAAGTTCTTCAAATGTATGCTCATACGTGCCCGTCTTTTCTATCTCTATTAAAATTTCTTCCATACGCTCTTTTATTAATTGCTCTTTATTAAGTTCCTTATAGCAAATAGTAATAAAGTTACTTGCTTCCTCTATTAATTGTTTCGTTTTACTCATAAACAATCTCCTTCTATATCAACAAGACACTACTACTTTACAGTATAAGCAAAAAAGATAAGAGTCACAAACGAAAGTGGAAGTGTTACTTTTATCGTAATATTTGTCAGAAGATTTCTAGAATTATTGTTGACTTCCGAAAAAAACAAGTGTATTTTTGACTTAAAGAAATTTTTTTTACCTAAACCAACTTTTTGAGTAGAAAGTCGGTAATTGCATGTTTTTTCAATTACCCAATCTTTCATAAGGCTATGGTGAACTAGATCCATATATTGATGATGCCTGCCATTCATCATGCGTGTAAGGTAAATTTGGTAATGTAAAACTAGTATTGTTGAAATCCTCCTAAATCCCCCGGATTGCCACCGGGGGATTTATAATTACTTCAATCTGTTTATGTAATGCTGTAAAACATTTTTTATTTCTGCATTTAATTCTCGGAATGAAAATCCTAATTCACGAGCCTTTCCATTATGTAATGTACAATTAATCACTTCATTATAAGGCGCTACATTATCTCCTACCTCTTGAACGAGTGCTTTTATTCCCGTATTTTCTTCTATGAAATGAATGATTTCTCTAGTAGAAACTACTCCGTTACTACAAGCATTGATTGGCCCTTCTATACTTTCCACCCCGCACCAAGCTAAAAATTGGCCAGCTTCTTCTTCATGTATAAACGACAATTCTCCATCTAAATGATTCACCGCGACAGGCTCTCGCCCCGCAATATGTTCAACGTAAAGTTGTAACCTTTTCGTATAATCGTTTTCTCCAATAACAACTGGAAAACGCACTGCAACAACTGGGAATGTTGCTTGTTGAAATACAGTAGCTTCAGCTAATCGCTTGCCTTCACCATAATTAAAATCCTTCCTATCCCCATACGTAATGGCATACTCATACGGATTAAAGTTCTCTTCTAACAACCCTATTGCTGGCTCGTAAACAGCCATTGAAGATGTCATAACGTATTTCTTCGTTTTCCCTCGTAACACTTCACATATTACCTTTGCTGCATTCGAGCTATAGCATAAATTATCGTATACGATATCATAACTTTTATCTTCTAGACGCTCTACAAGTTGTTTTTTGTCTTCTCTATCGACAATCAGCCTTTTTACTGCACTTCCAAAAGTATCTTCTGTAATCCCTCTCGTCGCAATCGTTACATTGTGTCCATCTTGCAAAAGTGCTTCTACTAAATGTTTACCAAAAAACCTTGTTCCCCCTAGAACCAACACTTTTTTCACTTTCATCATCCCCTATTTTGTAAAATACTACCTTAATTATAAACCTACATATAAACAAAAAGCATGGAATCTTGATAATGATTCCATGCTTTCTTACATACGATACTTTAACGTACTCGATATTTAAAAATACAATAGCAGAAATATAAAATAGAAATTACGGATACATAAACCCATAGTTCATATACGAATCCCTCTCCCCATACTCCCATAAAATAAAAGAGTGAAGGCAACGTCAATGTTACCCATGATTGTACAAAGGCAATTCTGCCAAGATATTGATTGATATTCTTTTTTTGTGCATTTAACACAAAGAATAAATACCAAAGTAATGCCCACATAAACCATGTTAACGCATTAACAACATCGTGGAATTGAACAAATGAAACGACCATATAGAATAGGGCAATAATTGCTACCCAAATACAGAACCAGCCTAGTCCGCTACTATCCATTCCTTTAATAAAAGTAATGCCTACATATAAATAAGTTAAACCAAATAAAAAGGTAGCTGCATATGAATATACCGTCCAATTACTTTGATCAGAAATCATAATTAAATAAAACGGTATAATAATTTGTAATGCCCCTACAAATAAATTAAAGACACCAGCGCTTTTCATCTCTACTTTGCCCAATATAACAAGACTATTTAAAAATAAAGCTGCACCTGAAAGTAATAATCCTACGTAACCCATATATATTCGTGTGAAAGTCTTTCCCTTTCACACCTTTAACCTCCCCACAATATAAAGTGATCCTTTATTATTTTTCTTCTTATTTAAAACTACATACATAATTTTCAATCTAAATAAGTCAGACTTCCTACCTTAAAAAAGCCCAAATTTAAAACGCTTTCAATAATAAATAACCCTATCTAAACATTAAATAGGATTCCTTGATTATAAACGTACTCTGACCATGATACAAGTATTGGAATTCTTTTCAATATTACGTTTTTTATTTCTATAAAAAATTAATAGGATAATGCATTGTTCCTATCTCACTCTACTAATTTCTAACATAGAATATTATAGAATGGACCGGTCAGTAATACATTCATCTTTATAAGATAATCGTATTACTGACCTAAACTGTCATAGTCAATCTTGATAGTTTCTCATTCCTAATAATTGCTATTTATCATAAATATCATTCGGATTAATTGTGGGAATAAATCCATTTATAGAACTATATTTTTTAGATACGTTATTTGGAGTAACGGTAAATGTTACAATTTTATTACTTTGTTGTTTAAAATAGCGCATCCAATTTTGACTCCATTCATCTTTCGCAATAACTTGTTTATTGAAGTCTTCCCATTATTTTTATAATATGGATGTTTAGTTCACAATCTGGGAACGTAACACTTGAATACTCCATTTTGCAGCTGACTATAATTGGCGCTTATGCAAACGGGATGGTCCTCGTCATCACGTTACTCCTCTTATATTTTGAAGATCATAAAGGAGCATCTCGAACATCGGCTCTGTTCTTTTTTGCAAACCTGTTATTAAGTCTTCTTCTACTACCATTTGGATTCGATGGTTACGGTATTAGTTTTGTACTCGGATCTTCTGTTACATTCTTATATGCTATTTCTAGACTCTTTACTTATATTAAAGATATTGACTACTATACATTTTGTCAGTCAAACACCTCTATGAGACAACGAACTTTCTTTACTAAACTGGGCAATAAACTTAATAAACAGATAAAAAAATGACCTCTTGCTTATGCAAAGGTCATTTTTTTATCTGTTTATTAAACTTCTAGATAGCCATTTTTGTTATTTGATTGCCATCTCCAAGAATCTGCACACATTTCTTCTAATCCGCGTAGTGCTTCCCATCCTAATTCACGCTTCGCTTTTGATGCATCTGCAAAACATACTGCAACATCACCAGGACGACGTTCCGTAATTTTATAAGGAACTTCCTTGCCTGAAACTTTTTCAAATGCTTCAACCATTTCTAATACACTATAGCCCGTACCTGTACCAAGATTGTATGCATCTATCCCAGTAGTGCCAAGTACCTTTTCAAGCGCCTTCACATGGCCATTTGCTAAGTCTACAACATGAATATAATCACGGATACCCGTGCCATCCTTTGTTGGATAGTCATTTCCAAATACACTTAATTCCTTTAACTTCCCTACCGCTACTTGTGTTACATATGGCATTAAGTTATTTGGAATTCCATTTGGATCTTCTCCAATACGCCCACTTTCATGCGCTCCAAATGGATTGAAGTAACGAAGTAATGCAATACTCCATTCTGCATCTGCAAATGCTACATCACGCATAATTTGCTCAATCATTAATTTTGTTTGACCATATGGATTTGTTGCACTTAATGGAAACTCCTCCGTAATTGGTGATGTTTCTGGGATACCATACACTGTTGCAGACGAACTGAAGATCATTTTCTTCACATCATGCTTCTGCATCACTTCACATAGCACTAATGTGCTTGTAATGTTGTTATGATAATACGTTAACGGAATTGCTACTGATTCTCCTACGGCCTTAAAGCCCGCAAAGTGAATAACAGCTTCAATTGTATTTTCTTCAAAAATCGTATCCAGTGCTTCGCGATTTAAAATATCTTCTTTATAAAACTTAAACTGTTTTCCTGTTATCTCTTTCACTCGATTTATAGACTCTACTGAGCTATTCGAAAGATTATCTACTACTATAATTTCGTAACCGTTATTTAGTAATTCTACGCATGTATGACTACCAATATATCCTGCTCCACCTGTTACAAGTATTGCCATAATTATAGTCCTCCATATTTCATTCATTATAAACTTCTCAAAGTATATCACATATTTCTTATCCTATGTTTATTATGCGAACACAGAAACTTACATTTTATCCCATAATTATTTTATACAATACATGATTCCAATCAGGTAATAAAAAAACGCCACATAACAGACATCGCGTGGCGTTTTTTGATCAAATTACGTAACAATATACACTTAGAAAATGCGCAAGACTACCTAACAATACAAAAACATGAAAGATTTCATGGTGTCCCATATATTTAAACTCCAACCATTTTGGCTTCGCACCATAAATAAACCCACCAATCGTATAAAAAATACCTCCAAGTACTAAGAAAATAATACCTCCTGTACTTAAATTATCAGCTAGCGGTGCAAAGAATAGAACAATTAACCAACCCATCAGAAGATAAATTGCTGTCGATAACCATCTTGGACAATTAAACCAAAACATTTTAAAAACAATACCACAAATCGCAGTTCCATAAACTAAACAAAATAATAGCAAACCATTTGCCGAATTTAATGTAATTAAGCAAAAAGGTGCATATGTACCTGCAATTAATATAAAAATCATAGAATGATCTAGCTTCCTAAAGAAATAAATAACACGTTCACTCGCTACAACACTATGATACACAGCTGATGCCATATAAAGGACCATCATCCCGATACCAAATAAAATAACAGCTGTAATTGCAGCAAAAGATGGCATCTTAACAGAAACTTTCACAAGCATAGCTAATAATGCAATAAATGATAATACAGCTCCTCCTAAGTGAGTAAATGCATTAATCGGTTCTCTTACATAAGCATTCATATAAACACCCCTCATATAATTACATGTAGTTTTTATAACTACATGTAATTATATACACATTATCTATACAGGTCAACATTTACATTTCATTCGTTTCGTAATACCATATTTAAAGATATACTAAACATTAAGTTCCACTAAGTTATAAAAGTGAGGGATTCTACGTGGAAAATATAAATAAATTACTTGAATCATTACATTTGGAAAAAAACATTAAACTTGAAGATATCCCAAATGTCGACTTATATGTAGATCAAGTCGTTCAACTATTTGAGAATACTTATGCGGATACAACAAGAACTGACGATGAAAAAGTATTAACAAAAACAATGATTAACAATTACGCAAAAGGGAAATTATTCATCCCTATCAAAAATAAAAAGTATTCAAAAGAGCATATGATTTTAATCAGCTTAATTTATCAATTAAAAGGAGCCCTTTCCATTAATGATATAAAAAGCTCCTTAGAAAACATAAATGCACCTTTAATAAACGATGATACATTCGAATTAAACACTCTATATAAAGATTATCTTTCTCTTACTGAAACCAATGTAGAAAGCTTTAAACAAGACGTAAACAAACGCGTTACGGATGTAAACGAGGTTTCTTCCTTAGAAGATCCAACGCTAGAAAAGTTTTTATTACTAACATCCTTCGTGGCGATGAGTAATATGTATAGACGTTTAGCAGAAAAATTAGTTGATGATTTAAAAGAATCTTAAATAAAAAAGCTATCCATCTGTTACATTGGATAGCTTTTTTGTTTACTTAATTGCTTCATGGACTTTTAATTGTTTCCCTTTAATCGTTGTATTTTTCATGATTTTTAAAACAAGCGGTCCTTTTCCATTTAATATTTCAACGTAAGAAACATTATCTTGGATTGTAATAATGCCTATATCTTCTGCTGTAACACCTTTAATTTTAGCAATTGTACCGACGAAATCTACCGCCCTAATTTTCTTTTTCTTCCCGCCATTAAAGTACAATTTCATAATTCCTTTGTTTAGGTCTGCATTTTTATCTTTCTTTATAATTGGTTTAGCATGTATCTTTTCCTCAAATGCTGCTTTCCCTTTTATAACCTCTTCTTTTGAAGGTGAAAGTGCCTTTGGAATTTCAAATCCGATGTATTCCTCAATCTCTTCTAAAAATCTATTTTCATACGGCGTTATGAATGTAATAGCTTTTCCATTATTACCAGCTCGTCCCGTTCTTCCTGTACGATGTACATAACTTTCCTTTTCTAATGGAATATCATAGTTAATAACATGTGTAATATTATCAATATCAATCCCTCTAGCTGCTACGTCTGTCGCTACTAAATAACGGAACTTTCCTTTTCTGAAATCGTCCATAACTTCAAAACGATCTTCTTGTACCATACCGCCATGTATTTTGTCACAAGGATAGTTAACGCGCTTTAACTGTCTAAATACGTGATCTACATTTTCCTGTGTACGGCAAAAAACAATACAACTATCTGGATTCTCAATCGTTGTTACATCCTTAAGAAGTGAAAGCTTCTCCTCTTCTATCGTCTCAAAAAGTGTATGTTCAATTTTGTCTGTTGTAATCCCAGCAGCCTTAATTTCAATATGCGCTGGCGAATCCATATACTTACGAGATAATTTTTCAACATCTTCTGGAAGTGTTGCCGAAAATAGCATAGTCATTCGTTTTGTAGGTAGTTCGTCAATAATTGCCTCTACTTGATCAATAAAGCCCATATTCAACATTTCATCTGCTTCATCAATAACTAAATACTTCAAACACTCTAAAGAAAGGGTACCTTTTTCAATATGATCTAACACACGGCCAGGAGTCCCAACTACAATATGTGTTTTTTGCTTTAACTCTAATTTTTGACGCGCAAATGGAGATTTACCATAAACTGCAGCAGCCTTAATCCTTTTGAAGCGGCCTATATTCGTAATATCTTCTTTTACTTGCACCGCAAGCTCTCTCGTCGGTGTTAAAACTAAAGCTTGGGGCTTATTCTCTTCCCACTCCACCATTTCACAAAGTGGTATGCCAAATGAAGCGGTTTTTCCACTTCCAGTCTGCGATTTCACGACAAGGTCTTTCTTTTGCAAGGCAACTGGAATAACCTCTCCTTGCACTTCCGTTGGATGTTCATATCCTAAACCAGTAAGTGCTCTTACAATTTCTTTACTTAATGCATAATCAGAAAAACTTTTTTTACTCATATATTAACCTCTTTTTATTCTATATTATTTTCTTTTTTCGCTTTTCCTATCAATGAATCATCATATACGTTATTATCACCTTTTTCATTATACTTGAAAGCTCACATAAAAAGGCGAATCATTCGTAATCCACCTTTTTATATAGAAATTTTCTATTTCGAAAAATTATTCCATTATAAAAATAAACCTCTATCACTTCATATACTGTTCAACTAACTGATAGCACCTTTCCTTCGTACTATTTACATTCGATGAAATACTTGCTAAACCTGACAATGTTCCCTGCCCGGATTCATTCCAAGCTTCCTCCGCCTTTTGATCTCGATACGTAATCCATTCACGCTGTTTCTCTCTCAAAGTGTTCATTTCATTTGTAGGAAGTTGCATTTTCAAAACACCATAAATCTCATTTAATGCTTTATCCCATGCCTCGTATCTTTTGCTCTCACCCTCTTTCATTTCAGTTGTAATTCCCTTCTCATATAAGTAATCGAGTTTCTTCAAACTCTCCTCAATACTATTTAATTTAGTAATATACTCTACCTTCTGACCGGTAATAGCACTTTCTTTCTTAAGCTCTTCTACTTTCGGCTTCTCTTCATTTTTATTTTCTTCTTTTACTTTTTCTTCCTTAAGATTCTCATCTTTTCTTTTATCTACATCTATTGCCCTCGGCACAATCTGTGTAATTTGTTCATTCGCATTTTGATAATATACTTTAAACTGTTCTTTCCCTTTCGTTTCCCTAATAATTACGTTCAGTTGCTCTTTTACATCCACAAACTTCTGTTGGTTTTTCAACTCTTCTACTTTAGCAAGCATTTGCTTATATTTTTCTTCCTCATCTTTTTGATTAGATAAAGCTTCTCGTTTTTCTTTTGCTTGTTTGGCTAATATAACTGAACTAGCAGAATCATTTTCAATTTCTCTTAATAACGAAATTGCCAGGTCTATATTACTTTCCTGCAATACTTCAATCATTTTATTCGTTTGATTCATCTTCAGCCTTACTTCTCGGTCATCCTTATTTTCTTTTAATGCTAATTCAAAAGATGCGACTGCTCTATCGTATTCTTTATTTTCCAATGCTAAATCTCCTTGTTTCTTCGCCTTATCAAATGCATCATTATTGCTGCATCCAGCAACAATCAACAAAGTTATTCCTATTGTTAGTATTAACTTTTTCATAGTATTTCCCCAGCCCCCTCATCCAAAATAAGAAGCACACATATAATTTTATGCAATTATCGAAACTTTCCTTACTTTTTTTATAAACGAACGTTATACATATAAAAACCATTTAAATTCGTTTTTAACGTTATTTTTAAAAGATATTAGCTTTTTTCAAAAAAAATGTTAAGAAAATCTTTGACTTCTTAATAAAAATGATATAAATTATCCTATGGACGAACATTTTTAATCAATAAAAATAAAATATTCGTATTTTAGGGGTGTAAATGATGGAAAACGTATTTGACTATGAAGATATTCAATTAATTCCTGCAAAGTGTATTGTGAACAGCCGATCTGAATGTGATACAACTGTCACTTTAGGAAAACATAAATTTAAATTACCTGTCGTACCTGCAAATATGCAAACGATTATAGATGAAAGAATCGCAACTTATTTAGCTGAAAATAATTACTTCTATATCATGCATCGTTTCCAACCAGAGAAACGAATCTCATTCATTAGAGATATGCAATCACGTGGATTAATTGCTTCAATCAGCGTTGGTGTTAAAGAAGACGAGTATGAATTCGTACAACAATTAGCTGCTGAGCAACTTTCACCTGAATACATTACAATCGATATCGCACATGGTCACTCTAATGCCGTGATCAACATGATTCAACATATTAAAAAACATTTACCAGAAAGCTTCGTTATCGCTGGAAACGTTGGAACTCCAGAAGCGGTAAGAGAATTAGAAAACGCTGGTGCTGATGCAACAAAAGTTGGTATTGGACCTGGTAAAGTTTGTATTACTAAAATTAAAACAGGCTTTGGAACTGGTGGTTGGCAGTTAGCTGCACTTCGCTGGTGTGCAAAAGCTGCAAGTAAGCCAATTATCGCTGATGGCGGTATTCGTACGCATGGTGATGTAGCTAAATCAATTCGATTTGGAGCAACTATGGTTATGGTCGGTTCTCTATTCGCTGGTCATGAAGAGTCTCCAGGGGAAACAATCGAAAAAGATGGCAAACTTTATAAAGAGTACTTCGGTTCAGCCTCTGAATTCCAAAAAGGCGAGAAGAAAAACGTTGAAGGTAAGAAAATGTTCGTTGAGCATAAAGGTTCTTTAGAAGACACTTTAATCGAAATGGAACAAGATCTTCAATCTTCTATCTCTTACGCTGGTGGAACAAAGTTAGACTCAATTCGTACTGTAGATTATGTAGTCGTGAAAAACTCTATTTTCAACGGTGATAAAGTATATTAATTTTTAAATCTAACTAGAAGGACAAGCATCTTTATGCTTGTCCTTCTTTTTCATGTATAAAAATGTAAAATATTTTCATTTTGCTGAATTTTCTAGTATCATATTTTTAGATACTTATAATAAGGGGGATATAACAAATGAAAAATGTAATTGAGAAACGCCTTATTCGCGCAGAAGTCTCTACTGAATTGACATGGGATCTTTCTGATTTATACGAATCTGACAAAGAGTGGGGAAATGCATTACGTGTATTAACGGACGATATAAAAAAACTTGATGCATTTAAAGGACAATTACACACTGGCCCCGCTACCTTATTAAATTGCCTACTTTTAGAAGAAGAGCTTTTAATGAAGTTAACAAAACTCGGCACATATGCAAATTTAAAAGAATCCGCTGATCGTACAGATCCAGTTATTCAAGCGAACTCTTCAAAAATTTCCGCTTTAGGGACGAAAGTACATACCGCACTATCCTTTATTCATAATGAAATTCTCTCCTTTGAAGAAGGAACAATTGAAAAATATTTAACTGAGGAAACAAAACTTGAGCCTTTCCGTAAATCGTTACTAGAAATACTACAAAAAAGGCAGCACACGCTCTCTCCTGAAACAGAAGAAGCTCTTGCTGCACTTGGTGAAGTTCATAGTTCTCCCTACAAAATTTACGGCATGACTAAATTAGCCGATATGGATTTCTCTTCTATACAAGATGAACAAGGAAATGATTTACCTGTATCGTTTGCATTATTTGAAAGTAAATATGAATTTTCTCCAAGCGCATATATACGTAGAAAAGCATATTCATCATTTGTTTCCACATTGAAACGATATAAAAATACAGTTGCAACAACGTATGCTACTGAAGTAAAAAAGCAAGTGACACTTTCTCGTTTACGTAATTACGAGTCTGTTACCCATATGCTTTTAGAACCTCAAAAAGTTCCACTTGAAATGTATAACAACCAACTAGATATTATTTATAACGAATTAGCGCCTCATATGCGCCGTTTTGCAGATTTAAAAAAGAAAGTATTAGGTCTCGATCAAATGCTCTTCTGCGATTTACACGCACCGTTAGATCCTGAATTTAATCCAACCATCACATACGATGAAGCTGGTAAATTAATTCAAGAATCTTTAAAAGTATTAGGACCTGAATATAATACGATTATCAAAACAGGCTTTAAGGACAGATGGGTAGACCTTGCAGATAATGTTGGAAAATCAACAGGTGCTTTCTGCTCTAGCCCATATGGTTCCCATCCTTACATTTTAATTACATGGCAAGATACGATGCGTGGATGTTTCACATTAGCTCATGAATTTGGACATGCTGGTCATTTTTATTTAGCCAATAAAAATCAGCGCATTATGAACGTACGTCCATCTATGTACTTTGTTGAAGCACCATCAACGATGAATGAATTACTATTAGCCCAGCATTTACTAGCGACTACTGACGATAAGAGAATGCGCAGATGGGTTATTCTGCAACTACTCGGCACATATTACCACAACTTCGTCACCCATCTACTTGAGGGAGAATATCAAAGACGAGTATATACTCTAGCGGAAGAAGGACAAGCACTCACAGCTACAACTTTAACCGAAATAAAAACAAAGGTCCTTTCAACATTCTGGGGAGATTCCGTAGAAATTGATGAAGGCGCTGGCTTAACATGGATGCGTCAACCTCACTATTATATGGGCTTATATTCTTACACATATTCTGCGGGCTTAACTGCATCTACTACTGTAGCTCAAATGATTAAAGAAGAGGGACAACCTGCTGTTGATCGCTGGCTTGATGTACTCCGTGCAGGCGGTACAATGAAACCACTCGAATTAATGAAACACGCTGGAGTAGACATGTCAAAACCAGATGCAATCCGTAAAGCTGTTTCTTACGTCGGTTCCTTAATTGATGAATTAGAGCGTTCTTATCAAGAATAAAAATAAGCCCTCGCTTTATGAGGGCTTATTCTATATTACTTTCCAAATCTTTTGCGGTATCCGCACTTTCTACATAGCTCTTCGACTGCAACTCTTTTCGAAAATCCATCGACAATATTTGTTGCTCTTTCACCTTCAATAATGTTAGAAAATGAATCAGTATTAATATTACCAAGATTGATGATACCTTCACCATCTAAGCAACAAGGAATAACAGTTCCGTTCGCTAAAATTCCAGCCTGATTACGAAGTCCATGACAGAACCCTTTTCCATCATCCTCTTCTTCATGTAATGCCGGCCACTGGAATTCGTAGTCTTGATTAATAAAGACACGTTCCGCAATTTTTATACCTTTTCCTGGTGTAAGCTTCTCTTCAATTTGATAAGATAGATCAAACTCATTTTCAATTATAGATAATAAATCCCTATTTTTCTGGATTTCAGCATTTGTTTTATTATCCTGAGTTAAATTCCATAATCTTAGTGAAACGATTAAATCCGATTGACTTGTCGCCTCTCTAATGAAAGAAAGTATACTCCTTACATAGCCTTCTTTATCTTGCGATCCTGGGTGTCCATCAAAACTGTGCAGCGAAAAATTCATTTGTCTTAACGCAGGCTTATTTAACAGCCTATGCCTTCTCTTATTAATTAACGTTCCGTTCGTTGTAATATTAACTTTAAACCCTTTTTCATGGCTTAAATCTAATAGTTGATCTATTTTCGGGTGGAGCAACGGCTCACCCTTCACGTGCAAATAAATGTAGTCTGTGTGAGGTTTAATTTGGTCTAATCTTTTAGCAAAATCCTCTACAGAAATGAATTGCTTCTGCCTTTCCGTCGGCGGACAAAAGCTGCACGCAAGATTACATACACTCGTAATCTCCAAGTAAAACTTCTTAAACTTCTTCACCTTTAATTCCTCACTTCTCTGACTACTTATACTTTTTCCTCTTCATATTACAGCATACTTTTTTAGAAATAGAAACATACTTATTTTAGGAAATGAAGGTTTACTGCATAAAATACTTCTTCAACCTCTTTTCAATTTCCGAAAGCTGCATATAGCTATCATGTTTTCTATCTTTAATCTCTTGAATACCTCTCGCAAGGATTTCTTTTGCTTTCTCTTCTTGCCCTGACATCATATAAAAATCACATATTTTTTCATAAAAAATAATTGGACTCCTTGTTGCATAATCTGCCGCATTATCCCAGTCATTAATTTGCGAATAATATGGAATTCCAACATTCATTACATTATCTATAAACGCACTAAATTCCGCCCTATCATATTCTGAATTCGTGAGCTTCCAATACCGTGTACTCCTTCTCCAGCCTGGAATATTCCACTCTGCATCTCCGGCTATTGAATTATTTACTAGCTTATTTCCCCATTGTTCTTTATACCATTTAGAATACTTTTTTGACGTAACACCCCACATAGTCCAAAACTCACAATAATCTTCAGAGTCCCATTTACTGAGTGAAAAACTAAAAGTTAGCTCAAAATCACCTTGTGTACGAGAAAATTTAGGTACACTCTTTGCATAACGGAAACCTAATTTTTGTAATTCATTCACTAAAAAATTTTCTATATATAAACTTAGTAGTTGTTTTGGCTTCATACTGTTCACCCTATTACATATTGTGAAATATAGAAAACGGCCACATATGTAGCCGTTTTAATGTACTGGTATACAACTATTTATGATACGGTTCCCCGCGATTAATACGAAAAGCCCTATACACTTGCTCAAGCAATACTAGACGCATTAATTGATGTGGTAATGTCATCTTTGAGAAAGACAGAGATTCGTTTGAACGCTTCATTACTTCTGAGCTAAGTCCAAGTGATCCACCAATTACAAACGTTACTTTACTCTTTCCATATGTAGCAAGACGATCTAGACTTGCTGCAAATTCTTCTGATGATTTTTGTTTTCCTTCTATTGCTAACGCAATAACGTGCGCATCATCAGAAATTTTATCCAGTATACGTATGCCTTCTTTTTCTTTTACAATTAACATTTCTGCTTCACTTAAATTTTCTGGTGCCTTTTCATCTGGCAATTCAATTACTTCTACTTTTGCGTAAGAAGATAATCGTTTTAAGTATTCTGCTATACCTTGTTTTAAGTATTTTTCTTTTAATTTTCCGATTGAAACAATCGAGATATTCACATCTATTCCCCACCTTACAAACACGTTATCCACAGGACTTATCCACATATCCACAAATGTTACCCACATATTGTGTGAGAATCTGTGTTCGATACAACATATGTCGCCTCATTTTGACAAAATTCACATGTTTTTTTCTTTTCTTCAGAGTTATCCACATTGTTAATAACTGGCGCAACTTCACACTCATCCACAATGATATCTAATGCTAATTCAACATGTTCTAAACAACAAGGTAAATTCATATTCTTCACCTCACTTTTCTACAATAGAAAACAGGAGGTAGGCCCTCCTGTTTTTAATACTTTTGAATGCCTAATTTCACCGTTGTTGTCGCTCGTTTTGTACCACGATAAAAAGTAAGAGTCATTTTATCATTAATTTTTTTATTATATAAGGCCGTGCGGAACCCAATAATATCGTGCACCGCTTTTCCATCTACCGCCACAATAACATCATGTTCTCTTAGACCAGCTTCCGTACCTGGCGAAGGACTTTTCACATCTAAAACACAAACTCCTTCTGTTACGTTACCTGGTAGGTTTAATGTTTTTGACCAATAGTAACTTGGAATCTCATTTAATGATCTTAGTTCAATCCCAACGTAAGGTCTTCTTACTTTACCGTACTTTTCAAGCTCATTCATAATAGGAACAGCTCTCGTGACTGGAATAGCTAGTCCAATTCCCTCTACTTCTTTTGCTGCAATTTTCATTGAGTTAATACCTATTAATTGTCCAGATACATTTACAAGCGCTCCACCACTATTACCTGGATTAATTGCCGCATCTGTTTGCAATACTTCTACTTGCCAATCGTAATGTCCATCTTGATCTAAATCCACAGGAACAATGCGCTCATTAGCCGAAATAATACCTTGTGTGACAGTTCCAGAAAATTGTAGCCCCAGTGGATTTCCAATTGCAATAACAGGTTCTCCTCTACGAACGGTATTAGAATCACCAATTTCAATCACTTTCTTCACATGCTTCGCATCTATTTCTAGTACTGCTAAGTCCGTGACTACATCGGTTCCCAATACTTTACCTGGAACTTTCTTACCGTCACTTAAGCTAACTTCAATACGATTCGCCCCAGCGACAACGTGGTTATTTGTTACAATATACGCATGTCCATCTGTTCTCTTATAAATCACACCAGAGCCTGTACCAGCTTCCGAATCTGCCTCTGAAAAATCATCTCGTTGAATATTAATAACACCCACAACAGCCTCCGAAGCACGATCAACAGCATCTACAAAGCTAACTTGTTTAACAGACTCATTTCCGCTTTGAGCTTCAGCCATATTTTTTTCACTCGCTTCAACTTGCGGAAGCTTACCTTCATCATTTGAAAATAAAGGCGCTCCAAATGCAAATAATGAAGCCCCTACAATTGTTCCCGCTATACTAGAAATAACAATACCTTTATGTTTCTTTTTCCCTGCACGTTTAATACGATATTTTTCTTCATCAATAAAGGACATATTTGTTCACCTATCTTCCTGAAAACAACTATATTCACCTTTATTGTTTACTAAAATGAAGAATTATACGTATTGAATTTTCGTAGGCATTTTTGGATCTGTATCATGTATTTTAAAGGATTCTCCAACCCCAAAACCTTTTTCTTCTAATACTTGTGATACAGACATACGAGCTAATTCTTTCATGTTATTATCCAAGCTTAAATGCGCTAAATAAATGTGTTTTGTTTCGTCTGTAATAACATCTGCCATCGCTAATGCAGCATCCTCATTACAAACGTGACCTACATCACTTAATATGCGTCGTTTAATGCTCCATGGATAACGTCCCATACGAAGCATTTCCACATCATGATTGCTTTCAAATACGAAAGCATTCGCTCCCTTAATAACACCTTTCATACGGTCACTTACGTAGCCCGTATCTGTAATAAGAGCTAACTTTCTATTATTGTTATGAAAAGCATAAAACATCGGTTCTGCCGCATCATGAGAAACACCAAATGATTCAACTTCAATATCCCCAAATGTTTTCACGTCTCCTACTGAGAAAATAAATTTTTGATCAGTTGGGATATTACCTATTAAATGTTCCATTGCATTCCATGTTTTCTCGTTCGCATAAACAGGTAAATCATATTTACGCGCCAATACACCTAATCCTTTAATGTGGTCACTATGCTCATGTGTTACAAGAATACCTGATATGTCATTTATATTCAGTTCGGCTTGCTTAAATAATGCCTCTGTAGCTTTACCACTTAAACCTGCATCGACAAGCAATTTTTTTTCATCTGTTCCTACATATAGCATATTCCCTGTACTTCCACTTGCAAGCACACTAAAATGCATACTCATTCTTTCTCACTCCATTATGTTCTTCCGGCACTTGAGTTTCCCCTAATTCCATAACTTGTCCTTCAATTGCATTCACAAAGTAGTCCTTTTTCTGCTCTGTCTTTAAGTTCCACGTTGGAGCAAGCACTTGTATATTAGAAGAAGATTCAGCTAAAGTCGCATATCCAATCTGCGCCTCTTTCACGTGCGTATTTTCTGCAATTTGATTTTTTACATATATATTTTCTAAAGCTGTTTGAGCAGTGATAATTTCTTGTTCTTTCGTTTTTTCACTTTCGCCCATTTCCTTCAAATCCGTTAACATTGTTTGTGTATACGAAACAAGCTCATTTTTTTCATTCAAATCTACAACAATCATTGCATGATTGTTGTAGAAAATCGGCTTATCCTTATACTTTTGAAAGAAATAAATTTTTGAATCTTTCATTGCCCCGAACTCGTATTTCTGCCCATCAAGCACGTAATTTTTTAAGAAATCATTATACTTGTCCTTTGATAACGATTTTGCATTTAAAAATGGTTCTTTCAACTTGCTTTCTATCTTATATTCTTCTTGCAGATGCACTGTTTGATTTTTTAAAGACTGCACATCTTCTTCCTTAAAGCTTTTATTTTTCGCCATAATAAACGACTCTTTTTTCGGCTCTTTAGGAAAACTCCCCATAGTAATTTTAGACTCTTTTAATTGTTGATCAATTTTTGTTTCTGTCACAAGTTCCAATTGATTACTATCTTGCTTTTGAATGAACTGAAAGATAAGAAAGAGATCTAAAACAAAAAAGGTCACAATAAATATGGTTTTAATTCGATCCCAATCCATTTAGTCCCCCCTCACTCCATTCAAATATTTTTTGCTTACCATTTTCTTCACATTTTACATACCATATTGGCTTTAAAATAATGTTTTTTCCTTCGTTAATGGAATCTTCCAATGATAACTTATAACCAATTCCAACATCCTGAATTGAATTTTTATCAATTTGCGGATTATTCTCTAATGATGTCATCACTGTACGACCCGATGCGAGAGAAGTTTTTAGTTGTTTACTAGGTAATTTGAAACTTGGATCAAAAAAAGGTCTTTCATACTGCATGATTTCACCTGAACCCCATGCTTGCTTTAATTCCGCCATTCCATCGCTATTAAATACAGGCAATCCCTCCTCATAAAAACGGAAGGACGTTTTTCCCTTATTAATATAATCAAAACGATAGAGTTTTAAGGCACCACTATGTCCACTTACAAAGTCAAAACTTTTTTGTAAAAGTGCTGCATTATCCATAGATTCATCACTATGTACAGCGGAGTTTTTGTATTTCAACATCGCATTTGACTGATCAATTTCCATAGAACGTATACCATCTGTAAATGTTTTCTTTGATTTCTCAGAAATAGGGCTTAAATAACGTGGATCACTAAATAATGCATTTTTAAATGTATCCTCATCTAGCCTAGATCCAAAATACTCTACCTCACTTAATTCCGTAATTCCATCTGGTAAGTAAAGTTTTTTTCTATCACTTATTTGATATTCAAAATACGGTCTCGCTACTGTTATAAGTTGATTTTGAGCATTTATAACATCCTTTACATAAACACCACTCAATTTCGCTTCATATATTTTACGATAAGGATAAGTATCATAGGAAACAAAACTAATTTTAATTTCTTGGTCCTTACTTCGGGAAGGGTCAATTATAATACGATTGAAACTCCTATTACCTTCTATGTTTTTATCTTTAAAATTAAACATACTTTTAATCGTACCCAGTGGAATGTTTGCAGGAAAAATAAATTCGATTTTTTCTTCTCCATGTACATACGAAAGAAAATCACCTTTAGGAACTGTCCCTGTTATTTCCTTTAAATCATGTAACTCTCCATTTTCAAGAATTCTATAAATTAAATCCACATTACTTTTGTTTTCACTCACATAATGATTTTTCTCTTTATGAACAATGACAGAGGATGGGCGAACAACCTCTGAAAGTTTTATTGGATTTATCTCTTCATTACCTTGAACAAATTTTGCATTTTGTATCGAAGTAGAATCGGGAACATATGTCCATAAATTAAAAGTAAGAAATAGGCTAATAACAACTAAATTAATTAAAACTATCGTTTTAAAGTTTTCCATACTCATTCCCAATCGTCCTCTTCATCAGTTGCCATTGGCAGTGTGAAATAAATAGTTGTGCCTTTTCCTTCCTCACTTTTCGCCCAAATTGAGCCGCCGTGTGCCTCAATCATTTCTTTCGCAATGGCTAATCCAAGACCTGTACCACCCATTTGTCTTGAGCGAGCTTTATCTACACGGTAAAAACGTTCAAATATTTTATCTACATTTTCCTTTGGGATACCCATTCCTTGATCACTCACACTAATTTCTAATAACTCACCGCGGTCACGCAGGCGATATGTTACTGTGCCACCTTCTGGCGAATATTTTAATGCATTGGAAATAATGTTATATAAAACTTGTGTAATTTTGTCTGTATCCATATCAATAAATCGAGATTTCTTAGAGAAAGATCTTTTGAAGCTTACATTTTGCTCTTTAGACATTTCAAAGCGATCGATAACGTTATTAAAGAAATCAGTAAAGTCGACCCATTCCTTCATTAAGCGATGTTCTGTACTATCTAGTTTAGATAGTTGTAACAACGCATTTACAAGTCTAATCATTCTTTCTGTTTCTTCTTGTGTAACCGTTAAAAATTGCGGTGCGATATTCGGATCTTGCCATGCACCATCCGTAAGTGCTTCTAAGTAACTGCGCATTGTTGTTAACGGTGTTCTTAGCTCGTGAGATACATTCGCAACAAACTCACGACGCTCTCGCTCTATACGCTCCTGCTCCGTTACATCATATAATACAGCAATTAAACCATTTGCCTTACCTGTTTCTTTTTGAATGACAGAGAAACTAGCACGTAAAATATATGGTTCATTCCTCGTACTAAAATCTAATAAAACTGAATCAGGTTCTTCATATAAATGATCCAGCGTAAATTCTTCTTGTATCCCTAGCACTTCTAAGACAGATTGATCTAGTGCCGTTTCACGCGAAACATTTAACATTTTTTCCGCAGGATCATTTAATAAAATGATGTCACCTTTTCGATCAGTAGCAATTACTCCATCTGTCATATGTGATAAAACAGATGATAGTTTGCGTCTTTCACTCTCTGTTGAAGAGCGAGCTTGTTGTAATTTTTTGGATAAATTATTGAAAGATAATGCTAGTTGTCCAATTTCATCATGGCTATGCACTTTTACTTTTCTCGAATAGTTTCCTTTTGCCATTTCAATTGCTTGTCTCCGCATATCTGAAATTGGTCTTGTAATTGTTTGAGCCAACAAAATCCCAAGTACAGCTGTTACTAGTAAAGCAATTACTGTCCCCGTCGCGAAAATTTGGTTTATATCTTTCATTTGTTTATACACATCTTCCATAGATGCAACAATACGAATGACGCCAAGTACCTCTCCTTCTTGTTCTTTTAGAATAGGAGTAATCATCACTTGAACCCGATGACCTGTTTTCACGTCTTTCTCAACCTTTGACTCTGGTTTTTTTTGTACCATTACCCGTTGTACAGCTGTGTCTGCTGACGTTCTTCCTACTTTATTTTGCTTAGACTCGTCTGAAATTGCCATTAATTTTTTAGTAGAATCAATTACACTTATTTCTTGAATATCTCTCTTACGATCCGATGCAAATTTTTGAATTGAATCGTTAATAGCTTTATCTACCGATTCTGCTTTAGGACGTTCTTTTACAAACTCTTGCTTCAAGTTATAAGAAAGTAAGTTTGTTTGCTGCGTTAAGGAATCTTGAAAACCTTTTACAAGGCTTTTTTCTAATTCCCTAACGAAATATACACCAATTACTTGCATTGCTATTAATATTAACAGCATATATATGAGCACAAATTTTAAATGAATAGATTGAAAAAAACCAACTTTCTTCATATACTATTCCTGTTCTGGGTCACGCAAGTAATACCCTACCCCACGTCTAGTTACAATTAAAGTAGGATGACTTGGATTATCTTCAATTTTTTCGCGTAAACGACGTACTGTTACGTCTACTGTACGTACATCTCCAAAATAATCATAACCCCAAACTGTTTGTAATAAATGTTCACGAGTCATAACTTGACCTAAATGCTTCGCTAAATAATGTAGTAATTCAAATTCACGATGTGTAAGCTCAATGCTTTCTTCGCGCTTCGTTACACTATAAGCATTCGGATTGATAACGATTGGTCCAATAACCATCTCAGTATTTTCTTCTTTCTCTGCAGCACCACCCTGCTGATGACGACGTAAATTCGCCTTCACACGGGCAAGTAACTCCCTCGTACTAAATGGCTTCGTTACATAATCATCCGCCCCAAGCTCAAGTCCTAATACTTTATCAATTTCAGAGTCTTTTGCTGTAAGCATAATAATTGGCATTTCTGAGCTTTTACGTATTTCACGACATACCTCTAAGCCATCTTTTCCCGGTAACATAATATCTAATAAAACCATATCTGGCTTTTCTTCATTTGCTTTTTCAATCGCCTCATCACCATCATGCGCCATTACAATTTCAAAACCTTCTTTTTCTAGGTTGAACTTCAAAATATCTGCAATCGGTTTTTCATCATCAACTACTAAAATTTTCTTTCCCATCATCGTCTATTTCCTCCTTATAAAAATATGGTCAATAATCCCTAAACACATTGACGTTTATATAGTATGTCCCTATATGACCGCACCTTTTGTTTAAGTATTTTCTCCTCTATTCTCATAGACTCATGTATGATCCACTTTTTCACGGAATCCTATACGATCTATAGAAAAACCTCTAGCTTCAACTGCTAGAGGCTCCCCATTCTATTTTAAAATAACTACTCACTTTTGTAAAATTACATAAATAAAAAGGATATTAAGTGGGCCCACTTAATATCCTGAGAGTGGCTCGGGACGGAATCGAACCGCCGACACGAGGATTTTCAGTCCTCTGCTCTACCGACTGAGCTACCGAGCCAAAACTATATATAAAACCACTAATGGTGGTATAAACAAAAGTGGCGGTCCCGACCGGGGTCGAACCGGCGATCTCCTGCGTGACAGGCAGGCATGTTAACCGCTACACCACGGGACCAAAAAATGAACATAAAAAAACATGACCCGTACGGGATTCGAACCCGTGTTACCGCCGTGAAAGGGCGGTGTCTTAACCACTTGACCAACGGGCCACGAAAAATAAAATGGTGAGCCATGAAGGATTCGAACCTTCGACCCTCTGATTAAAAGTCAGATGCTCTACCAACTGAGCTAATGGCTCATACTCACCAACGTCATATTTCGTGACGACAAAATGTATCATAACATGTTTTCTTTTGTTTTTGCAATACCTTTTTTAATTTTTTTATAAAAAATAAGAAAAAACTCATGCGGACATGAGTTTTTTCTGGAAAATATCAATTAAGCTTCGTATACGTTACGAACGATATTTGTTTGATTACGATCTGGTCCAACTGAGAACATAGATAATTGAATTCCTGTTAACTCAGAAACACGCTCTACGTATTTTCTTGCATTTTCAGGAAGCTCATCTAATGATTTTACACCAGTAATATCTTCTGTCCAACCTGGAAGCTCTTCGTATACAGGCTCACATTTCGCTAAAATATTTAAGTTCGCTGGAACTTCATCGATAACTTCGCCATTGTACTTGTAAGCAACACAAATTTTAAGAGTTGAAATACCTGTTAGAACGTCGATAGAATTTAATGATAGATCTGTTAAACCACTAACACGACGTGCATGTCTTACAACAACGCTATCGAACCAACCTACGCGGCGTGGACGACCAGTTGTTGTTCCGTATTCACGACCAACTTCACGAATTTGATGACCGATTTCATCATTAAGTTCAGTAGGGAATGGACCATCACCTACGCGGCTTGTATATGCTTTACATACACCTACAACGCGAGTCACTTTCGCAGGACCCACTCCAGTTCCGACTGTTACACCACCAGCAATTGGGTTAGAAGATGTAACGAACGGGTACGTACCGTGGTCAATATCAAGCATAACACCTTGTGCACCTTCGAATAATACACGATGATTGTTATCTAGTGCATCATTTAATACAACAGATGTATCACATACATATTGCGCGATTTGTTGTCCGTATTCGAAGTACTCTTCAAAGATATCTTCTACGCTGAAACCTTCTGTGTCGTACATTTTTTCAAATAAACGATTTTTCTCTACTAAGTTGCGCTCAAGCTTCTCTTTAAATGCTTCACGGTCTAAAAGATCAGCCATACGGATACCGATACGAGCAGCTTTATCCATATATGCAGGACCGATACCTTTTTTCGTTGTACCGATTTTGTTATCACCTTTACTCGCTTCTTCTAACTCATCTTGTTTTAAGTGATAAGGTAAAATAACGTGCGCACGGTTACTTACACGTAAATTATCAGTACTTACACCACGATCGTGTAAGTATTTTAACTCTTCAAGTAATGCTTTCGGATCTACTACTAATCCGTTTCCGATTACACAAATTTTCTCTTTATAGAAAATACCGGATGGAATTAAGTGTAATTTATATTTAACTCCGCCGAAAACAATTGTATGTCCCGCGTTATTTCCACCTTGATATCTTGCAACTACTTCCGCATGCTCAGAAAGAAAATCAGTGATTTTACCTTTTCCTTCGTCGCCCCATTGTGTTCCTACAACTACTACTGAAGACATTATTAAAGCACCTCCGCGATTTTCAAACGATCTATTCAAACAATATAATTGTACCAAAACCGAAAAAGAAGTCAACCAAAAAGCGAACATTTTTTTATTAAAATTCATTTTCGTTCGTAAGAATTATATTTTCATCTTATGAAAGCCTTATCTTTCCTATATAAAAAAAGAAACACATCTTATTATAAGAAATGTGTTTCTTTTTTATACTGCCTTTATGCCCCGTCCTCAAAGCGTCGTTCTAAGTTGACGAATTTATTAAATTCCTTAACAAATGCAAGCTCTACTGAACCTACGGGACCATTACGCTGCTTTGCAATAATAATTTCAATGGTGTTTTTATTTTCCGTTTCTCGGTCATAGTAATCTTCACGATATAGGAAAGCTACAATATCAGCATCCTGCTCGATACTTCCCGATTCACGAATATCAGACATCATTGGACGTTTATCTTGACGAGATTCTACACCACGAGATAACTGCGATAAGGCAATAACAGGCACTTGCAATTCACGTGCAATCCCTTTTAATGTACGAGAAATCTCAGATACTTCCTGCTGACGGTTTTCTCCTGATTTCCCGCTACCTTGAATAAGCTGCAAATAGTCAATTAAGACCATACCAAGACCTTGTTCTTGCTTTAACCTACGACATTTTGCTCGAATCTCATTCACTTTAATCCCTGGTGTATCATCAATATATATACCAGCATTAGAAAGGCTACCCATCGCCATTGTTAATTTTGCCCAATCATCAGAAGTTAATGAACCGGTACGAAGTCTTTGTGCATCAATATTTCCTTCTGCACAAAGCATACGCATAACAAGCTGATCAGAGCCCATCTCTAGACTGAAGATCGCTACATTTTCATCCGTTTTTGTCGCTACGTTTTGTGCGATATTTAATGAAAATGCAGTTTTCCCTACCGATGGACGCGCCGCCACGATAATCAAATCATTTCGCTGAAAACCTGCGGTCATCTTATCTAATTCAGTAAATCCAGTTGGTATTCCCGTAACTTCACCTTTTTGATTATGCAAAAGTTCAATTTTATCATAAGCATCTACAAGAACATCTTTAATGTTTTGAAATGCTTTTGCATTTGTTTGATGAGATACTTCTAATATTTTTTTCTCAGCCTCATTTAAAAGGCCGTCCACATCATCTTCTCTCTCGTATCCATCCGATACAATATGAGTTGCCGTTCGAATTAAACGACGTAAAAGCGCCTTTTCAGCGATGATGCGTGCATAATATTCTACGTTAGCAGCTGTTGGAACAACTTCTGCTAACTCTGCTAGATAAGAAACCCCACCAACTTCTTCTAGTAATCCTTGATCAGCCATCGATGATGTCATTATTACTAAGTCAATTGGTTCTCCCTTATCAGACAACCCAAGCATGACTTCAAAAATCTTTTGATGTTTCGTTCGATAAAATGAGTCAGGTACCAATAGTTCCGATGCTGACGTTAACGCATCCTGATCAATTAATATGGCACCTAAGACTGCCTGCTCAGCTTCTATATTATGCGGAGGGGTACGATCAGCCATTACATCACTCATGCGCAATCCTCCTTGCTTAATTTATTTTTATTGTTCACTAACATGAACTTTTACTGTTGCTGTTACTTGCGGATGCAATTTCACAGTGACGTTTGTATAACCTAACGCACGGATTGCATCGTCCATTTCAAATTTACGTTTATCAAGTTTAATCTTGTGTGATTTTTGCATTACATCTACAATTTGTTTACTCGTGATAGAACCAAATAAGCGGCCACCTTCTCCAGATTTCGCCTTTAATTCTACAGTTAGTTCCTCTAATGTTCCTTTTAATTGTTTTGCGTTTTCAAGCTCTGCTGCTGCATCTTTTTCTTCTTTACGTTTTTGAGCTTCTAAAGTTTTCATACTACTGTTTGTTGCTTCGGCAGCTAATCCTTGTTTTAATAAGAAATTGTTTGCATAACCGTCTGGTACGTTTTTTATTTCTCCTTTTTTCCCTTTACCTTTTACATCTTTTAGAAAAATTACTTTCATGATTGTGTGCCTCCCTGTAAATAGTCATCAATAACAAATTGAAGCTTCTCCTCAGCTTCATCTACTGTAACATTTTTCATTTGTGTGGCTGCATTTGTCAAATGCCCGCCACCTCCTAAATTCTCCATGATTAGCTGTACATTCAATTCACCTAAAGACCTACCGCTAATTCCAATGAAATTCTCTCCACGTTTCGCAATAACAAATGATGCAATGATACCTGTCATCGTCAATAACGTATCTGCTGATTGCGCAATAAGCACCTGATCATAATAATCATCACTATCAACTTTAGCAATCGCAATTCCATTTTTATAAATGTACGCATTTTTAATGGCTTTTGCAACTCGTAAATACTGATTCATGTCTTCTTTTAAAAGTTCTTGTACAAGTACAGTGTCTGCACCATGCGAGCGTAAATAAGAAGCTGCATCAAATGTGCGAGCACCTGTACGGAATGTAAAACTTTTCGTATCAACGATAATACCAGCTAACAATGCCGTTGCTTCTAACATTGTCATCTTTAAATTTTTCGGTTGATACTCAAGTAATTCTGTAACAAGCTCTGCTGTTGAAGAAGCATACGGTTCCATATAAACAAGCAATGGATCTTCAATGAAATCTTCCCCGCGGCGATGATGATCAATAACCACTACATTTTCAATCTTATGTAACAGTTTTTCCTCCATCACCATCGAAGGTTTATGCGTGTCAACAACAACAAGTAATGAATCATCATTTGCAAATCCCATCGCTTGCCCTGGTGTAATAAAGTGTGACCATAACTCTTCATTTTGTTTCACTTTATCCATCAAACGTTTGATTCCTTTATCCGAATCATTTTCGTCTAATACAATATATCCTTTGCGCTCATTTAATTGAGCTACCTTTAAAATACCAATCGCTGCACCAATCGCATCCATATCAGGAGCTCTATGCCCCATTATAATGACATTACTGCTTTCTAATACTAAATCCTTTAATGCATGCGAAATAACTCTAGCACGTACACGAGTACGCTTTTCGACCGGATTCGTCTTACCACCGAAAAACTTAACTTTACCCGTTGCTTGTTTAATAGCTACTTGGTCTCCTCCTCGTCCTAACGCAAGGTCTAAACCAGATTGAGCCATCGCTCCAAGCTCCGATAAAGGTAAATCACCTGAGCCAACACCAACACTTAATGTAAGTGGTATATTCCTTTTGGATGTTTCTTCACGCACTTGATCCAAAATGCTAAATTTCCCTTTCTCCATTTGCGCTAAAATACTTTCATTTAGTACAACGAAGAATCTTTCTGAAGATGCACGTTTCAAATATGCACCATACTTAACAGCCCATTCATTTAGACGCGACGTGACAAGGCTTGTTATATTCGTACGTAATTGATCATCTAATCCTTGTGTAACTTCATCATAATTATCTAAATAAATAACAGCTAAAACCGTACGCTGATCCTCATACATTTTTTCAATCTCTGTTTGCTCAGTTACATCAAAAAAATAAATTAGTTTTTCTTCTTTTCTTACAAATACACGAAACTTTCGACTATTTAATGATACTATATCATCAGAAGTCTCTCCTTTAATAAAAAGGAGTAATGTTTCTGATACATCGTACAGATGCCACCCAGCTAATGCGTGTTGCCCCAAACATGAAGACAAGTAAGGATTTGCCCAATCAATCCCATAATCCTTATTGTATAACAATATACCAATTGGCATCTGATTGAATGCTTCGTTACTCACCTTTTTTACCCTAGTAATCATATCTGTCGTATATTTTTCAAAGTTCCTTTGAAAAGTGAGTTCAAATCGTATAACCAAAAAGAAAACGATGCTAAAAATAAAAAAGGCGGCCATCCCCATAATTAAGTGAAAATAACAAAGAATCGAGATTAGCACCAACACAAAAAATGCCAATACGTAAACAGGATATAAAAACCACTGTTTCTTATAAAATTCAGGCATGTATACAACTCCTATAACGTAAAACTAACTCCATTTCTAGTTAGTTAAACAGATTAAACACCTTAAAATAGCATAAACATGCTATTTTATCCCTTTGTTTTTCATTGAATTTTAGAACGCAATGAAATCCCTAAATCAATTATACCTAAGATTGTCACAAGAGGAAACAGCATTGGAATAAACATACATACAATAAAACTAATAATAGGAACGCCTTTCGTAAAACCTTTTTTGTGTGCTAAAAAAGTGATAAACGTTAATCCTTGCAATACAAGTAGCAAAGCAAGGATTACATATAGATTAGAAAATACCATATGTAAATATGATGTCGGTTCAACTTTCATGAAAGTTGATAGCAGAATAAAGATGACGTAATACCAGACAATACTCTTTGGCAATTGTATATCTTTAAATTTGGGCCAAGGCGCCGTGTCGTACTTTAACTTTCTCAAAACACTACCTGATATTATCACTGTGATCCAAGAAAAACATACAGAAACTAGCACAATTATACTTGGAAATAACGTTTGTAATATATCATTCATTTGTGCAAATAACTCTTTTTGTTCTTTACTAACTGGCATACCAGCCGCATTTGCTATTTTTTCACTTTGCACCATGCTTTCACTAAACATATTTTGCATTTGCTTCATTAAATCTATGTTAAAAAACTTTATACTTCCTACATAAATGAGCATCATACCAATTAAATATGCAAGTGTTCCAGCTATTAATATCTCCACTGGTTTTTTCCCTTTTTTATACATACATCCTAATACAACACCTATTAACCCAAACATCACTGTCTTTACGAGACTAATCGGTTGACTCACGATAATTGTAACAAACAGTGCCGCTACAAAAATCACGAGCACATTAGATAGTTTATGTCTTACTGTTAATAATATAAATGGTAACGGCAACGCAAATATTGCAACTGTACCTAAAATCGGAACATACATAGATATAAGCAATAAAATTGCATATATTGCCAATAACGCTGCACCCTCAGTAATAAATTTCGTACTTTTCATCATCTAACCTCTCTTTCAAAAAGAAAAGCATAGCAAAATGCACAGTAGAGTCCGACTCTACTGTGCATTTCATACGCTATTATTCACCAACATATGGTAAAAGTGCCATTTGACGAGCACGTTTAATTGCAACTGTAAGTTTGCGTTGGTATTTTGCGCTTGTTCCTGTTACACGACGAGGTAAAATTTTACCACGCTCAGAAACGAAACGTTTTAATAAATCAACATCTTTATAGTCAATGCGAGTGATGCCGTTAGATGTGAAGAAACACACCTTACGACGCTTCGCACGTCCACCTTTGCGTCCTGCCATGTCTATTCCCTCCATTCTTTGTTAAAAATAGCCGATTCATACCATTAAAATGGTAAATCGTCGTCCGAAATGTCAATCGGTTGACCAACATTCGAAAATGGATCGTCATTCTTCGTAAATCCAGAGTTACCTTGGTTACCTGAATTACTAGATTGACCAAATGGGTTAGAGCTTTGGTTACCGAAACCAGCTCCTGATGGTTGCTGATTGAATGAACCACGTTGCTCCCCACCGCCATTACGCGGCTCTAAAAATTGTACGCTCTCCGCAAGAACTTCTGTTACATATACACGTTTACCATCTTGTCCATCGTAATTACGAGTTTGAAGACGTCCGTCTACGCCTGCTAAGCTACCTTTTTTCAAATAATTTGCCACGTTTTCTGCTTGTTTACGCCATATTACACAATTAATAAAGTCAGCTTCACGCTCACCTTGTTGATTCGCAAATGCGCGATTCACAGCTAACGTAAAAGTAGCTACTGCAACACCATTGGGCGTGTAACGTAAGTCAGGGTCCTTAGTTAAACGACCAACGAGGATAACACGATTCATCAATCGAACCACTCTCCCTTATATATCAATTATTTTTCTTCTTCTTTAACAACGATATGACGAAGGATATCTTCGTTGATCTTAGCTAAACGGTCGAATTCGTTAATCGCCTCTGAGTTAGAGTTCACGTTTAAGATCATGTAGAAACCTTCACGTAAGTCGTTGATTTCGTAAGCTAAACGACGCTTACCCCACTCTTTCGTGTTAATGATTTCTGCACCATTGTTTGTTAAAACACCTGCAAAACGTTCAACTAAAGCTTTTTGAGCTTCTTCTTCAACGCCAGGACGAATGATGTACATAATTTCGTACTTTCTCATTACACTTTCACCTCCTTTTGGTCTAAACGGCCCATAATGGGCAAGGAGCAATTAATTTATAGTAATTACTCACGAGTTTAGATTATATCATAGTAAGTTATATGAATCAACTCACCAATACGTAAAAAACTTGGCAAACATATAATATATTTGCCAAGTTCATATCTTTATTTTTCCTAGGAAATATTAAATTAAACGTTAAAGCGGAAGTGCATAACATCTCCGTCTTTTACGATATACTCTTTTCCTTCTAAACGTACTTTTCCAGCTTCTTTTGCAGCTGTCATAGAACCGTTTGTCATTAAATCATCATAAGAAACTGTTTCTGCGCGAATAAATCCGCGCTCAAAGTCTGTATGAATTACGCCAGCACATTGTGGTGCTTTCATACCTTGTTTAAACGTCCATGCACGCACTTCTTGCACACCAGCTGTGAAGTAAGTAGCAAGTCCTAATAAGTCATATGCAGCACGAATTAACTGATCTAAACCTGATTCTTCAATACCTAATTCTTCCAGGAATACTTTTTTCTCTTCTTCGTCTAACTCAGCGATTTCTGATTCGATTTTTGCACATACAACGATAACTTGAGAATTTTCATTTGCAGCAAATTCTTTTACCATTTGTACATATTTATTTTCAGAAGGATCCATAATATCATCTTCACTTACATTTGCTACGTATAGCATTTCTTTCGTTGTAAGTAAATGAAGGCCTTTAACAATCTTCATTTGCTCTTCTGTAAATTCAACAGTACGAGCTGGTTTTCCCTCTTCGAAGGCTTCTTTTAAACGCACTAAAATTTCATGCTCATATACTGCTTCTTTATCTTTTTGTCTTGCTAATTTCGCAACACGCTCGATACGTTTATCAACTGATTCTAAATCCGCTAAGATTAGTTCTAAGTTGATTGTTTCAATATCATCAATTGGATCTACTTTCCCTGAAACGTGTGTAATGTTTTCATCTTCAAAACAACGAACAACTTGGCAAATTGCATCTACTTGGCGAATGTGAGATAAGAATTTATTTCCTAATCCTTCACCCTTACTTGCACCTTTTACGATACCTGCAATATCAGTAAATTCGAATACAGTCGGAACAGTTTTTTTCGGTTCTACTAATTCCGTTAATTTATTTAAACGCTCATCTGGTACTTCTACGATCCCTACGTTTGGGTCAATCGTACAGAATGGATAGTTCGCAGATTCTGCTCCTGCTTGTGTAATTGCATTAAATAAAGTGGACTTTCCTACGTTAGGTAATCCAACAATCCCAGCCGTTAATCCCATATTTTTCACTCCTATGTCTCAATCTTTCATCATTATAGATAGTAACGAAAAAAATGACAAGTTTCCTCCAAACGAAAAAAAGTAACAATTGCCTACTGCAACTGTTACTTTCTCTCTATTCTTCATGCTTCACAAGTATTTTTTTTACCTTACGATCAAACTCTCTTCGAGGAATCATTACCGAATGGTCACATCCCTCGCACTTAATGCGGATATCCATTCCCATACGAATAATCTTCCATCGATTTACACCACATGGATGGGCCTTCTTCATTTCCACAACATCGTACAAGTTATATTGCTTTTGCTCCACTCTCCAAACCCCTCTCTATACTAAATTGCCTTTTCACTAACCAATTCTTCACGATTATATAAAACCATACGTGGATATGGAATTTCGATTCCATGTAAATCTAGACGATTTTTAATTTCTTTACGAAGGGCTCTTGCAATAACTGCATGTTGCATCGGCTCCACTTCAGCAATAACACGTAATATAACTTCTGATGCAGCTAATGTTTGTACACCTAACAATTGAGGCGTTGTTACCATCTTCTCGTACTTTGCAGGTAATTCTACTAATAACTCTTCAATTACTTGCTCTGCTTTTGCTATATCGGCCTCATACGAAATAGATACATCAACGAATGCTACACTATTACTAACTGAAAAATTAGTAACTTGAATAATACTTCCGTTTGGTAAAGTATGAATTTCCCCTGTCCAGCTCTTTAGTTTCGTTGTACGAAGTCCAATTTCTAAAACAACTCCCTCAAACTGACCAATTCTTACATAGTCACCAACTGAAAACTGATCTTCTAGCAAAATAAATAGTCCTGTAATGACATCTTTCACTAAACTTTGGGCACCAAATCCGACTGCTAAACCAATAACCCCAGCACCAGCTAATAGACCTGATGCATTAATATTGAACACGCCTAAAATCGCAATCAACATAATAAATATAACAACGTATGCCACAATATTTTCAAGTAACTTCGCTACTGTAACTGTACGACGTTCTGAAATTTGAATTGGCGAACGACTTCCCATGCGAAACGCATTTCGTACAATTGCCCTTGCAACTCGCACAATGATTGCACCAAGTATTAAAATAACGACTATTTTTAGTGATTTCACACCTATATTCGTCCAATCAATGGACTCAAACCATTTCAACGCTAAATCCATGTACCTCTACCTCTCCAGCTAAAATTTCTTTTTAGTTATCCTTCTCATTGTATCAGAAGTCTCTCTGATTTCTGATAAAAATTTATGACTTTAATTCGATTTGTTAACTTCCATTCAGGTATAAAATGGAGCGAATATATATATACTAGTACTATTATTTCCGTTTTTATTAACATTTTGCAAAAATATGCACTTATAATCTTTCAGTTTACTCACCATATAACATATTTTTAAAATTTATTAAAAGGATGGGTGCTTCATGAATATTGGAAGTTTTCGCTTACCTTTTTTTGAAAAAGAAACTCAAAACGTTATGCACCAAGACTTAGAAGCCTCCGAGACAATCAGTAATTTCCTACTTTCCCATATCCCTATTAGAACTAATACACCACTTATTCTTGTTTGTATTGGGACAGATCGTTCCACCGGTGATGCACTCGGTCCATTAGTCGGTACAAAACTGGAACAAGTAGAAATTAAAAACTTCCAAGTATTCGGCACACTAGATGAACCAATACATGCGTTAAATTTAGAAGAGGGAATTCAGAATATACAGAAAGATAATCCTACTTCTTTTATAATTGCTGTTGATGCATGCTTAGGAAAATCTCAAAGTATCGGTTCAATTACTACCGGAAAGGGACCTAGTAAACCTGGAGCTGCGATGAATAAGAAATTACCTGCAGTTGGTGATTTACATATACATGGCATCGTCAATCTAAATGGTTTTATGGAGTTTTTCGTTCTTCAAAATACAAGGTTAAGTTTAGTCATGAAAATGGCTGATGTAATCGCGCAAAGTATAAAAGAAACGGACCAAAAATTATCTGCGTTAAAAAAAGCAAACCATCTCTAAATAATAAGATGGTTTGCTTTTTAGTTTTTCTGTGATAATAATTCTAAAATACGATTTAAATCTTCTTTATTGAAAAATTCAATTTCAATTTTACCTTTTTCTTTTTTTGTTTCTTTAATTTTTACATCTGTACCAAACTTTTCTCTTAAGAACGTTTCGCGCTCTACGAAGAATATATTTCGCTCTTTTTTTATCTGTTTTGTTTCACGTGAAACGCTTTGATTAATCTCCTGGACAATTTTTTCTAATTGGCGAACATTTAATCCTTCTTTTTCGATCCGTTTCAATAAAGACTTCAACTGTTCTTCATCTTTGATCGTAAGTAAGGTTCTACCGTGAGCCATTGAAAGTTGACCATTTGCAATCATATCTTGTACGAACGAAGGGAGGCTTAATAATCGAGTATAATTTGCAATGTAAGGTCTGCTTTTACCAAGACGTTTCGCTAATTGTTCTTGCGTTACATTTAGCTCATTCATTAACATCTGATATGCCATTGCCTCTTCCATAGGATTTAAATCTTCTCGTTGTAAGTTTTCAAGCAAAGCAAATTCCATCATTTGCTGCTCGTTTAATTGTCTTACAACGGCAGGCACCTTTTCAAGTCCAGCCTCTTTAGCAGCACGATATCTTCTTTCACCTGCAACAATTTCATATCCCTTAATACTCTTTCTAGCAATTAATGGTTGCAATATGCCATGTTCTTTAATAGAGGCCGCTAATTCCTGAATTGCTTCTTTATTGAAATGCTTACGTGGTTGATATGGATTCGGCCTTAATTCAGTTACTATAATCTCCTGAATTGTTTCTTCTTCCTTCACATCCAAATCAGGAAAAAATACATTAATCCCTCTTCCTAATCCTTTAGCCACCTGCAATCACTTCCTCTGCTAAATCTATATATACTTCTGCTCCTCTTGATTTAGCGTCATACTGCATAATCGGTTTCCCATGACTTGGTGCCTCACTTAAGCGCACATTTCGAGGAATAATCGAACGGTACACTTTATCCCTAAAGTATTTTTTCACTTCATCTATAACTTGAATCCCTAAATTTGTACGGGCATCCAACATCGTTAACAATACACCTTGAATTGCTAAATTTTTATTTAAATGTTTTTGCACAAGTCGAACTGTATTTAATAGCTGACTTAATCCTTCTAGTGCGTAATATTCACACTGAACAGGAATAATAACTGAATCTGCTGCTGTTAATGCATTAATCGTTAATAACCCTAAGGATGGGGGACAGTCGATAATAATATAATCATATTCATCACGAACTGGCTGTAATGCCCTTTGCAAACGTACTTCCCGGGAAATAGTCGGTACCAATTCAATTTCAGCACCGGCCAATTGAATTGTAGCGGGTAGAACATCTAAGTTTTCAGTTGCGGTTTTCCGTATAACTCCTTGAACATCTGCATCTTCTACAAGAACATTATAAATACATTGATCTAATTCAGACTTTTCAATTCCTACACCAGTCGTGGCATTTCCTTGAGCATCAATGTCTACGAGAAGGACTTTTTTTCCTACTTGTGCCAATCCAGCCCCTAAATTAACAGATGTTGTTGTTTTTCCAACACCGCCTTTTTGATTAGCAATAGCAATGATTTTTCCCATGATGTCACCTACTTTCAACCTTTCTATCTTATTCTAGTAACAATTACGTTTATTGTAACATGAAATAAAAGCTTTTCTTTTACGTCCTTATTAAACTTCAAAATTTATTTCTAAACTCCTTCTTCATTAACAAGAAAATATAGTAAAAGAGACCTCTCCAATAGGATAAGGTCTCTAACACGCCATTATTATTTTTTCTTCGGAATTTTAATCGTAATTTGATAGTACTCATCAAATTCTTCTTCCTCAGAATTAACATTTAAACCACTATTAGCAACCATTTGTAATGACTGCCTAATTGTATTCATAGCAATTCTCGTATCTCTACTTACTGCTTTTTGCTTTGCTTTACGCTTCGGTTTTGCTTCCTCTAGTAATTTTGCAATTCGTTCTTCTGTTTGTTTTACATTCAGTTGTTTTTCCACAATTTCTTGTAAAACCTTCAGTTGTAATTCCTCATTTTTTAAAGGAATGAGAGCACGAGCGTGACGTTCTGTAATACTTTTTTCCAATAACGCACTTTTTATTTCTTCAGGCAACTTTAACAATCGCAACTTATTTGCGATTGTGGATTGCCCTTTTCCAAGTCGTTGTGCCAGTGCTTCTTGTGTTAAATTATGTAACTCAATCAGCTTTTGATATGCCACAGCTTCCTCGATTGCTGTTAATTCCTCACGTTGCAAATTTTCAATTAGCGCTACAGAAGCTGTCTCTGTATCATTTAAGTTCTTTATAATTGCAGGAACCTTTTCCCACCCTAACTTCGTTGCTGCGCGGAAACGCCTTTCTCCAGCAATAATCTCGTACTTATCATCCTCATATTGCCTCACGACAATCGGCTGGATAAGCCCGTGAGTACGAATCGTTAATGCTAATTCCTCGATTCGTGCATCATCGAAAACTGTTCGTGGTTGATAACGGTTAGGGGTAATATTTACTATCGGGATTTCTTGTATTTCCTCATATACCTTTTTATCTATTTCTTCATGGCTTTCCTCTTGTAATTCGAATTCGCTCTCTTTATCTCCAAAGCCAAATAAACGAGAAAACGTATTTTTCATACATATTCCACCACCTTTTAGGCCTATTGACTATTCTCCATAAAATGTTTCCTATGAAACATTTACGTTTTCATTTATATAATTCAATCTTACGTCTAATAAGATTTACTTTTCAATAGGTAATTTATTGGGTGTTCCCGGTTTGCGTGGATATTTCTTTGGTGTCTTGCGCTTTTTCTCGATTAATAAAATATTACGTTCACTTTCCTCAAACGGTAATTGGAACGTAGACATTTCTTTTAATTCCCCGCCTAGCACCTCTAAAGCATACTTACCATTTTCAATTTCTTCGTTCGCTGCAGCACCTTTCATTGCAATAAATGTTCCTCCAACTTTTACAAGTGGTAAACATAGCTCACTTAATACAGAAAGACGCGCGACTGCACGTGCCATTACAATATCGTATGATTCACGTACACCTTCTTTTTTCCCAAATGTTTCAGCACGATCATGACAAAAGGCAACATCACTTAACTCTAATTTTTGCGCTAAGTGATTTAAGAAATTAATACGTTTTTGTAATGAATCTACAATCGTTACTTTTAAATGTGGGAAACAGATTTTCAGCGGGATACTTGGGAATCCAGCTCCTGCGCCAACATCGCAAATAGAGAATGGTTTCGAAAAATCATAATAAAAAGCAGCTGTAATAGAATCAAAAAAGTGTTTTAAGTATACTTCTTCCTTCTCCGTAATAGCTGTTAAATTCATTTTTTCATTCCACTCTACTAACGTTTCAAAGTAGATTTTGAACTGCTCTAATTGTCTAGAAGAGAGGGTGATACCCTTCTCTTCTAGCATAGATTGAAATTGTTCTATGTTCATCTAGCAATATCTCCTTACTATTTATTGGTTCGATACTCGTGCAATTTTTCCTTGTTCAATATACACAAGCAAAATGGAAACATCAGCTGGATTTACGCCAGAAATACGTGAAGCCTGCCCCATTGAAAGTGGACGAACATCTTTCAATTTCTGTCTCGCTTCTGAGGCAAGGCTAGAAATCGCATCATAATCAATATCCACAGGGATTTTTTTGTTTTCCATTTTCTTCATACGCTCTACTTGCTGTAAAGATTTTTCAATGTATCCTTCGTACTTAGTCTGAATTTCAACTTGTTCCGTAATTTCATCACTTAATGCTACTTCACTTGGTACTAAAAGATGAATATGCTCATATGACATCTCTGGACGACGTAATAAGTCACTTGCACGTATTCCATCTTTCAATTCACTTCCGCCAACACTACGAATTAATTCTTGAACTTCAGGACGTGGTTTAATAATAATGCTCCCTAAACGTTCCTTTTCCTGTTCAATTTGTAACTTTTTATTTGTAAATCGCTCATAGCGATCTTCTTTAATTAGGCCAATTTCACGACCAACTTCAGTTAAACGAAGATCAGCATTATCGTGGCGTAATAATAGGCGATATTCTGCACGAGACGTTAATAAACGATATGGTTCATTTGTACCTTTCGTTACAAGGTCATCAATTAAGACACCAATATAAGCATCCCCGCGACCTAAAATAACTTCCTTTTTACCTAAAGAACGACACGCTGCATTAATACCAGCCATAAGCCCTTGTCCTGCTGCTTCTTCGTAACCGGAAGTTCCGTTAATTTGTCCTGCTGTATATAAATTTTTAATTTTTTTCGTTTCAAGTGTCGGCCATAATTGAGTTGGTACAATTGCATCATATTCAATTGCATAACCTGTACGCATCATTTCAACATTTTCTAGACCAGGGATTGTTCTAAGCATGTCACGTTGCACATCTTCTGGTAAACTTGTCGATAATCCTTGAACATATACCTCTTGTGTATTACGACCTTCTGGCTCTAAGAAAATTTGATGACGTGGTTTATCATTAAATCTAACTACCTTGTCTTCAATTGAAGGGCAATATCTAGGACCTGTTCCTTTAATCATACCAGAATACATAGCTGAGCGATGTAAGTTTTCATCTATTAAACGATGTGTTTCTGTACTTGTATACGTCAACCAACATGGAATTTGATCCATAATAAATTTTGTCGTTTCAAAAGAGAAAGCTCGTGGTTTATCATCACCTGGTTGAATTTCTGTTTTGCTGTAGTCAATTGTATTACTGTTCACGCGCGGAGGTGTACCTGTTTTAAATCTAACAAGATCAAATCCAAGCTCCTCTAAATGCTCAGATAATGTAATAGATGGTTGCTGATTATTTGGACCGCTCGAATATTTTAATTCACCCATAATAATCTCACCACGTAAAAATGTTCCAGTCGTAATTACGACTGTTTTTGCTGTATATTCAGCACCAGCTTGTGTAATTACCCCTTTACATACGCCATCTTCAACGATTAAACGCTCTACCATTCCTTGGAACAACGTTAAATTTGGTGTTTCTTCAATTGTTTTCTTTAATTCATGCTGGTAAGAGAATTTATCAGCTTGTGCTCGAAGCGCACGTACAGCTGGTCCTTTACCTGTATTTAACATACGCATTTGAATATACGTTTTATCAATATTGCGTCCCATTTCTCCGCCTAATGCATCAATTTCACGAACAACAATCCCTTTTGCTGGTCCACCAACAGAAGGGTTACATGGCATGAATGCTACCATATCTAAGTTAATTGTTAACATTAAGGTTTTTGAGCCCATTCGTGCTGCCGCAAGACCAGCTTCACATCCTGCATGACCTGCACCGATTACTATGACATCGTATGAACCGGCATTGTATCCCATTGTTTATTCCTCCTAATAATCTCTATCTTTCTAAAACGTTGCTTCGTTTTATTATTTTCCTAAACAAAACTGAGAGAATAACTGGTCAATTAAACTTTCATGGACGGTATCACCAGTAATTTCACCAAGTATTTCCCACGTTCTTGTTAAATCAATTTGTACCATATCGATTGGAACACCATTTTCTATCGCTTCAATTGCATCTCCAATCGTCTTTCCTGCTTGTGTTAATAATCCAATATGTCTCGTGTTAGAAACATATGTCATATCTGCAGAATCAATTGCTCCTTCAAAGAATAAATCAGCTATCGCCTTTTCAAGCTCATCAATTCCCTGCTCCTCAATTAAAGACGTCGTAATAACACGATTGCCTGCAGCTAGCTCTGTAACACGTTCCATATCAATTTCTTGTGGTAAATCTGTCTTATTGACAATAATAATGAAGTCTTTTCCTTGTACGGCACGGAATAGTTCTTCATCTTCATTTGTTAAAGCTTCACTATAATTGACTACAACTAACACTAAATCGGCTTGGCTCATCATTTCTTTTGAACGCTCTACACCAATTCGTTCAACAACATCTTCCGTTTCACGAATACCAGCTGTATCTATAAGTTTAAGTGGTACACCACGCACATTAACGTACTCTTCAATAACATCTCTCGTTGTTCCTGCAATATCAGTTACGATTGCCTTTTTCTCCTGAACGAGACTATTTAATAGCGATGATTTCCCAACGTTAGGTCTACCAATAATCGCAGTAGCAATACCTTCACGTAAAATCTTTCCTTGCTTCGATGTTTCTAATATTTTTGCAATTTCAGCACGAACATGTGTAGCTTTCTCAATTAAAATATTATGCGTCATCTCTTCTACATCATCATATTCTGGGTAATCTATATTTACCTCAACATGGGCTAACGTTTCCAATATGTCTTGACGCAGGCGGCCAATTAATTTAGATAATCGCCCTTCCATTTGGTTAATTGCCACGTTCATAGCACGATCTGTTTTTGCACGGATTAAATCCATAACAGCTTCCGCTTGTGATAAATCAATACGCCCATTTAAAAAAGCACGTTTCGTAAATTCACCAGGCTCTGCCAAACGTACTCCTTGTGCTAAAATAAGCTGTAATACTTTATTTACCGAAACAAGTCCACCATGACAGTTGATTTCTACTATATTTTCACGCGTAAAAGTCCTAGGTGCACGCATAATCGATACCATAACTTCTTCAATTACTTGATTTGTATCTAAATCGACAATATGACCATAATGAATTGTATGAGAATCAACCTGTGTTAAATCTTTTCCTTTAAAAATGCGATCGACTTTCTCAATCGCATCATCCCCACTTACTCGAACAATGGCAATTGCACCTTCCCCAAGAGCTGTGGAAATTGCGGCAATTGTATCAAATTCCATGTCCTTTCACCTCACTTGCTTATTTATATCTATTTCAACATGATTTTTTTACGTCACTAAATTATTAGGATACCATAACGAACCTATCTGCAAAAGAATAATAACTCATTTTATTATGTCCTCATGTAAAAAACACTAAACTTATTAACAGTGGATAAGTTAGTGGTTTTTTAGTTATCCACATTTATTTTCGCCTCAAAAAAACCGGCACTCAATTGAGTAACCGGTCACTTGGAAGATATTACAACATATCGATGTGGTTCTTTTCCTTCAGAAGTTGTAATGATATTTTGATGATTAGATAATGCCTGATGAATAATCTTTCGTTCAAAAGATGGCATAGGTTCCAACATAACTCTTTTTTTCGTACTTACTGCTTGTTTTGCTAATCGATAAGAAAGCAATTCTAACGTACTTTTTCTTTTACTACGATAATTTTCAGCATCTAGTGTGATGCCAATATATTGCTTCGTATTACGATTTGCCACAAGTTTTGTTAAATACTGTAAAGAATTCAAGGTGTTTCCTCTTTTGCCAATCAAAACACCTACATTTTCACCAGAAATTGTAAATTCCACTTCGCGGCCTTTTACAACTTTTCTAATCTCAACCTCCACACCCATATTGCGAATAACGTTTTTTAAATATTCTTCACACTCTTGGATGGGATCTTTCTTCACTACAACTTCTACTATAGCGGGGCGATTCCCAAATAAACCTAGGAATCCCCTCTTACCCTCATCAATAATCTTTATATCCACTCGATCTTTCGAAACGTTTAATTGTCTTAAAGCATCTTGTACTGCCAGCTCGACTGTTTGTCCTTTAGCAGTAATTATACTCACTTGCTTGATCCTCCTGCCTTACTAGCCTTAATTTCAGGCCCTTTGATCAAATACATTTGAGCAATACCAAAGATGTTACCAACTACCCAGTATAGTGATAGTGCTGCTGGGAAGTTAATTGCAAAGACTAAAATCATGATTGGCATAAGCCAAATCATCATTGCCATTTGCGGGTTTTGTCCAGCTGTCCCTGCCATTGCAAGTTTTTGCTGAATAAAAGTCGTAATAGCCGCAACAACTGGAAGGATATAGTAAGGATCTGCCTGTCCTAAATCAAACCATAAGAATGTATGCTTACTAATTTCTGATGTTCTCATAATCGCATGATAAAACGCGAATAAAATAGGCATCTGAACAAAAATTGGTAAACATCCTGCTAATGGATTTACACCATTTTTTTGATATAACTGCATCATTTCTTGTTGTAGTTTTTGCTGTGTTGCTTGATCTTTAGAGCTATATTTCTCTTTTAATCTTACCATTTCTGGTTGTAACGCTTGCATTGCCTTCGTACTTTTCGTTTGTTTAATCATTAATGGTAATAATGCAAAACGAATAATAAGAGTCGTAACAACGATTGCTAAACCATAATTCTTACCGAATAATTCTGCAAAATACGTGATTAACTGAGACAGTGGATATACGAAATATTCGTTCCAAATCCCAGTACTATTTGGCGTAATCGGCTGACCCGTTTCACTACAACCAGTAGCAATTGCCATTAATGCAACAACCATGGCTAGTAAACCTAGTTTCTTTTTCAAAGCCTACTCCTCCTTGTATCGGTATGTATATAGTGTAATTCATTTCCTTACGCTACTTTTTTATTCTTTTCATACCAGAGCGTTTAAAGACATGAATTAAGCTTTTCTTTACTTCTTCATATGTCATCTCTGCACAAGGCTTCCTTGCTATTATAACAAAATCTTTTCCAGAATCTATCTCATCTTTTAATTCCATAATCGCTTGGCGAATCATACGCTTGATTCGATTACGAACTACTGCATTTCCTATTTTCTTACTAACAGAAAGGCCGATGCGAAAGTATGGCTGTTTTTCTTTATTTAATTGGTATACAACAAACTGACGATTAGCATCCGACTGTCCTTTTTGGAAAACAGCCTGAAATTCATCATTCTTTTTTATACGATTTTTTTTCTTCATATCAATTGACACTCCTGTAGTTCATCAGCGGAAATTCATTATTATTAGAAAAAAAGACCACTGAACGATCAGTGGTCTACGCAGATAATACTTTTCTTCCTTTACGACGACGAGCTGCTAGCACTTTACGTCCGTTCGCTGTGCTCATACGGCTGCGGAAACCATGTACTTTGCTGCGCTTACGTTTATTTGGTTGGTAAGTTCTTTTCATTATATGACACCTCCCTGAGGAATATCTGTTAAAGACAGTCTAATAAATTATAGTAAATCAACTAGGAAAATGTCAATGGTTCTTGAAATTTTCATCAAATATTCATTTTGAACCTATTCACAGACTTTTTCACAGCCCCTATATTTCCTTGTGGATAAATATATTTTCGCTTTTTTTATATCCACAAACTCTTTTTTTACTTTTACACAGTATATCGTGTTGTGGACAAGTTTATTCCACAAGGTATTGATTTTGTGGATAACTTTCTTAAATTCATTGCTATAGCTACTGTTTTTTGATATTATAGTTGTGTTTTCACTTTGAATAAGTTTTCCACATCTTTATTTTATCCACAATTTGTGTATAACATGTGGACAGTTTAAATCACATGTGGGTAAATAGTTGTCCACATTTGTTTTTTTGTCGAAAACTCTATCTCGGATACAAACAACGTTTTTATATTTTAAAATACGTTTCGTATAAATATGCATTTAAAATACTTATGGGTTGTACAATTGTTGCACAACCTTATTCTTTTACCATCTTTGTAAAGGAGGGACACCTTTGGAAAATATCTCTGATTTATGGAATAGTGCCTTGAAAGAATTAGAAAAAAAGGTAAGTAAGCCGAGTTATGAAACATGGTTAAAATCAACAACCGCTCATAACTTGAAAAAAGATGTATTAACTATTACAGCTCCAAATGAATTTGCTCGTGACTGGCTAGAATCCCATTATTCGGAACTAATCTCCGAAACACTTTATGATTTAACAGGGGCAAAACTAGCTATTCGTTTTATTATTCCCCAAAGTCAGGCGGAAGAGGATATCGATCTTCCTCCTATTAAAAAAAATCGAGCACAAGATGATTCTACTCATTTACCACAGAGCATGTTAAATCCAAAATATACATTTGATACATTTGTTATTGGCTCTGGTAATCGTTTTGCACATGCTGCTTCTTTAGCTGTAGCTGAGGCGCCAGCTAAAGCTTATAATCCGCTCTTTATTTATGGGGGCGTTGGACTTGGAAAAACACATTTAATGCACGCAATTGGGCATTATGTAATTGAACACAACCCGAATGCAAAAGTTGTATATTTGTCATCTGAAAAATTCACAAATGAATTCATTAACTCTATTCGTGATAATAAAGCTGTCGATTTTCGTAATAAATATCGTAATGTAGATGTCTTACTGATAGATGATATTCAATTTCTTGCTGGAAAAGAACAAACACAGGAAGAGTTTTTCCATACATTTAATGCGTTGCATGAAGAAAGTAAACAAATCGTGATTTCAAGTGATAGACCACCAAAAGAAATCCCAACTTTAGAAGATCGCCTTCGTTCTCGCTTTGAATGGGGTTTAATTACGGATATTACGCCACCAGATTTAGAAACTAGAATTGCAATTTTACGTAAAAAAGCAAAAGCAGAAGGCCTTGATATACCAAATGAGGTTATGCTTTATATTGCAAATCAAATTGATTCTAACATTCGTGAGTTAGAAGGTGCACTTATTCGAGTTGTAGCTTATTCATCTTTAATTAATAAAGATATTAATGCTGATTTAGCAGCTGAAGCACTTAAAGATATTATTCCAAACTCTATACCTAGAATTATTTCTATTTCAGATATTCAAAAGGCCGTTGGGGGCGTCTATCAAGTAAAATTAGAAGATTTCAAAGCAAAAAAACGTACAAAATCCGTTGCATTCCCTCGCCAAATTGCAATGTATTTATCACGCGAGCTTACGGACTCATCTTTACCAAAAATAGGTGAAGAATTTGGTGGCCGCGATCATACAACAGTAATCCATGCTCACGAAAAAATTTCGAAGCTATTAAAAACGGATACTCAATTACAAAAACACGTCGAAGAAATTAATGATATTTTAAAGTAGTAGTAGCTGAATAGTGTGAATAACTTACCTTGTTTTACGCACAGTCTATCCACATGTAGATAGACTGTTTTTACATCTTTAAACGGGGTTATCCACATATCCACAGGCCCTATTACTATTACTACTATTTTTTTATCTTTATTAAATAAATAAAATCTTATACTTACCGGAGGTTTTTCGTTATGCGTTTTACAATACAAAAAGACTATCTTGTAAGAGGTGTACAAGATGTAATGAAGGCAGTTTCTTCTCGTACAACAATTCCAATTCTTACAGGAATTAAAGTTGTAGCAACTGAAGAAGGAGTTACTTTAACAGGTAGCGATGCAGATATCTCTATCGAATCATTTATCCCAGTCGAAGATGCTGGAAAAGAAGTTGTTGAAATTGAACAATCAGGAAGTATTGTTTTACAAGCAAAATATTTTAGTGAGATCGTAAAAAAATTACCTAAAGAAATTGTTGAAATTTCTGTGGAAAATCATTTTATGACAAAAATAAAGTCTGGAAAATCAGAGTTTAATTTAAATGGTTTAGATTCAGCTGAATATCCGTTACTACCTCAGATTGAAGAACATCATGTATTTAAGATTCCAACAGATTTACTTAAACATATGATTAGGCAAACAGTATTTGCAGTTTCAACTTCTGAAACAAGGCCGATCTTGACAGGTGTAAACTGGAAAGTATATAACAGCGAGTTAACTTGCATTGCAACAGATAGTCACAGACTAGCGCTTCGTAAAGCAAAAATTGAAGGGCATAATATTGCTGATGAATTTCAAGCCAATGTCGTTATTCCTGGTAAGAGTTTAAATGAATTAAGTAAAATCCTAGATGAATCTGAAGAAATGGTAGATATCGTTATTACGGAGTATCAAGTATTATTCCGTACAAAACATTTATTATTCTTCTCGAGATTGTTAGAAGGAAACTATCCAGATACAACACGTTTAATTCCAGCCGAGAGTAAGACAGATATTTTTGTGAATACAAAAGAATTTTTACAAGCAATTGATCGTGCTTCGCTATTAGCAAGAGATGGTCGTAACAATGTTGTTAAATTATCGACATTAGAACAACAAATGCTTGAGATTTCTTCAAATTCACCAGAAATCGGAAAAGTAGTAGAAGAAGTTCAATGTGAAAACGTAGATGGAGAAGAATTAAAAATATCTTTTAGTGCAAAATATATGATGGACGCATTAAAAGCTTTAGATAGTACAGAAATTAAAATTAGCTTTACTGGGGCGATGAGGCCGTTTTTGATTCGTACAGTAAATGATGATTCCATCATCCAATTAATTTTACCGGTACGTACTTACTAAGTAAGGATTGAGGGTTGCTAGTTTAAAGGTACTAGTGGCCCTTATTTGATTTTAGGGTATTACTTTCCTAATGCTAGTTTATTTAGTACAATGAAAGAATGAACACTTTCAGAAAGTGAGCGATTTTTATGAAAAGTATTAAGATTTCAACAGAATACATTACACTAGGACAATTTTTAAAGCTAGCTGATGTAATTGATACGGGCGGGGCTGTGAAATGGTTCTTACAAGAATATGAAGTGTACGTGAATCAAGAGCTTGAGAATAGAAGAGGTCGCAAGTTATATGCGAATGATATTATTGAAATTCCGGGAAGTGGAACTTTCCAAGTTCAGGCATAAAGGGGGATCCCTTTGTTTATTACAGAAATACAATTAAAAAACTATCGCAATTATGAAAAATTAGAGCTCTCCTTTGAGGATAAGGTCAATGTAATTATTGGTGAAAATGCACAAGGGAAAACAAATTTGATGGAAGCCATTTACGTATTAGCGATGGCGAAATCTCATAGAACCTCTAATGATCGTGAGCTTATTCGATGGGATGAGGATTACGGTCAAATCAAAGGTAGATTACAAAAAAGAAATAGTTCTTTGTCTTTAGAATTAAATATTTCCAAAAAAGGTAAAAAGGCAAAGCTAAATCAACTTGAACAACAAAAGTTAAGCCAATACATTGGTGAAATGAATGTTGTTATGTTTGCCCCAGAAGATTTAAATCTTGTAAAAGGAAGCCCTCAAGTAAGAAGGCGCTTTTTAGATATGGAACTAGGACAAATAGCGCCTGTTTATTTGTATGAACTAAGCCAATATCAAAAAGTGCTCACGCAACGAAATCACTTGCTTAAAAAGATGCAAGGGAATAGTAAAAATGAGGAAACGATGTTGGATGTATTTACACTTCAACTCATTGAGCATGGTGCAAAAATATTGCGAAAACGTTTTGAGTTCTTGCATTTACTACAAGAATGGGCTGCGCCGATACATCGCGGGATTAGCAGGGGATTAGAGGAATTAGAAATCATCTATAAACCAAGCCTAGATGTATCAGAATCAATGGATTTGTCGAAAATAAAAGAAGTATACTATGAAAGTTTTCAATCTGTGAAACAACGTGAAATTTTCCGTGGTACAACTTTAATTGGTCCTCATCGTGACGATTTACAATTCTTCGTTAATAGTAAAAATGTTCAAGTCTTTGGTTCGCAAGGACAACAACGAACGACCGCACTGTCCCTAAAATTAGCTGAAATTGAATTGATTTACTCAGAAGTTAAGGAATATCCTATTCTTTTATTGGATGATGTATTATCAGAATTAGATGATTATCGTCAATCACATCTGTTAAATACAATTCAAGGAAAAGTGCAAACATTTGTGACAACGACGAGTGTCGACGGAATTGAACACGAAACATTAAAAGAAGCGAAAACAATTCATGTAATGAACGGCACGGTAGATTGTGAAATGGACAGGGCATAATCCCTGTTTAAATGGAAAAGTAGGTGATCTTTGTGTCAATGGAACAAAAGCAAATGCAAGAAAATGCATATGATGAAAGTCAGATACAGGTACTTGAAGGACTAGAGGCAGTTCGGAAACGTCCGGGTATGTACATTGGTACTACAAGTGGAAAAGGACTTCACCACCTTGTATGGGAGATTGTCGATAATAGTATCGATGAAGCCTTAGCGGGGTATTGCGATGAAATCAACGTTAGTATTGAAGAAGATAATAGTATTCTTGTAACGGATAATGGACGTGGTATTCCAGTTGGTATACAAGAAAAAATGGGACGTCCTGCAGTAGAAGTTATCATGACTGTCCTTCACGCCGGAGGTAAATTTGGCGGTGGCGGTTATAAGGTTTCTGGTGGTTTGCATGGTGTTGGTGCATCTGTTGTAAATGCCTTATCAACAGAACTAGAAGTATTTGTACATCGTGATGGAAAAATCCATTACCAAAAGTATGAAAGAGGTATTCCAGTTGCGGATTTAAAAGTCATCGGTGATACAGATAAAACTGGAACAATAACTCGCTTTAAGCCGGACCCAGAGATTTTTAAAGAGACGACAGAATATGAATTTGATACGTTAGCGACTCGTATGCGTGAATTGGCATTTTTAAATCGTAATATTAAATTAACGATTGAAGATAAGCGTGAACATAAGCAAAAGAAAGAGTTTCACTATGAAGGTGGAATTAAATCATATGTTGAACATTTAAATCGTTCAAAACAACCAATTCATGAAGAACCTGTATATGTAGAAGGTTCAAAAGATGGTATTCAGGTTGAAGTTGCGCTTCAATATAACGAAGGATATACAAATCATATTTACTCATTTACAAATAATATTCATACGTATGAAGGTGGTACACATGAGGTAGGATTTAAAACTGCCCTAACACGTGTGATCAACGATTATGGTCGTAAAAATAATATTTTAAAAGATGCGGATAGTAATTTAACTGGTGAAGATGTTCGTGAAGGTTTAACAGCAATTGTGTCAATTAAACATCCGAATCCACAATTCGAAGGACAAACGAAGACGAAACTTGGAAATAGTGAAGCAAGAACAATTACAGAGTCAGTATTCTCAGAGGCATTTGAAAAGTTCTTACTGGAAAATCCCAATGTTGCACGTAAAATTGTAGATAAAGGGACGATGGCAGCGCGTGCACGTGTAGCAGCTAAAAAGGCTCGTGAGTTAACTCGCCGAAAGAGTGCTTTAGAAGTTTCAAGTTTACCAGGGAAATTGGCAGACTGTTCTTCTAAAGATCCAGCAATTAGTGAAATTTATATCGTAGAGGGTGACTCTGCGGGTGGATCTGCAAAACAAGGGCGCGATCGTCATTTCCAAGCAATTTTACCGCTGAAGGGTAAAATTATTAATGTTGAAAAGGCACGCTTAGATAAGATTTTATCAAATGATGAAGTTCGTACAATTATTACGGCGATCGGTACAAATATCGGCGGGGACTTCGCTATTGAAAAAGCACGCTATCATAAAGTTATTATTATGACCGATGCCGATGTTGATGGTGCACATATTCGTACCCTATTATTAACGTTCTTCTATCGTTATATGCGTCAAATAATTGAGTGTGGATATATATATATCGCACAGCCACCTTTGTTTAAAGTACAACAAGGTAAGAAAATTCAATATGCTTACAACGATAAGGAACTTGAAAAAATCTTAGCGGAATTACCAGCTCAACCTAAGCCAGGGATTCAGCGTTATAAAGGTCTAGGAGAAATGAATCCAACTCAGTTATGGGAGACGACAATGGACCCGGAAGTTCGTTCATTACTTCAAGTTTCTCTTCAAGATGCAATTGAAGCAGATGAAACATTTGAAATTTTAATGGGAGATAAAGTAGAGCCGCGTCGTAACTTTATCCAAGAAAATGCAAAATACGTGAAAAACCTTGATATTTAAATGAGTAATGACAGGAATCTAAGTATTCCTGTCTTCTACATATAAATCAATGTATGTGTAACGGAAATGTAAGAGGAGGTGCTCGTTGATGTCAGACAATCAACAACAAGCACGAATTCGAGAAATTAATATTAGTCATGAAATGCGTACCTCATTTTTAGATTACGCAATGAGTGTTATCGTATCTCGTGCATTACCAGATGTTCGTGATGGATTAAAACCTGTGCATCGTAGGGTTTTATATGCGATGAATGATTTAGGAATTACTGCAGATAAAGCGTATAAAAAATCAGCGCGTATTGTCGGTGAAGTAATCGGTAAGTATCACCCTCACGGCGATTCAGCTGTTTACGAGACAATGGTACGTATGGCGCAAGATTTTAGTCAACGTTATATGCTTGTTGATGGGCATGGTAATTTTGGTTCTGTTGATGGTGATTCGGCAGCAGCAATGCGTTATACAGAAGCAAGAATGTCTAAGATTTCTATGGAATTAATACGTGATATTTCAAAAAATACGATTGATTATCAAGATAACTATGATGGTTCTGAAAGAGAGCCAATTGTATTGCCAGCGCGCTTCCCTAATTTATTAGTGAATGGTACGACGGGTATTGCAGTTGGTATGGCAACAAACATTCCGCCGCATCAACTTGGTGAAGTAATTGATGGTGTATTGGCACTAAGTCATAATCCCGACATTACTATTGCGGAATTAATGGAGTTTATTCCAGGACCAGATTTTCCAACAGCAGGTTTAATTTTGGGACGAAGTGGGATTCGAAGAGCGTATGAAACAGGTAGAGGCTCTATTATGCTTCGAGCTAAAGTTGAAATTGAAGAGAAGTCAAATGGTAAACAATCTATTCTCGTAACTGAACTACCTTATCAAGTTAATAAGGCGCGATTAATTGAAAAAATTGCAGAATTAGTTCGTGATAAGAAAATTGAAGGTATTACGGATTTACGTGATGAGTCAGATCGAAACGGTATGCGTATTGTTATGGAAGTACGTCGTGATGCCAATGCCAATGTACTATTAAATAATCTATATAAACATACAGCACTTCAAACAAGTTTCGGTATTAATATGTTGTCTCTTGTAAATGGAGAGCCACAAGTATTGAATTTAAAACAAAATTTATATCATTACTTGGAGCATCAGAAGGTAGTAATTCGTCGACGTACTGCTTATGAATTAGAAAAAGCAGAGGCGCGTGCTCATATTTTAGAAGGATTACGAATTGCTCTAGATCATCTTGATGAAGTTATTACGTTAATCCGTAGTTCGAAAACAGCAGATATTGCAAAGCAAGGCTTAATGGAACGTTTCGGTTTAAGTGAGAAACAAGCACAAGCAATTTTAGATATGCGTCTGCAACGTTTAACAGGATTAGAACGTGAAAAAATTGAGCAAGAATATCAAGAGTTAATGAAGTTAATCGCTGAATTAAAAGCAATCTTAGCAGATGAAGAGAAAGTTCTTGAGATTATTCGTGAAGAATTAACGGAAGTAAAAGAGCGCTTCAATGATAAGAGACGAACGGAAATTACGATTGGCGGTATGGAATTTATTGAAGATGAAGATTTGATTCCAGAGCAAAACATTGCAATTACGTTAACTCATAACGGTTATATTAAGAGGTTACCAGCTTCTACGTACAAAACGCAGAACCGTGGTGGGCGTGGCGTGCAAGGAATGGGAACGAATGATGATGATTTCGTAGAACATCTATTGACTACTTCTACACATGATCATATTTTATTCTTCACTAATAAGGGTAAAGTATACCGTACGAAAGGATATGAAATCCCAGAGTATAGTCGTACAGCAAAAGGTATACCGATTATTAACTTATTAGGTGTAGATAAAGGGGAGTGGATTAACGCCATTATTCCAATTCGTGAATTTGGTGATGATCAGTTCTTATTCTTTACAACAAAGCAAGGTATCTCTAAAAGAACACCACTTTCGTCATTTGCAAATATACGTACGAATGGCTTAATTGCGATTTCTCTTCGTGAAGAGGATGAAGTAATCTCTGTACGCTTAACATCTGGTGATAAGGATATTATCGTTGGGACAAGCAACGGCATGCTAATTCGTTTCAATGAGCAAGATGTGCGTTCTATGGGACGTAATGCGGCTGGTGTAAAAGCAATTACATTAGGTGATGAAGATCAAGTTGTAGGTATGGAAATTGTCGAAGAGGATGTAAATGTTCTAATTGTAACGAAAAATGGTTACGGAAAGCGTACACCGATTGATGAATACCGCCTGCAAAGTCGTGGTGGTAAAGGTCTGAAGACTTGTAACATTACAGATAAGAACGGTAAATTAGTAGCAGTTAAGTCTGTAACAGGTGAAGAAGACATCATGCTAATTACAGCGGCAGGCGTTATTATTCGTATGCCAGTTGATCAAATCTCTCAAATGGGACGTAATACACAAGGTGTCCGTCTAATTCGTTTAGAGGATGAGCAAGAGGTAGCGACAGTAGCAAAAGCACAGAAAGATGAAGAAGAGGAATCTAATGAAGAGGTTTCTTCTGAAGAATAAGAGGGGGGATTTTTCCTCCTCTTATTTTTTTATAATAATACTTGCATAGTGATAGAAAAGTCTATATAATAGGCAGAGTCAGCAAATGAGAGATATAAATTATCTTAAAAAACTTGTTGACGAAAATAATATACTATGATATATTATGAAAGTCGCTGAAACGCGATGTTGAACTTTGAAAACTAAACGAAACAAACAACGTGAAACGTCAATTTTTATTTTTAGATGCTAGACAAACTAACTTTATTGGAGAGTTTGATCCTGGCTCAGGATGAACGCTGGCGGCGTGCCTAATACATGCAAGTCGAGCGAATGGATTAAGAGCTTGCTCTTATGAAGTTAGCGGCGGACGGGTGAGTAACACGTGGGTAACCTGCCCATAAGACTGGGATAACTCCGGGAAACCGGGGCTAATACCGGATAACATTTTGAACTGCATGGTTCGAAATTGAAAGGCGGCTTCGGCTGTCACTTATGGATGGACCCGCGTCGCATTAGCTAG